>CACXUB010000106.1 GCA_902770735.1 uncultured Bacteroidota bacterium | reverse complement strand
CTGACCGAGGGTATCGGCGACACGCTGCGGGTCTATAACATCCACCTGGCCTCCATGCACCTCGACAGCGCGGACTACGAGACCGGAAGGGCCATCAAGGCGGGGAACTACGACTCATCGTTCAACAACAAGGCGCAGAAACTGTCGCAAAAGATCTCCCTGGCCTACGAACTGCGCCAGAAACAAGCCAAAACGGTGCACGCGCACATCAACGAATGCCATTACCCCGTCATCTTGTGCGGCGATTTCAACGACTCGCCCGCCTCCTTCAGCTACAACAAGATCATGCAGGGGCTGAAAGACTCGTTCCGAGGCAGCGGCAAAGGCACGGGAACCACGTACGTGGGCGGCAACTTCCCCGCCTACCGCATCGACTACATCGCGCACGACAAACAATTCAACGATTTCCAATACACAGTGTGCAAGGAACTTACGGCTTCCGACCACTACCCCATCTACACATACATTTCCATTGTGAAGAAAGATTAGCCGAAGTGGTCAGACGTCCGAGCAAATACCAAAGCATCACGGTGCAGACCAACCGTTTCCTGCCCCCGAAAGGGTATTTCGCCATCACTTTCTTCGGGAAAATACTCATTCGCGACAGCAACGCTAAAAATTGGGCAAGAACGCGCAACTCACAGTCCGGCAAAATCATGCTGCACCATGAATGGATACACGTCCAGCAGGCCGTTTCCACCCACGACTCGTGGATTTTCTTCTACCTCCGATACCTCTACTACTTTCTGAAAAACAGACCCTTTCGTCACGGCACGAAAGTCGCCTATTACACCAATCCGTTCGAAATGGAAGCCTATGTTTTCGAGTCGGACCTCTCCTATGCGAAAAAGAATCCGCACGGCACCAACGGATGGCGCGTCTTCACAACGATGACACTGCCGCAACGATTGGAAATCCTCAACAAAAAACACGTTCTATAACCGCAAATCGCCATGGACAAGCCTTGCAAAATCGTATTTCTTTTCATACTGACATTCTGGTTGCCAGAAATTCACGCGCAAAAGACGCTCGTACGGTACGCGCCCGACGACGACGGCACGGTCTATACCTCCGTGGAGGCGGCCTTGAAAGCGGAGACACCGGTCTATCGGTTGAAAATCACGAAGTTGGCCAACAAGGACTCGCTGCCGGAAGAGCTCTTCCAACTGACGGAACTGCGTGAACTCACCGTGAAAGGCTGCAAACTGTGTCGCTTGAACCAAAACATCGGGAAGCTCACCAAACTGCAATACCTGAATATCGACCACAACAAGCTGCTCCGGCTGCCCGAAACGATGGGCGCGCTCACCGACCTGCGCACGCTCGTCGTCTCCCGCAACATCCTCGAAGAACTGCCCGAATCCATCGGCAACCTGCACCAGCTCGCCACTATCGACGCTTGGGGAAACCCGCTCTACGTACTCCCCCACTCTATCAGCAAAATCAGTAAAACATTGAAAATCCTGGACTTACGGCAAATACCGCTCACCAAATGGGAATATGAGGCGATGGAATAGCTGTTGCCTGAAACCGACATCCTGTTCACCGACATCTGCGAGTGCGAGAACCGCCGCGACCACGATTAAACCAGCCAAAAGCTAATAGCCAAAAGCCAAAAGCTATTTCCGTCCGAAGTCGGCGGGGATTTCGCCCCAAAGCGGAGTGTTCCACTTGTAGATAGGCGTTTCATACGTGTTGTTCCGCAGCCAGGTTTCCGCCCGTTCCAGGAGATTGATCACCTCCTCGTTCTCGGCGGTCGGCAAAATCACCGAATTGTGCTTCTTTTTGCGCACCCACGACAAGGCGGTCATGCTGTCGGTGTAGATGGGGATGTCGTAGCCTTTCTGCTTGATGAGGGCAAGGCCGTGCACGATAGCCAAGAACTCGCCCACATTGTTTGTGGCATGCGGAAACGGTCCCTTGTGGAACCATTCCACGCCCGTCTCCGTATATACGCCGCGGTACTCCATCACCTTGGTCACGGAATTCCACGCCGCATCGACGGAGAGGCTGCGCAGGATCGGCTTCGGCTGGTCCTGGAGCAAGAGCAGCTGCTTGGCGGAATTGTTCGGCGACGGATGGCTTTTGTAATACTTCTCATAGCCCTGCTTGAAAGCCTCTTCCGCCTCGGCACGGCTCTCGAAAGACTTGTACTTGGCGTTCTCGAACTGGTGCACCTGCTTCTTGCAGTCGTTCCAGTTGTCATATACACCGGGCTTCTCACCCACCCAAACCACGTAATATTTTTGTTGTTTTGCCATCTTAAATTTGTTATTTTTGCCGTCGCTTTCCGAACGGAAAAACGGAGGGCAAAAGTACGATATTAAAATGAAATCCAGAAGTATGAAAAAGATATTTTATCAACAATTTTTTTTGGTTGTCGCAGCCGCCCTGCTGACGACTTTCACCATGGTTTCCTGCAACAACGGCAGCCGTGCGAACCGCAACTGGTTGGCGGAGAACACGCACGCATTCCCGAACACCAACTGGGCGTTCGAGGAGGAGGTTTTGGACTTCGATTTCGACATCAAAGACACCGCGAAGCGCTACGACGTGCTGGTTTCGCTGGTTTACGACACGGCCGTGGCCACCCTGCAGGACATCCCGCTGTCGTTCACGCTGAGCACCCCCGACGGCATGAAATCCTTCTCCACCAGCCATTTCCTGCTCAACCGCAAGGACAACCCCGACATCCGGCTCACCGGTGAAGGCAGCAACGCGGAAGTCGATGTGTTGGTGTATCCCGAGCGCAAATTCAAAGTGCCGGGCAAATACACGCTGACCGTCTATCGCCGCGCCGAGAAGGCCGACAACCTCGGGTTCATCAGCCTGACCACCAAGGTCGGCGAGGCAAAATAGCCCCAAATCCCTCATTTCAACACCGGAATTATGAACAAACTGGCCATAGGCATCGACATCGGCGGCACCAACACGGACATCGGACTCGTGAATCCCGACGGCAAAGTGCTGCAACACAAGATTTTGAAGACTTGGGACTATGTTGACCACCGCCCGTATATCCTGGACATCGCGGAGGCCATCACCGCTTTGCTGCGGGAGAACGGTCTCACGGAGGTCGGCGGCGTCGGCATCGGCGCCCCCAACGCCCACTTCGACACGGGCTGCATCGGCGCGGAAACCGCCAACCTGCGGATGAAGGAGGAAATCCCGATCTGCCGGATGCTCCAGGACATCCTCGGGCTGCCGGTCACGCTCTCCAACGACGCAGACGCCGCCGCCATCGGCGAGCACATCTACGGCGGCGCGAAGCTGATGCAGCATTTCGTGACCATCACCCTCGGCACCGGCGTGGGCAGCGGCATCTTCGTCGATGGCCGCCTCATCCACGGGCACGGCTGCATGGCCGGCGAGCTCGGTCACGCCATCGTCAACCCGCTCAGCGACCGGCTCTGCAGCTGCGGACGGAAAGGCTGCTTGGAGATGTACGCCTCGGCCCGCGGCATCTGCCAGACTTACCGCGAAGAGGCTGCCAAAGGTGAATTCCCGGACAATTTCAAAGGTGCTGAGCTCACCTGCAAGGATGTGGGCGAGATGGCCGTGGCGGGCGACCCGCTAGCCCTTAAAACTTACGACACAACGGCTTACTGGCTCGCCCTCGGCATGGCCAACGCCGCATCGTTCTGCTCCCCCGAGGCCTTCTTCCTCATGGGCGGCCCCACCCGCGCCGGCGAAGCCCTGCTCGCACCCCTGCGCCGCTACTTCGCCGAAAACCTGCTCTATATCTACAAAGACCGCATCTCCATCCAACTCTCTGAACTGCAATCCAACGACGCGGCCGTCCTCGGCGCTGCCGCCCTGATACATCTGAAATAGCTATTGGCTATTGGCTTTTAGCTTTTGGCTTTGCTCTGGCGAGAACCCTAACCCTTAACCTTTAACCTTTAACCCTTAACCATTAGAAAATGCGTACCAAATTCAACATCCCCCATACCTTCACCATCGTCTTCTCCATCATCGCCGTGTGCGCCGTCCTGACCTGGATTGTGCCGGGCGGACAGTTTGACCGTCAGACGGTTACGGTCGATGGGCACGAGCGCAACGTGGTGGTGGCCGACTCCTACCACCGTGTCGATCCCGCGCCGCAGACGTGGCAGGTCTTCACCGCCTTCTTCAAAGGGTTCGAGCGGACCTCCAACATCATCGTCTTCATCCTGATGATTGGCGGGGCTTTCTGGGTGATGAACGAAACTGACGCCATCAACCGCGGCATTTGGCTCTTCCTCGAAAAGACGCAGCGGATGCAGCAGCACGCCTTCTTCCGAAAGGTAGGGGTCAACAACCTGCTGATTATCGCCATCATGCTGATGTTCAGTCTTTTCGGATCGGTATTCGGGATGAGCGAGGAGACCATCGCCTTCATCGTCGTCTTCGTGCCGCTGGCCGTCTCCATGGGCTACGACTCCATCACGGGGGTGCTGATGTGCTACGTGGCCGCGCATGTGGGCTTCGCGGGCGCCATGCTCAACCCCTTCACCATCGGCATCGCGCAGGGACTGTCCGGACTGCCCACCTTCTCGGGCCTCGGCTATCGGCTGCTGTGCTGGATCATCCTGACAGTCATCGCCATCGTCTTCACGCTGATCTACGCCAATTACATCAAGAAAAATCCCGAGAAATCGCTGACCTACAACATCGACAGCTACTGGCGCGAAAAGACTGCCGTCACGGATTCGCAACAGGGAATGGTGAAGTCGGGAATCTCCGCATGGATTGTATATGCTTGTATATCAGCCGTCCTGATATTCTGTGCCGTCACGATGCCCTACACCGACATCACGGTGGGCTTGGGTAGCCGCAGGGTGCTGCTGTTCCCGATTTGGGCCGCGCTGTTCGTTCTCATCGGCTTCTTCGCCACCCGCAAGTCCGTCCACCACCTGATCCTCACCATCCTGCTGTTCACGATTCTGATTTTGGTGACGGGCGTGCTGGGCTACGGCTGGTACGTGATGGAGATCGCCGGTCTCTTCTTCGCGATGGGCATCTCCGCCGGCATCGCGTTCGGGATGAAATTCGACAAGGTGGTCCGCAGCTTCCTGGAGGGCTGCAAAGACATCCTCGTGGCCGCGCTGGTCGTCGGTTTGGCCGGCGGCATCATCATCATTCTGGAAGACGGCCACATCATCGACACGATTCTCTACGCTGTGGCGGAGGGCATGAAAGGGGCGGGCCGCATCGGCAGCACCGCCACCATGTACGTGATGCAGAACCTGCTGAACCTGATCATCCCGTCAGGTTCCGCCAAGGCCGCGCTCACCATCCCGATGATGGCCGAATGGTCCGACCTGATGGAGATTCCGCGGCAGCTCACCGTCCTGGCCTTCCAGTTCGGCGACGGCTTCACCAACATGATCACCCCCACGTCCGGCGTGCTCATCGGCGTGCTCGGCGTCGCCCGCATCCCCTATTCGACGTGGGCAAAGTTCATCTGGAAGTTCCTGCTCGCGTTGATTGTGCTGGGATTCCTGTTGTTGCTCCCGCCGCTGTTCATGCCGTTTGCGGGATTCTGAGCAATTAAGAATTAAGAATTAAGAATTAAGAATGATGAATGATAAATGGTGAATGATGATGATGAATGAGTATTCACCATTTAAAACATATTTCCAAGAGGGCTGCAAGCCCGACACGTGTCAGCCCAGGGTGAGCGCAGCGAGCCCTGGGAATAATGAATGAATGAATATGAATGAATATGAATATGAATAATAAATGAATATGAAACGATTGTGTTTGATAGTGGCAATGTGCGTGTTAGCGGCAAGAATGTTTGCACAGGAGGATGTCGTTGTCGCGCAGGACACGTTAAATCATTGGTTGACGTATGACATTCCGGGGCAAACGGTGATCGATTCTCTGGGCATACCGGATCTCGAGGGTGAATTCCAGTATTTGGAATCCGACGGCAACTATCACCAGAATTGGGATTATTTCTCGTTGGGACTGACATTATGGATGGTGTCGGACACCATAGGCTCCCCATCCAGCGTCGAATATATCAAAATCACGGATGATGATTCATTGACTACTACAACATTTGTCACGACTAAAGGCATTCGCATCGGCACGCCAAAGAAACAAGTATTGGATTTATACGAAGCATTCCAAGTGTTGGATTTGGACGATGCACACTGGGACAAGCCATACGATGTGAGATACATTGTTCCATTAGACCGACTTTGGATTGGAGACCCTTACGAAGCTACGATTATCGAATTCTACAAAGATAAAGTCTTCTCAATTGAAATGGGCTATTTTTGGGAATAACCTTCTAAACTCTAAACTGTAAACCCTAAACTAAAAACCAATGTACGACGACCTTCTCCGCATCGAACCCACGGGCCTCAGCTTGGAGGCGGGACGGCTGTTAGTCTCCACGCCCTACTTCAACGACCCGTTCTTCAACCATTCGGTGGTGCTGCTGACGGACTACGAGGAGGAGCACACGGCGGGGCTGATTATCAACCGACAGCTGCCGCATTCGGTGTATGACGTGGTGAACGAGATCCGCGTGGACGACCCCATCTACTTCGGCGGGCCGGTCCTGCCGGAAGCCGTCTTCCTGCTCCACAGCTTCGACTCCTGTCCCGAGGCCACGCGGCTGCTCCCCGGCGTCTATGTGGGCTACAACCCCGTGCTCATCGCCGTTCTGGAGCAGCACGCCATCCCCAACCTCAAGAGCAAGTTCCTGTTGGGCTATGCCGGCTGGTCGCCCGGACAGTTAGAGGACGAGCTGGAGCGCAACATGTGGGTTATTGCCCCCGCCACGCAGTCCCTTGTCTTCGATACCCCCGCCGACGAGATCTGGACCCGCACGGTCCGCCGCCTCGGCCCCCACTACGAACACTGGCTCCGCATCCCGAAGAATATTGCGTATAATTAGCTTTTGGCTTTTGGCTATGCACTTGCGAGAAACTGTTGACTTAGACTATGACTTAGACTAATGACTTAGACTATGACTTAGACTAATGACTTAGACTTAGACTATGACATTTCACTAGAGAGAAACCCTAAACTCTAAACCATTAACCATTTAACCTTTAACCATTTAACCTTTAACCATTTAACCTTTAACCATTTAACCTTTAACCATTTAACCTTTAACCATTAACCACCTCATGATCGTGATCCGCATCATCATGGTCTCCATCCCGCGTCTCTCGCTCTATCTTGCCGAAGAGGACCACACGCGCTATCACGAGTTGCTCAGCTCGATTATCCATGCGTTGTTGGTGACCGTGCTTCCCGTGATTCTGCTGCTGTATCTGCTGGCCGACTACATCGTGCTCATCGTTGGCGGAGAGGCATTCATTGCGTCGGCCGATTCTCTCCGCATCCTGTGCCTCGCCACCGTACAGTTCAGCCCGAAACACGGGTTGGCGCTGCACATCGAGAACATCGAACCGAGCTACACGTTAGGCGAGATGGTGCGCAACCGCCAGGAGGTCATCGACCGGCTCAAGAAGGAGCAGGTCTTCGACCTTAACCGTCAGCTGCCGATGCCCACGCTGCCCAAACGCGTGGCGGTCATCTCCGTGGAGACCAGCAAGGGCTACAGCGACTTCATGCAGACGCTGCACGGCAACGAACACGGCTATACATTTCATACAGAGCTGTTTCCGTCCATCCTGCAAGGCGAGAAGGCCATCACCGGCATCCTGAGCCAGCTGGAACAGATCGAAAAGCGGCGTGACGACTTCGATGTGGTGGTCGTCGTGCGCGGCGGCGGCGGCGATGTGGGCATGAGCTGCTACGACGACTACGGGCTGACCCACCGCGTGGCCACGTTCCCGCTGCCGGTGCTCACGGGCATCGGCCATTCCACCAACCTCACCGTCACCGACATGGTGGCGCACGCCCGCTTCATCACCCCCACCGACGTCGCCTTCTCCTTGATCGAAGACTTCCGGAAATTCGAGGAGCAACTCAACGACTGCATGTCGAAAATCGCCCAGCGCGTGCAGGCGCAAATCGCGGACGCACGAGAAGAATACGTGCGCACCGAGACCGCCTTCCGATACAAACTGCCCAAAG
>CACXUB010000105.1:7322-8047 GCA_902770735.1 uncultured Bacteroidota bacterium | reverse complement strand
AGGAAGTACTCCTTGGCGGCGGCTTTGTCGTGCTCCATTGCAAGGGTGCCTAAGTAGAAGTGCAGGTTGCCGAAAACCTTGTCGTTGTTTACGTATTTCGGCAGCTGCGCCTTGTAAAAACGGACGAGTTCGGGTTCTTTGCCGGCGAATCGGTATGCCTCCACCATGGCCTGGTAGATGGTCGGATTCTCGGGGGCGAGTTCGAACAGCTTTTTGGCCGTCGAGGGCGCCTTCTGGTTGCCGGTGACTAAGTAGAGACGCAGCAGAGGCGACAGGTTGTAGTAGTCGTCCGGAATGAGCTTGTCCGCCGTTTCAAAGTATTTCAGGGCATTGCGATAGTCGCCTTTTTCCATCAAGATTTGTCCGGTCATGCGGGCGGCGTCCCCCTTGAGGTCCTTGTCCTTGTAGAGGTCGTAGGAGGTCTTGGCCTGCGGGAGCGCGTTGTCGAGCTGGTCCGTGAACAGGTAGGCGTAGGCCAAGTTGTAGTGCGCGTCCGCCTTTTGGGGTTCCAGTTCGGTGGCCTTCTTGAGGTATGGGATGCTCTGAGCGGTTTCCTCCTGCGTCAGCAGTGCCACTCCCATGTTGTGGTAGGTGATGTAGTCCCCGCATCCGCCGTCAATGGCTTTCTTGCCGTTCTCGACGATTTTTTGCGTCAGCTCCTCCTCGTCCATAAGCCAGTATCCTCCGTATTTGTTCAGCACCTCGTTGTAGTAGAAGGCGAGACC
>CACXUB010000105.1:0-7313 GCA_902770735.1 uncultured Bacteroidota bacterium | reverse complement strand
TACAGCTTGCAGTTGTCCGGATAGGCGGCGATGAGCTTGATCAGGACGCTGTCGGCCCGGAACGGGAACAAGCTGAAGGTGCCGGTTTTGCCGCGATAGTCCATGACATCCTCGTTCTTTTTCAGGTCTTTGAGTGCGAAGACTTGATGCATCATACTGGAAACAAAGTAGTTGAGCACGATATCCTCCTTCATCAGCACGACGTCGGGTTTCTCGTTGCTGGGATCTTCGTTGTCAAGTAGGACGTACGCGGACTCGTACTTTTTCGCGTCGATAAGCTTCTGTGCTGCGGAGAGCACATCGGTTTGGGTTTGGCTGTACCCGGCGAAAGCCAGAAGGGTCAGTAGCAGGGTGGTGATTTTTTTCATCATTTTATGGGGACTTCTCTGTTTTTCTTTCCGTGCTGCTGCCATAAGCGGGGCGAAGTCCGGTGAACCCCGCAATGGGAAAACAGCACGGCAAAAATAATGTTTTTCCGCACTATAAGACACGGAAAATTGAAAAGGTTGCGGTAGGGGAGGAAATTTTTTTGGCGAAGGGGTGCTGTGTCATCGCCGCAGGTGCATCTTCGGCAGCATCACCGCCGATTCCACGGTGTCGTTCTCGCTGCGCCATGCTGCGATGAAGGCCACCTCCGCAGCATAGACCGAGAATCCTTGCCGATGGAGCTCTTGCAGTTCGTTGCGCTTTTTCGCGGACAAAACTGCCACGCAGTCGCCTGCTGCCGAATAAAAACCATTGTCCTTGAACCAAAGTGGTTGTCCGCTCCGTAACGAGAGAATCTTTTCCTTCTTGTCTTTGAAAAAATCCAGATAGACGTCCCTGTGGGTCAACTGCACGGAAATGTCGTTCGGGGCACTGTACGGCGCGTTATCTTCCACGTATTCTACATGTTCATGCCGGATTCCGTCGAAAATGGCGGTGCAGGTGTGGATGTAGAGCGATTTCCTTGCACGGGTCATGCCCACATACAACTTCCGGATGTTCTCCGCCGTTTCATCCTCGTTGCGCGCCAGCATCATATATACTGTGTCGAACTCGCGGCCTTTGGTCTTGTGGATGGTGGAAACCAATACTGTTTTTTTGTCAGCGAAGCAGAAATCTTCGATATTGGACTCGAAAACGAAATCGCCTAGATCGCTGCGGTATTTCACTTTGTTGGTGCTCTCGAAAGCGTGGAAAAAGCCCTGCAAATACTCCTGAAGGTTACTTTGCGTGTAGGTGAGGAGTGTTTTCTCTTTCGCCTCTCCCCATGCGACATCCGAAATGATGGGTGTGGAGGTCCGTTTGTCAATCTGTTTCATGAAATAGCGGATTTCCGCCAAGTCTGCTAACCGGAACGAACCGCCCGACTGAATCAGCTTGGTGCGGAACCCTTCCTTGAGCAAAAGTCCCGCCATCTGAACCGCTTCGTCGTTGGTGTTGGTCATCACGCAAACGGTCCCTTTTATCCCGTTGTGTTTCAGCTGATTGATGATGGGGGTGTATAGGTTGCTGCTGTTGTGCTTGGTCAGAAAAACCAGCCCGTCCTCCTGACTTATCGCCGTGCAACCCTGTTTTTTCATACGGCCATCTAAACGATGGATGAAACGGTCGGAAAACTGGACAATGTCCCGACAACTGCGGTAGTTGTCGGTCATCTCATACTTAACAGCTTGGAAATCAGAGATGAATGACTGCATGTGTTTGGAATCAGAACCGCGGAACTGGTAGATGTTCTGGTCGTCGTCACCGACAGCAATCACGCGCATCTCCTCGTTTTGTCGCATCAGTGCACCCACGAGCGCGTACTCGTCGTCGTCCATGTCCTGCGCTTCGTCGATCACTAAGACTGTTTTCCCGATTTTGGTGGGCTCGACCTCGCCGTTCTCCACCATTTCGGCGGCCATTCGAACCACTTGGTCGGCCTCTTCCAGATTTCCGGTTTTCCCGATCAGGTCGAAACTGAAGGAGTGGAAGGTCTTGATGTCCACGAAATGGGCGGCATTACCGATCAATTGGATAAGTCGCTGTTTGAATTCGATGGCTGCGGCGCGGGAGAAGGTCAGCATCAACAGTTGTTCGTGTTTCACGTCTTCCAGCAGCAGCAAGGAGGCCAATTTGTGTACGAGCACCCTTGTCTTGCCGCTCCCCGGTCCTGCCGCCACCACGATGCACTTTGACTGTTTGTCTTGGATGATTTCCCGCTGTCTTTCAGATAGTTCGCCAAAAAGTTGCTGGTATTTCTCCATCGTGATGTTCTTCTCGATATCCTTCGCTCTGTCCCCTTTGAAATATTGGCTGACAAATTTTTTGTGGTCTAATAGAAAATAGTCCTGCACAAACTGCAATGCTGCGCCGTAGTCCTTGACCATGAGGTTGGCATATTCCCCTACGATGTGTATCTGCCTGATTTTCTGTTTGTAAAACTCGTCCAGCAGCCGGTAATCCTCTTTTTTGTATTTGTATTTCATGTCGGTCAGGCGGTAGATCTGCATGGCGTTGTATATCACCATAAACCCGCCTTCCAATTTGAGCGCCCCTATTTTGCTGAGATAGAGCAGCGCTTCCTCCACATCGCTGATGGTACACGGTTTGTCAGAAACATTTATCCTGATTTGTTCTGAGAACCGCTTTTGAATCTCTGTCACCGAGAATTGCACCAATCTGAACTCATTGGAGGTGTTTTCGGATTCCGTGGTCGGCAAGGTGTAAAGCTCTTCGATGATGAACCTGCAAAGGTCGATACGAAGGTCGTTTTTCCTTGAAATGGCGTTGATATCTCGGCTCAACGAAAAACGGACCAGACCTTTTTCAATATTCTCTTTTTTCTTGATGTAAGATTTGATGCTTAGAAAATAGAGGATGGTACGGATGTTACGTATGGTCGAATCTTGAATACCGGCCTTTAAGGCGCTCTCGTTCAGTTCTTTGTAAGAGATTTCGATTTCATTGTCCCGTGAGATGACCATCGCCAATAGGAATTGTTCAAGTTTGGCGAATGACTCAAACCGTTTGAGGGATTTCTTTTCGTTGTCGGTTTTGTGGATTAGCGCAGTCATATCGCGGGAGTCGGCCAAAATTCCCTCTTGGCGCATCAGACTCACCGCTTGGATAACCTCGGCTTTGGTCATGCCCAACATGTCTGCCAAATAGTCCACGCGGGATTCGGCTTCCACTGAGCCCGCATTCGCCTTGTATTTGTTGGAAATTAGGGATTTGATGATGCGGATGGCTTGGGTCTGTTCGTCATGGGAGAACAGCGAAGAGTGCTCGATGCGCTGGCGGGCTTCCTCCATGTTTTTGACCAAGATACCCGTGGCGAAAACGCGGGGCACGTTGTTGCCGCGACTCACGTAGCCGGCGTCCTCCAAAGCTGCAACCGCAGTGCGCACGCGGGTTTCGATGTCTGCCACCTCGTCGTTCCAACCCGCCTGACGTGCGATTTCCAAGGCGGAGCAGCTCACCGACTTCCGTTGTCGTGTGAGGTCTTTGATGGCTTTCCAGACTTGCTGTATTTCGCTGATACTCAGTTTTGTCTGGTTTAGAAGAATGAAGTGCTTGTCTAAGTCGTGGTCGCTGAACAGAATGTAGCATTGGGCGTTAAGTTGCGGGTCACGCCCGGCGCGTCCGGCCTCCTGCACGTAATTCTCCAACGAGTCGGAAATGTCGTAGTGGATCACCATGCCCACGTCCTTTTTATCTACTCCCATGCCGAATGCGGATGTTGCCACGATGGCCCGCACATGGTTGTCCATGAAAGCGTTTTGGTTGGCTATTTTGTCGTTGGGATCCATCTTACCGTTGAAGGGCAGCGTGGGAAAACCGTCGCTGGTCAGCTTTTCGGCAATCTCTCTCGTCTTTCGTGTTCGGGATACGTAGATGATGGTCGGGGAATCGTTAGCAGTCAGCAGGTTACGCAGATGGTTGTATTTTTCCTCTTCCGTTTCGGCATGGATGACGGAATAGCGCAGATTGGTCCTTGCCGCTGTGGAGGCAAACAGTTCGAGTTCCAATCCCAACTTCCGCTGGAAATAGTCGCGGATGTCGGAAATGACCTTCTGCTTGGCGGTGGCGGTGAAGCAGGAAACCGGAATGACCACGTGGTTTCCCTTTGCTTCCTGCAATTTCCGGATGAAGTCGCCGATGTAGAGGTAGTCCACGCGGAAATCGTGGCCCCATGCGGAGAAGCAATGCGCCTCGTCGATGACGAAACGCACTACATTGCGGGAAAGGAGCAACTTCTCAAGGGTTTTGGAACGCATCATTTCCGGTGCGATATAGAGTATGGACGCACTGCCGTCGGCGACCCTTTCGAAAGCGTTCGTGCGGGAGATGGGATCCAGCAGTCCGTTGATGGTGACCGCTTCGGTGATTCCTTTCTCTGCGAGGTTGTCCACCTGGTCCTTCATCAGCGATTGGAGTGGCGAGATGACTACGGTGAGGCCGTGTTCGTTCCGTCCCGCCATGATGGCCGGAAGTTGGAAGGTCAGCGACTTGCCGCCGCCGGTAGGGAAGATGGTGAGCAGCGATTTACTGTCCACCGCCGCCTGTACCGCTTTTTCCTGCATCGGCTCGCCGTCGAAGGTGCGGAACTCTTTATAGCCGAAAACAGATTGCAGGTTTTTGTGGATGTCCAAACGTTCCTCACAGTAGGAACACGGTTGGTGACACGGGGTGTTACAAAGCAGTTTCAAGACGTGCTCGACGACCGGGAATTGGTGAAGCACCCACGGTGGCGTGATGGAGAGGGTGTCGCCGCAGTGGATAAGGGCGAGAGCGTAGGCAAGCGCTGTCGGGTGTTCCGAGGCGAGTAGCGAGATGTCAGCATGGTCGCAGATCATCCCTTTGAATTGCGTCTGAATCAATTCAGCCAAGTCGTTTGATGTCTCCTCGAAACCGATATAGTCGAAAAAACCTTCGAATTCCTCTTGTTTGTGCAAAAGTTTGTGATAGATAGACTGCAATTCTTTGGACAGGTTGTTGAAAGCAGAGATCTCATCGTAGAAAAGGTCGCGTGCTTTCAGACTGTCGTTGAGCGGGTTGTTCATCTCCTCTACCTGCAATTTCTCGTCTTTCACAAGTCTGTGATAAGGTCGGCGCGGGAAAAGGAGAGGGGAGAGGTACAGCGTGTCGATGGTCTTCTTGCGCTTGAGGTCGGGAATGTCGGCAAGGAATTTGAGGTCATGATGGAGAATGTTGTGGCCGCAGAGGTATTCGGCATTGCGGATGAACTTCGCGAATTCATTCTTCGAAGCCGCATGGAACTTCTCTTCCGGTTCGATGAACGCCCCGAAATCATAGACTTTACGGCCGTCAGCGGAGACTTCTGTGTCGATGAAGGCGACAACGTGATCCTTCTTCGCCGATGGCGAGAAAGAATGGCGTATCCTGTTCAGATATTCTTGAATGCTGGGCATGGACTTCTGCGCACAAAATCATTTCAAGGCGCAAAAGTAGCATTTTTAACAATTGATTCTTAAAAAATGTGCTTGCCCTTCACACCGACGGCGTGATGAACACCCGCCAGGAACCGGTTTCGTCTTTGTCAATGTAGCCTTTCTCCAGCATTGTTTGGAGCATTTTCTGAATAGCGGAACGGTTGATGCCTATCGCTTCCTGCAAGTAGGAATAGGTGGCGTTCTTCTCGATTTTCAGCTCACGGAGGATTTTGGCATAGTTGGAAGACCGGAACGCGATGCGCTCGCCGTCGTACCACCAGATGCTCTCACTCTTGTCTGTGACGAACAACACATCATTTTCTATTTCATGGGCAATCAGATTTGCCATGTATTTATGGAATGGGCGAATCTCCCTCAGCGAGGCGTGCGCACCGTCGTGCGGGGCTGCACCTACAATCAAGTCGGCCTGGTGCAATGCCTCCAGATAATCTTGTTTTGACTTGCTGCGTACCACAATCATCGGGTATCCGTGCCGTGACAGGATATAGTTGAACATCAGGCGGGCGATGCGCCCGTTGCCGTCTTCGAACGGGTGGATGCGGATGTAACGGTAGTGGAACAGCACGGCCAACTCCACGGGCGACAGCTTGCCTTCCGCCTCCGCCTTGTTGTACCAATCGACAAGGTCGGTCATCAAGGCTGGGGTCTCTTCCGGCGAAGCGTACTCGAAACGGTCCCCATAGCGGGTGATTACACTGTTCGGACGGGTTTTGTACTGCCCCGCGTGAACGGTGTAACTCGTCTGCATCCCCCCGGGAAGGTTGCGATAGACCGTGTAATCCTCACGCAGCAAAGTGTGGTGTAGCGTCCTGATGAAATTCTGTGTAAGCGGTTGTTGCGTCTCCAATGCCTCAGCTGACATCATTTTCAAGCCGACGTTGCTGGCCTTCATCTCTTCACAATCACGGAATTCAGCCGTTCCTGACACTTTGCCGAACAGCAACAATAACTCTGTTTGTCCATACGTCAATGTGTTTCCTTCAATGTGGTTCGAGTTGTAGTTGAAATCCACAGTGAACCTTCGACTCAATCTGTTCTTGTCTGATTCCGACAAGGGTTGAATAGCTTGCCATTTATCCAATGCTGCTTGTAATTTCTTGTTTTCCATAACAATTGTTTACTACTTTTTTCGGTGGTAAGCTTACCACCAATTCGGGTGCAAAAATACATTTTTTTATGTTTCCGCAATATAGCGTTCATAATACTATGTATGAAAAAATGGATTTTGTTACACTGTGGGTGATTTTTTTTTTTTCAAAAATCGACATGAATATTTCATGAATTATCGAAAATAAGCCAAAATATTTCTGAATTATTCATGTGTAATTCATGTTAATTCATGTAAAAATAATGACAATTCATGTTAGACAAAACGCAATTTTGTGTACTTTTGCCGCACAAAAACGAAACCACTATGAAACTTGCGGAAGCATTGAGTATCAGGAAAGACTTGCAGAAACGCATCCAACAGATCGGGATGCGCATCCAGAACAACGTGAAAGTGCAGGAGGGTGACGAGCCGTTGGAGAAACCGGAGGAGCTGATGAAAGAACTCGACGCGTGCCTCGTGCAGCTGGAAGAGCTCATCTGGCGCATCAACGCCACCAACATGCAGACAAAGAATGGCGACGGGGTCACGCTGACCCAGCTGATGGCGCGCAAGGACGTGCTGACTATGCGGGTCGCCACCCTGCGCAACATCTTCGAGACGGCCTCGGCCGGACAGGACCGCTACTCCCGTTCGGAAATCAAGACAGTGACGGTGGTCGATGTGAAGGCCATAGGCAAGCTGGTGGACGACTGTTCCGCCCGTCTGCGCCAGCTGGATATGGAAATCCAGGCACTGAACTTCCAGACAGAGCTGATATAACG
>CACXUB010000104.1:4318-11712 GCA_902770735.1 uncultured Bacteroidota bacterium | reverse complement strand
GCGCTCCATGAGCTCGTCGCCAGGGTACGTGAGCGCTTGCTCGGCAGGAGTGGCATAGCATTCCTTGCCCCATTCGTACACGGCCTGGCAGCCGCCAACCACGGCGCCGACGGCGGCGCCGGCAACGCCAACTACCGGAACCACGGCCTTGGCAACCGCCAAAGCTCCCTTCTTGCCCGACTTCTTTGACATAGCACATCCTTTCTTCTTGTAGTCCTGTGCGGTCTTATTTGAATGGCATCGAGCGCCTGGCTCGATGCCTTGTTCAACAGCGCTAGCGCTTCTTCAGCTTCTTCTTCAAGATCTTCACTCTGCGCTTGGCGGCGTAGGGGATAATCGCCTTGAGCTTGTCCTCGTTCTTGTACATGGTCGAGCATTCGGGATGCTCGCGGCTCAGATGTATGGCATCGAAATCGCATTTGGTCGTGCATACGCCGCAGCCGATGCATTTGTTCGGGTCGACGACGCTCGCTCCGCACTTCAAGCAACGGGCGGTTTCGGCGCGGACCTGCTCTTCGGTGAGGGTCAAATGCCAGTCACGGTAAGAGCGGCGCTGATCGATGCCTTCGTTCACGCCCTCTCGTTGGCGGGGGCCATGGTCGTAGCTCAGAGGATTGATAGCCACTTCTTCCTTGTTCAGTTCGATGTAGCGACGCTGGTTGCGTCCAAAGGTCAGCGAGTTGCCCGGCTGCACGAAGCGATGGATGGAAATGGCGGCCTCATGGCCGGCTGCGATGGCGTCGATGACGAACTTCGGGCCCGTGTAGACGTCGCCGCCCACGAAGATGTCGGGCTGCGCAGTTTGGTAGGTTTGCGCATCGGCGAGTGCCCGCCTGCCAGGGCCAAGCTCCACAGCAGAGCCCTCCAGCAGATTGCCCCATTCGATGGATTGGCCGATTGCCATCACAATGTTGTCGCAAGCGATGGTTTCAAGAGCTGGGTTTTCGGATTGAAGAACGTAGTCGGAGGCGAGTCGAAGGCGTTTACGCGTCTTTTCGCACGCGCCCGCCGCGAGGCGTTGCTTCGCATGATTGCCGAGGCGAAGGCCGGAGGCTACAACGCCATCTGCAATGTGCGTTTTGAAAGCGTCGACATCGGTGGAAACGCCACCCAGCCGGCAAAGAAGAACATGAACATGGCCAACGACAGCCGCACCGCTTACGAGCAGATGAACCTGGCGCTGTTCCCGAACCATCCTTACGGCACGCAGACCACCATCGGCACCATCGAGCACTTGAAGAACCCGTCCCTGACCAACATCAACAAGCACTTCAACACCTATTATGTGCCGAACAACTACTGCATCGCCATGGCGGGCGACTTCGATCCCGATCAGGTTATCAAATTGATTGACAAATACTTCGGAAAGATTCAACCGAAATACATCCCCGATTTCACCTACGTGCATGAGAAACCCATCCGCGAGGTGAAGACGGTGGAGGTCTATGGTCTGGAACCCGAAAACGTGCAGATCGGCTTCCGCATTGACGCCGGCACCGGTTCCCGCGACGTGCTCCTCGCCGAGATGGCCGACGCCGTGCTGATGAACGGCTCCTGCGGTATCATCGACGAGAACATCAACCAAAAACAACTGGCCTTGGCCGCCTCTTCAAACGTGAGCGACCTCAACGACTACGCCTACTTCCGTCTCTACGGCAGACCGAAAGAGGGACAGACCTTGGAACAGCTGAAAGACCTGCTGCTGCAACAAATCGAGATCCTGAAATCCGGCAACTGGGACGAAAAACTTCTCACCGCAGCCATCAACAACCGCAAACTCAGCGACATGACCTCCTTGGAGAGCAACACCAACCGCGCCATGGCCATGGCTTTCGCCTACCTCTCCCACCGCAGCTGGCAGGATGTGATCAACGAGACCGAGAACATGAGCTATGTCACCAAAGAGGACGTGGTCGATTTCGCGAGACGCACCTTCAAGAACAACAACTACGTGATCGTCTATAAACGTCAAGGCGAGCAGCGCAACGTGCAGAAAGTTGACAAGCCCGAAATCACCCCCGTGGTCATGAACCGCGACGTGGAGAGCTCCTTCCTGACGGAGGTCAAGAACATGAAGGTGAACCCCATCGAGCCCGTCTTCGTCGATTTCAACAAGGACATGCAGAAGGGCAAAGCCAACGGCAACGAGATCCTCTACGTGAAAAACACCGACAACGGCCGTTTCTCTTTAGTCTATCGTTACAACTATGGTAGATTTTACGACAAGAAAGCCGGCATCACCAACAACTTCCTCGACCAATTGGAGAGCGAAAACCGCACGCTGAGCCAGATCAACCGGGAGATGTACGACCTTGCCTGCTCCTATTCCATCGGTTTCGGCGACAAATACGCCAACGTATATATCAACGGTCTCAGCGAGAACATGGAGAAGGCCATGGCCATCGTGGAGGACATCCTCAACCACCCGAAAATCTCTGAGGAATCCGTCAAAAATTCCATCGCCGACGTGCTGAAATCCCGTAACGATGCCAAATCGCGCCAGCAGACCATCTTCCAAAACATGCTGCGTTACGCTTCCTTCGGCAAGGACAATGTCCGCAGATATTTTGTAAACAACGACGAAGTCCAGAAGATCAAGGCTCAGGATGTCGTCAACCAAATCAAGACGATGACCTCCCAGCCGCAGCGCATCCTCTACTACGGTGACCTGAGCCTCAACGACTTGCAAAAAGTCATCACCGACAAGCACAGCGTGCATCCGGCCAAGAAACCCGTCAAGATGGGACCCGACTACGACCGTATCGCCACGAAAGACAACAAAGTCTATTTCGCCCACTATGACGCCAAGCAGTCCCTGTGCCGCCAGCTGAGCACCTCCGTGCCCGCCAACTGGGCCATGAGTCCGCAAATCGAGATGTACAACGAGTACTTCGGCGGCAGCATGAACTCCATCGTCTTCCAGGAAATCCGCGAGAAACGCTCCTTAGCCTACTCTGCAGCGGCTTACTATGTGGAGCCCAGCGAGAAAGGCAAGTGCAACTACAACATGACCCACATCGGCACTCAGAACGACAAGCTGATCGACGCCATGGAGGCTTTCACCGACCTGTTGGACAACATGCCCGTGTCTGAACTCAATTTCGACCTCGCCAAAACTTCCCTGATTTCCCAATACCGCACCAACCGCACCCGCAAGATGAGCATCATCAACTACTACCTCACCTGCGAGGAGATGGGCCTGAAAGCCCCGATGGACAAGACCAACTTCAATGCCATCCAGAAGATGACCATCAACGATGTGAAGAACTTCAACGCCAACTACATCAAAGGGCAGAAGAGAGTGGTCGTGGTGCTCGGCAACGAGAAAGAAGTGGATCTGAAAGGACTTGAGAAGTACGGAAAGGTCACAAAACTCTCTTTGGAGGAGATTTTCGGATACTAATCAACCTTTGACCTGATAATCAAGACGTAAGACGTGGGGAATATTTCATTCCCGACGTCTTACGTTTTTTTTCGCCATGACTCTCACAGCGACTTTTAAACGGCAGACAATTCACTATTCACCATTCTCCATTCACAAAAAAAATGTACCTTTGCCGCCTATAATTTTTAAAGAAAAAAATACAAGAATATGAAGAATATCCGCATCATTTGGACGACTTGCCTGCTGGTTTGTCTTACATTTTCCGCTTTCGCGCAGTCCGTCACACCCGTGAAATGGGCCTATAAGACAGTGAAAGTCAACGACTCTGTGGCCGAGCTGCAGTTCACCGCCAACATCGAGCCGAACTGGCACCTCTACGCGCAGAAGCCCGGTCAGGGACAGATCGAACAGCCGTTGGTGTTCAACTTCACCAAATCCCCGAAATACGAGCGCATGGGGAAAGTTTCGGAGCCGACTCCGCAGAGCGACTACGACGACCTGCTCGACGCGCACTCCAACTTCTACTCGAAACAGGTGACGTTCAAGCAGCGCGTGAAGGTGAAGGACGATCAGCCGTTCACCGTGCAGGGAAAATTGGAGGGACAGGCCTGCATCGAGGGTCGCTGCACCCCCATCGAGGAAAAATTCTCCTTCGACCTCAAGGACTTCCACCCGGCGGTGGCAGCCGTGCCGACTGAAGACGCCACCGAAGAAGATTCCGCTGAGGGTCAGGAAGTTGCAACGTCCCAAGCACCACAGAGCACCGAAATCGCCCCCGCGGCGGACGCTCCCGCCGAGAAAGAGGAAGAGTCGTTGCTGTTGTACTTCCTCGGAGCCATCGTGGGCGGTCTGGCCGGTCTGGTCATGCCCTGTGTCTTCCCGATGATCCCGATGACAGTCTCCTATTTCTCGAAAGACGGCAACGCGGGCAAGCGCAACGCCATGCTGTACGGCTTTTTCATCATCCTGATCTTCGTGGTCATCGGTCTTGTGCTTTCTTTGATCTTCGGCGCGGACCTCGGCAACATCCTCAGCACGCACTGGATTCCGAACATCTTGTTCGCCATCATCTTCTTCATCTTCGCCCTTTCGTTGTTGGGTTATTTTGAGATCACATTGCCGAGCTCGTGGGTGAACGGTTCCGCCAAGCGTCAGAACGCGGGCAGCGTGGCCGGCATCTTCTTCATGGCTTTGACCTTAGTGCTGGTCTCGTTCTCCTGCACGCTGCCCATCGCGGGCGCGGTGGCATTGAACGCCGCCGGCGGCTCTTTCCTGAAACCCGTCATCGGCATGTTGGGCTTCTCGTTAGGCATTGCCGTCCCGTTCACGTTTTTCGCGCTGTTCCCCGGCCTGCTGAAGAAACTGCCCAAGTCCGGCGGCTGGATGAACACCCTCAAGGTGGTGCTCGCCTTCATCGAACTGGCTTTCGCGCTGAAATTCATCAACGTGCCCGACCAGACCTACCACTGGCGCATCCTCGACCGTGAGGTATATCTCTCCCTGTGGATCGTGTTGTTCGCGTTGTTAGGATTTTACCTGCTTGGCAAGATCAAATTCCCACACGACGACGACTATCCCGTGCAGAAAAGCTGGTTCCGCTTCCTGCTCTCCGTAGGCGTTTTCTCCTTCGTGGTCTATATGATTCCCGGACTGTTCGGCGCCCCGCTGAAAGCCATCTCCGGCTGGTTGCCGCCGATGACCACCCAAGACTTTGACGTCTCCAACATCGTGCGCACCGAAATGGCGGCGAACGGCGGCGGTCAGGGCAGCACCTACCAGCTGGACGAAGAGCCGATGTACGCCGACAAACTGCACATCCCCTTCGGCATCAAGGGCTACTTCGACTACGACCAGGCGTTGCGCGTGGCCAAGAAGGAAGGCAAGCCCGTCTTCCTCGACTTCACCGGTCACGGCTGCACCAACTGCCGTAACGTGGAGAACGCGGTCTGGATCGACCCCGAGGTGCGCCGCATCTTCGCCGAGGAGGTCATCGTCTGCACCATGTATGCCGACGACAAGGTCATCCCGCTGCCCGACGAGGAGAAGGGCAAGCTCACCGACGCCAACGGCGACCCCATCACCATGCTGGGCGCCAAGAACCGCTACATCGAACAGACCAAATACCACGAGAATTCCCAACCCTGCTATTTCGTGGTGGATCCCGACGGCAACATCCTCTCCGGCCCAACCTATTACGAACGCGACAAGGACAAATACATCGCGTTCTTGCGGAAGGGGATTGATGCATTTAAGGCAAAATGATAATGACCAGGAACAAATGGTATATTAAACTCGCCCTCAGCGTATTGACGGGATTGATATTGTCGCTGGCGTGGTACGTGCACGGGGCGGCGCTCCTCATCATGCTGGCGTTCGTGCCGCTGTTTTGGCTGAGTGACATTTCTTTGCAGGAGGGCAAACGCAACGCCTTCGGACGCGGCATCGTGCTGTTCTATCCCGCGTTTTTCGTCTTCAACCTCATCACCACCTACTGGATTGCCTACTGCACGCTGCCCGGCGCGGCGGCGGCTGTCATTGCCAACGCGCTACTGCAAACCCTGACGTTCTCCGCATGGCATGCCTGCCGCAAACAAGTGGAAAACAGATTCTTACAACTGTTATTGTTAATCTCTTTCTGGATTTCCTTCGAGTACTTGCACCTCAACTGGGACCTGACCTGGCCCTGGCTCAATCTCGGTAACGTCTTCGCCTCCACGCCTTGGCTGGTACAATGGTACTGCATCACAGGCGCTTTAGGCGGCACGGCGTGGATTCTCATCGTCAACTTCTTGATTTACCAAGAACTTGTATTTCGAAAAGAGAAGAAAGATCGGCCAAAGAAAGTCATCATTGGCATTTTCGCTGCCAGTTTCATTCTGCCCCTTTTGGCTTCTCTCTTTTTCTACTGGGATGGCGAACTTAAAATGACCACCAAACCGCGTCCCATCGAGGCGGTCATCGTGCAGCAAAACACTGACCCATGGGAAGAGGAGTACAGCCTCACCAACAAGCAGGAAATCCAGCGGGTTTTGGATGTGGCGAAGCCGTACCTAAACGAGAAAACCAACCTCGTCATCACCCCCGAATCCGCCATTGCGCACACCATCGACATGGAGGCTTTGCGCAGCCATACGTTCATGGAGGGCGATTCCCGCTTCGAAGGTTTTTCCTTATTCGACAGTGTGACAACCATTTACCCGAACGTGAACTTCGTGTTGGGACTTTCCACTGTGGGCATTTTCGACCATAAAGCGTCGCCGGTCGCGCAGGAATGCAGTCCGGGCCGATTCATGGAGTTTTACAACACCGCCGGATTTTACAACAAAAACGGCTTGGTGAGCCATTACCACAAGAGCCGCCTGGTTCCCGGTGTGGAGAAGATGCCGTTCCCCAAGATTTTCGGCTTCCTCGAAAAAGCCATCATCGAGCTGGGCGGTTCCAACTCCTCGTTGGGCAACGACACCGAACAACGCACCTTCGCGTTCGAAGTTGACGGCAAGCCGCTACGCATCGGCGCGGCCATCTGCTACGAATCGGTGTATGGCGAATTGGTCGGCAATTTCGTGAAGAACGGCGCCGACGTGCTGTGCGTCATCACCAACGACTCGTGGTGGGACGACAGTCCGGGCCACCGGCAGCACTTCGAGATGTCACGGCTGAGAGCCGTCGAGACCCGCCGTTACGTGCTCCGTGCGGCCAACGGCGGCTTCTCCGGCGTCATCGACCCTCTGGGGCGGGTGTTGGAGAAAACGAACTACAACGAGTGCACGGCCATCAAGACCACCGTGTATGCCAAATCCGGTGAGACTTTTTACGTGAAACACGGCGACTACATCGCCCGCATCTGCATATTCACCTCTTTAGCCGGGCTTCTTTTCGTTTGTATTCTTACCATTGTCCGAAAAAAGAAGAAGCAATAGCCTCGTTCCCATTTCACCGCAACTTTGTGAATAAGCGGTTTTTTATTTTTTCATTCTCAAAACAGGCATTGAAATAAAAAAAAAAAAAA
>CACXUB010000104.1:0-4301 GCA_902770735.1 uncultured Bacteroidota bacterium | reverse complement strand
TTGTTGTTATTCAACAATATAACCATCGCAATGCCGGTGGATAGCACGACGGCTCGAAAGGTTGCCACCAACTTCTACAACTGGAAGTCGGGGCGATCTGTGGACTACAACCATGCCCAACTGGTTTACACACAACAGATCCCGTCACAGGGGGCGGTTATGCAGACCTCGCCTGTCACGGCCTTGTATGTTTTCGACTTCGGCGGGCATTTTGTGATGACCTCCGCCGACACGCGGGTGACTCCGGTGCTCGCCTATTCCACCGAGTCGGGATTCGACGCCGACGGCATCGCAGAGAGTATCGGATGGTTTCTGGACGAATACGTTCAAGAAATCGAGTTCATCACCCGTACCATGTCGGATTCGGAATGCGAAGAGACCGCTTCAGCGTGGAACAGGCTGGTTTCGGGCGAGATGAGCACGATGGCGACCGCCACGAACATTGTCGGCCCGCTAATCAGCACCACCTGGAACCAGAGCAGTCCTTACAATTCTTTTTGTCCTTCTGATCCAAACGGCCATGGTGGTCACGCATTCGCGGGTTGCGTGGCCTGTGCCATGGCGCAGCTCATCCGCCACTGGGAATATCCTTCCACCGGTATCGGAAGCCACAGCTACGAATCCAACTTCTCCTATCTGGGCCTGGGATACGGCGATTACGGCACGCAAAGCGTGAATTTCAGCACGGCCAACTACAACTACAGTCTTATGCCGCTGACCCTGAACGGCGCCTCGCAGGCACAGATCAACGAAGTGGCCAAGCTGATGTACCATTGCGGTGTTTCGGTGGAGATGATGTACGGGCCCTATGGCAGCGGAGCTTCCGACTATGCCGCAGTTGCCGCGCTGCAAAACCATTTCGGCTTCGAAGGGGCAGAACTGAAAACTCGGGGCAACGATGCCGCCAGCTGGACAGCCATGATTAAAAACGAGTTAAACAACTTACGCCCAGTCTATTACAGCGGCCAAGGCACCGGCGGCCATGCCTTCATCTGCGACGGATACGACGATCAGAACTTATTCCACTTCAACTGGGGCTGGGGCGGACTCTATGACGGATTTTTCACGCTGTCTAATTTGAATCCCGGAAACGACAATTTTTCGACCAACCAGATCGCCATCATCGGCATTGACGCTTCCCAACCCAAAATCCACTGCGCGACAAACAGCCTCGCTTTCCTCTCCGAGGCGAACAGCTACAGTGCAACGAAATCGCTCATCGTCGTTGCCGCACAACTCTCCGACTATATCATCGCCGAAGTTTCCGGAAATTTCCGCATCAGCAACAACGGAACCAACTTCTACACATCCAGAACGCTCAACACCAACGGCGGGACGCTCTATGTGCGCTACCAGCCGACAGCCGGAAGCGGGACCGAGCACGGCATGTTGATTTTGCGGTCGGGCAGCATCCGCGACACCGTCTTGCTGACCGGCGCCATCTACAACAACACCCCCTATTGCCTGCCCCCGGCGAATTTATCCATCTCCTCGCAAAACCTGCAGGACATCAACCTCCAATGGGAGACACCGACGGTAGCGCCTGACCCGCACACGCTGACCTGGTCGCCCAGCAATCCGATATCCAGCTACGGATCAGGGTCAAATTATCAAATGACGATGTTGCAGCGTTATTGCGACACCGATTTGGTCGCTTACCACAACCAAGCACTCACGTCGATCTCCTTCATTCCCGACGGAGACGCCACCCTGTTCAGATTGGTGGTGTACAAAGGCGGCAACAACGACGGAGGCTTTAATCCCGGCACACTCGTAGTTTCGCAAAACGTCAGCCTGAGTTCGCTTCAAATGGACACATGGAACACCGTCACGCTCAACACGCCCGTCGTCGTGGACGCCACCCAAGAACTTTGGTTCGGTGTCTATATTGAAGCCCCCGGCGGAACCTACTGTTTGCCGCTCTCCAACAACTCCGTGCCGAAGAAGGGGAGCATTCTCGGAATGCACTCCACGGGATCGGTCAGTTGGTCGGAACTGTACACCAGTCGGTCATTCTGCATTCGCGGCACCGTGGAGAACGTGCAGACCGTGACGAACTACCAGGTATCGCGCAACGGCACAAGCCTCGGCACCACCACCGCCACCCATTTCCAAGACCATCTGAGCGGCACCAGCACGAACACCTACACGGTCACGGCCAACTGGAGCAACGGCTGCTCCGCATCTGTGCAACGGACGTTCACCAATGTGGCAAACATCACCGCCACGCCGGAAGTGCTGGACTTCTTCAGCAACCACGGCTTCGGCACCCTGGTCAAGACTTTCATCGTGGGCGGCAGCGGACTCACCGGCACCATTCAAGCGACTGTCAGCGGGAACTTCCTCATCAGCGTCAACGGGACATCCTACTCCACGAGCGTGAACCTGCCCTCCTCCGGCGGAACCGTTTACGTGAAATACACCCCCGCAACCCCTGACAGCGAGTACGAAACCGGGCTGGTCACCTTGACCTCCGGAAACCTTTCCGCCACCGTGTCATTAAGCGGACAGACCTCCGACGAGTGCAATCCCCCGCAAAACTTGACAATCGCCCAATCAGGCAACAACATCGTTTTGGGCTGGAACGAACCGGTAACCCCAAACATCCAACAATACAACCTCTCCTGGCTCAACGACCTTGCTGCTAACTCTTCGATTGGCACCGCCATACAACACTACTTTGTACAGCGGTTCGAAACTTCCGACCTCGCACCCTACCACGGCAAAAAACTGACATCCATCTCCTTTGTCCCCTATCAAACTGCCACCACATACAAGTTGGTGGTGTACCAGGGCGGCGGCTTGAGAGACTCCTACTATCTTCAATCCGGCACGAAAATTTTGGAACAGAACGTGAACCTTTCCACGCTGACCAGCAACGTTTGGAACACCATCCAACTGGACCAGCCTGTCACCATTGACGCCAGCCAGGAACTTTGGTTTGGCATATACATGGAGGCACCCGCCGGCGGCTATCCCATCCGGTTAGGAACGCCATACGTAGCCAAAAAAGGACTCATCACGAAACCCTACTCGTATCCAGACAACACTTGGTATGAACTCTGGAATGGAGGATACAGCTACTGCTTTGCCTTGAAGGCCACTATCGAAGACGTTCCTGTTTTATTGACCAACTATCAGATAGACCGCAACGAAGAGTTGGTAGGCACCACCGGCAACACCTCCTATACCGATCCGGTCGTTTACAACGGCGAATACAACTACACGGTTTGGGCGGTTTGGAGCAACGGATGTAAAGCACCTGCGCGGGACGTCATCACCGTCAGCGGCCTATGCGACCCCGCAGGAGGTTCCTTTACAGAAACGGCCTGCGAAAGTTTATTCTGGGGAGGCGCAACGCGCACTCAATCCGGCGAATACACCAGCATCCACTATGACAACAACGGATGTCCGATCAGCGACACACTGCACCTGACCATCTACCACGGAACGCACAACGTGGTGACCGAAACGGCCTGCGAAAGTTTTGTATGGCACGGCACAACATACACATCATCAGGAACTTACAACTACAGCTACACCAACGAATATGGATGCCAAAGCAATGACATCCTACACCTCACCATCAACCACGGCACGCACAACATCGAAACCAAATCCGCCTGCGACAATTATGTCTGGCACGGTGTAACCTACACCGAATCAGGTACTTACATTTACGAGTACACCAATGCCAGCGGATGTCCAAGCGCGGACACCCTACATCTGACCATCTCGTACTCGAACCACACAGATTTCACCGCTGTTGCCTGTGAAGAATACGCCTGGAATAATGAAACATTCATACAATCAGGCAATTACACACGAACTTTCACAAATATTCACGGATGCGATTCCGTAGTGACGCTGCATCTGACCATCCATCACGGCACCTTCAACGAAGAAAACCAAACCGCCTGCGAAAGCTACACGTGGCACGGTACAACTTATACGACATCAGGTATATACACCTACAACTACACCAATGAACAGGGATGTGTCAGTCAGGATGTCCTAATTTTGACCGTCAACTATGGCACGCACAACGTTGAAACCAAATCCGCCTGCGACAGTTATGTTTGGCACGGTGTAACTCGCACCGAATCTGGCACTTACATCTACGAGTACACCAACTCCAGCGGATGTCCCAGCGCTGACACGTTGCACCTCACCGTCTCGTACTCCGACCACGTTGATTTCACTGCCGTTGCTTGTGAAGAATATTCTTGGAACAACGAAACATTCTCGGAATCAGGTAATTATACGCGCACTTTCACTAACACCGACGGCTGCGACTCCGC
>CACXUB010000103.1:4561-24579 GCA_902770735.1 uncultured Bacteroidota bacterium | reverse complement strand
CAACAAATCCTTGCTAATCAGATGTTTGGTTTCGGTGGTGAGCGGCACATGCAGTGAGATGATGTCGCTGTCGCGCATCAACGCTTCCAACGTGACGTATGCGCAGCCCAAGTTCATCATCTCGGGTTTGTGCGTCCGGCTCCAGGCAATCACTTTGCATCCGAACGCCTTGAGCAGCTCCGCCGTACGGAGACCGATGGCGCCGGTGCCGACGATGCCGACCGTCTTGCCGCGCAACTCGCGACCGAGGAACGCGCCGCGGACACCGCCTTGACGGATGCTCCCGTCGAGGAAGGTGATCTTGCGGAGAACGTCAATCATCAGTCCCACAGCCAGTTCCGCAACCGCTTCCGTGGCGTAGCCGGAGGCGTTTTTCACTGTGATGCCGTGCGTTTCGCAGTATTCCAGGTCAATGTGATCGAGTCCGGTGAACGCCACGTCCAAAAACTGCAGTTTCGGACATTGCGAAAGGACATCGGCGCGAAGCGGAATGTTGGAGATGATGACCGCTTCCGCGTCCTTCATGCGCTCCACCAATGTGGCGGAATCTTCTTTTCTGTCTGAAAACCAGACAAATTCATGGCCTTTTCCAGCCAAATCCTGTTGGATTTCCTTCGCCCGTTCGGCGGAAATCCCAATCGGTTCAACAGCTACTATCTTCATGTTTTATCGGTTTATCACATTCATTTTCTCCACCTGCAGCACCTCCCCCGCAATCGGGTCATACAGCGCAACCACCACATAGCAGTTACCCATCACCCAATCGGTGTTGGCGCAAGAAATCTTTGCGGCATAGACCTCACTGTCACCGGCCTTCCATTGGATGTTGTTGTCCTTCAGCGTATAGCCGAAAGCATCCGTCAGTCCGGCGCGGAGCACATGGTTGTGCGTGTATTCCAGGATGTCCTGGTTGCCGTCCTTCTGCGGTTTCACGATGCCGTCTTCTACCAGGTAAATAATGAATCTGAGCGGGTTTAAGTGGTCCTCCAACATGGTCATCTTGGCGTTGACTTTCAGCATCATCGTGTTCGGGTCATACTCGTTGATGATCTGCACGGCAGCCTTCGCATCCGAGCGGTCCACATCGGCGATGACAGAGGCCCATTGCTCGCGCGACCAGCCGCCGTCCTTCATTTCACGGTTCACAATGGCCTTCGGGATGGCATCGATGTTATAGGCTTCGCCGAGTATATTGCCTTCGGAAGTGCGGAAATCGTAGCTGAAGGTCTCCCCTATCGGTTTTGCCAAGGCGCCATAATGTATGCCGGCCATCACGAGCGTGTCGCCGTAACGTTGGTGCAGCTGATCGAGGATCTGGTGGCCAGCCGGACAGTTCGTGCAGCGGTGCCCCGTGAACTCCTCAATCAAAATCTTACGGTAAACAGACGCGGGATCGACATCCGGGAACGTCACCGTGACATCTTCGTTTTGCATGATTTGGTAAAACGGTCCCTCGACTTTGTCGCAACTTGTCAAAAGCATGACGCCGCAAAACAGGGCAATCAGGAATGATGTTATTCTCTTCATTTTTTTGATTTATCAGAAATTAAAGCGCAAAAATACAAAAACTTTCCAAACTGTACGCTTCTAACTTTAACCTTTAACCTCTAACCTTTTAACCTTTAACCTAAATCTTATACACTTTCCCTTTCGGCTTCTCCGTCTTCCCCTCCTCCTGCTGTTGCGGCGTCCGGCCCGGTTTCACGTCAAGGCGGAAATCCTGCGAGGTTATGGTCCTGTACGTCTGAGATTCGTCGTCGTAGTAGGTGAAATTGGCACCGGGGATGAAATATTCGCCTTCGGAGCGCGGGATAAGCGTGAACTTGAAGGTTTTGGTACCGCTCACGAGGTTGCCTTTCGCGCTGATGTGCTGGGTGACTTTAGGGTAGGTGATGTCGCAGTCGGCGGGGAATTCGATGTTGAGATCGTCCGCCTCGATGTGGTGGAGGTTGCCGTTGCCGGAAACGGTCACAGTGAGCACCACCGACTGGTTGGCGGAAAGTTCGGTCTTGTTGATGGAGGCGGAGATGTCGAAGTGCCCAACCGTCTCGGTCTTGCCATCCGTGCGGGCACCGGGGAGCGGTTTCACCTTGAGGGACAGCTCGTTAGAGGTCAGCCGGAAGTCCTTGGCGCGCACAGTGGTCATACTGCCCCAGAACGGGTTGTTAACCACGGCGGGCACGCCGATGCGCACTATCAGGTCGAGTTTTGGGATGGTCACTTTGCCCGTTTTCAGCGGATAGGCCGCCGTCTGCAAGATGGTATAGACATGGTAGCGCTCGCCTTTGATGGTCTCGGTGGACTCGTCACTGAAGTTCTGCTCCAGCCGGTCGAGCCAGAAGGCGTCGGTGGCGGCGTAGTTGGCGCGGGTGATGTCGTAGCCGCGGATATCCTGCTTGATGTAGAGTTTGTGGGTCACCACCACGGCCTCGCCCTGCCATGCCTCCGCCTGCGAAATCTCGGCCTTCACGAACAGGTCGTCCTTCTTTATATCGTCCTTGTACTCAACCTTTTCCGATTTTGACTTGGGCTGCTGCGAGTTGTTGTTATTGTTATTGTTTCCGCCGCCGAAGAAGTTGAAGTCGGGCCACTCGAAATTGAAGAAATTGGATTCTGATTCAGGCTGTTGCGCCTGTTTGCCGGTCTTGACGACCCTGACTTCCACGGCGTTGCTCCTCAACACCCGTCCGTCCACGGAAATGGAGACTCCCGGGATGGTGAACGTGCCTTCGCGGTGGCACACCAGCACGTAGGTGTACGTGTATTGCGTGCTCTGCTCCATTTGCCCGTTGGCGATGGAAATGGAGGTGCTGGACCCCATGCTCGGACCACCCACGAATTCGAACTTGCCGAAATCAGTCTCCAAAACAGTCCCTTTTTCGGATGTGGACACAGTATATTGAAATTGCTGATCTACAACCACTTCCGACGGAGCCTTGGCCGTGCAAAGCTCATCGTTCTGAGATTTGGCCGTGAAAAAAACACCGCACAAAAAAAACGCTAAAAGCAATAAACAATTCCGTTTCATATTCATTATTTTGCGGTTGCCATAACGCGGAAACCGCCTTTTTATTGTGGACGTGCAAAACTCTGCGCCAACTGGAAATATAGATCCGTCAACACCAGCGCCGCGTTCCCGTTACGGGCGAGGTGGTATGCCGCCGTATTGCAAAGATCAGTCATGACCGTGATCTGTTTCAGCTGGAACAATCCCTGGTATTTGGCCAGCACCGACTGTTCCGCATGCGTCACCTTCAGCAAACCGGCGTTAGGACAACTCATGAGCAGCATATTCCGCAACATGCGCGTGGCAAGCTGCACGAACTGTTTCTGATATTCGCGGCCGGCAGCCGAAACCTCCGCAATCACCTCCTGCGCCGCGTCATATTGGACGGCAATGTTCGGCTGACGCTGCGCAAACGCTACCATACTTCCGAAATAGGTCTCGAACTGGCGCAAAAGCAACGCCTGTTCCTGGTTGTCGGTGGCAATGTGGATGGCTTTCTTGAAATTGCCGTCTGAAAGCACCGCGATATCCGAGACAGCCTCCGGCGAGAGTTCCGGATGCATCTGCTGGAGTTTCTGTGCGACCTCCGAGTCTTTCAATCGGGGAATCTGCACCAGCTGTGTACGGGAACGGATAGTGTTCAGCAGCATGTCCTGTTGCTCTGTGATGAGGATGAAAAGCGACTTTCCCTCAGGTTCTTCCAATGTTTTCAGGATCTTCGGCGCAGCCTCGTGGTGCAGACGGTCGGCGCACCAAAGTATGTACACTTTATAACCGTTTTGATGAGAATAGGTGTTGTTATGTCTCAGAATGTCGGAACAATCGCGGATGTTGATCGACGGTTGTTTGTTTTCCCCATCCAGCACCCCGAGCCATTCGTTAATATCGACATAATAGTCGCTTTCCAGCACATAATCCCTGAATTCGTTGATCAAAAGAGAAGACTGGGGGTCTTTGGGGACCGATTTCGTAGTGCAATTCGGGAAATAGAGGTGGAGGTCAGGGTGCGCCAGGTTGGCGTATTGCTTGCAGGACGGGCAAACGCCGCAGGAATCGTGCTCCCCGGGATTCTCGCAGCTCAGATACTGTCCGAGCGCGATAGCGAGTGCCAGCGCGTGACTGCCGGGCTGCGCGAGGAAGAGTTGGGCGTGAGGGATGCGTCCTTCGCGGGCCAAATCGATGAGCTTCTGCTTGAGCTCGCTGTCGGCTAAAACGTCCTTAAAAAACATATTTTCAAGATTTTAATGTTTGATTTTCTCTAACCAGGTGTGGTCGTTGGTGTTCTCGTAGGCATCCAGCTTTTCGAAGAGCTCATCCAGCGTGGAGGCCGAGATCAACAAGCTGTGATGGAACGGACGCAGGAACCCTTCTTGCATGAACTTGTCCAGTTGCTGCAGAAGCAAATCATAGAAACCCAGATAGTTATATACGGCTATCGGTTTGAAATGAAGCCCGAGCTGCGCATCGGTGATCATTTCGAAGAGCTCGTCCATCGTGCCATAGCCGCCGGGGAAAACCACAAACGCATCTGCCTTTTGTTCAAGAAGTTGCTTGCGTTCGCTCATCGTCTTCACCAAAATCATCTCGGTGATGTTGGTGGCCAGGACCTCCCCTTTCGTGAAGAAATCGGGCGCGACCCCTACGACCTTGCCGCCGCGGGCGAGGGCGGCATCCGCGGCCGCACCCATCAGACCGATGGAACCTCCGCCGTAATACAAGGTGAGGGATTTCTCCGCACAAGCAGCACCGAAGCGAGCCGCCTCCTGCGCGTATGCGGGATTGTTTCCTGTGGACGAGCCACAATACAAGGCCAGAGATTGGTATTTCATAAAACCTCCAATTTTGTTAGCGTGTGATAAAAGATGGAAATAAGCAGATAACCGAAGATTATCAGCGGGAATGCCCCTAACCGGAAAATGGCAAACAAGACAATGCCCACCAGAAGAATCAGGTAACGGGCGATGTTCATGGGTTTAAGCTGGAAATTCTTGAATTTCAGCGATATCATGTTAATGGGGCTGACCAAAAGCACGGCAAAGAGAATGGCGAACAAGAGCACCACCCAGTAGTTGTCGAGGATGGAGACATGTTCGGCGGCGGCGGGAATGAAACCGAGGAACAACGCGTTCGCGGGCGTGGGCATCCCGACGAAATTCTCCGTCTGATTCGTGTCGATATTGAAACGCGCCAAACGCACTGCGGAGAGCGCCGGAACGAGGAACACCGCATACGAAAACAAAAACACGAAATTCGTCTGCGCGGCGGGCGGCATCTGGAAATAACAGATTGTCAGCCATTTATAGACGATCATCGTCGGGGCGACTCCGAAGGAGACCACATCGGAAAGCGAGTCCAACTCCTTGCCTATCTCGGAGGTGACCTTCAGCAAACGGGCACTCAACCCGTCGCAGAAATCGAAAATGGCGGCCACCACAATCCACACGGCGGCCAAGGTGAGATTGCCGTTCAACGACGACATCGTGGAAAAACAACCGCAGACCAGATTCAGACAGGTCAGCGTGTTCGGAATATGTTGTTTGAGCTTTATTTTGACCATCTCTGCTACTTATATAACCCATAACCTATAACCCTATTTCAGCACCCAATATTGGGAACTGACACCTTTGGCGAACTGTTCCGCCTCTGCCTCCGTGTCGAACACGCCGATGCAGACCCGTAGGTTTTTCACCCCGTCTTGCTTCACGATCACCGGTGAATACTGGTCCAGATGTTTCTGGCGGATGTGGCGCACCACATCGGCCTCGCTCGGGAAACTGCCCGCAATGGCGTAGAAATGACCGGGTTCGAACTGGATGTAATCGTATTTGCTGTCGGCAGTCTTCTTGATGACTTCTGGCGTATAAACCTCCGGCTCGGGAGTTTCCGTCGTCTCCACAGACTCCACCGCAGGCTCCGTCTGCGCAAGGCTGTCCGTGTACTCCACCGTGCTCTCGTTGACAGAATCCGATGGTACGACAGGCTGCTCAACAGGCTGTTTCTTATCTTTCCACTGATGAATGATGTTCAGGAGTTTGTCTTTGAAAATATAGCCAAGGACTCCTAAAACAATGAGCAACAGCAAGATAACCCACAACCATGCCAGCTTGTGATGTTTCCGTTTGTCTTTTTCATCGTCATCATCATCGTCGTCATCATCATCTTCCTCGTCATCGTCGTCGTCCTCTTTTTCGTCCTTCTCGTTTTCATCCTTTTTCTCGTCTTCTTCGTCTTCAGTTTCAGATTCCTCCTCTTTCTCGTCTTTTTCGTCTTCGTCCTTCTCTATCTCTTCTTCTTTCTCCTCTTCAACTTCAGGTTCTTCCTCTTCTTTCTCCTCCTCAACTTCAGGTTCTTCCTCTTCTTTCTCCTCCTCAACTTCGGGTTCTTCCTCTTCTTTTTCCTCTTCGACTTCGGGTTCTTCCACTTTCACGTCCTCGGTTTTCTGTTCCTCTTCTTTCACGTCCATTTCGTCATCCGCAACCACGTTTTCAACCTCTTTTTCTTCTTCCACTTTCACTTCTTCGATATTCTCCTTGTGGTCATCGGCAACCGCCACGAACGAATCGCTTTCGGCCACAACGGGCTCTTCGGTCGTTTGGGGCTCAGCCTCTTCCACTTCGGGTTCCTCTTCGGCGGCGACGGCAGTTTGGCCGAAATTCCGTATGTTAAGCGGTTCAAAGCCTTCGAAAAGGGAATTCAGTTGTGGAATGACCATGCTTTCGAACGAAATGTTCCCTTTTTTGTCCAGCATGAAAGAGCCGAAGCCCTCGTAAGTGACGGATTTGTTGTTTTGAAGGGCGGCGAGCAGTTCGTCAACCCAAGCCGTGATCTGCTCGTTGGCCTCGGTAAACAGACACTGCTTGTCGCGGCTTATCTGGTTGGCCAACGAAAAATTGTTTTCCTCGCTGTCATTCGGCGTGAAGACCACCTCGTTGAAAGGCGGGCGCACGATGTCGCCGTCGATTTCGGCATGACGCATCTGGATTCGGAACGAACCGAGGCGCTCAATGAACACGCGGTTCTCGTTTTGAAGTGCTTTAAGTATAAAGGGTATCATGACTCACAATTCCAATTCATAATTCGCTATTGAAAGAAGGTCATCGGGGGTGTCGATGCCGATGCCTTGGTAGTCGCACTCAAGGGCGCGGATGGTGTAACCGTTCTCGAGCCAGCGGAGTTGTTCGAGTTTCTCGCTGTTTTCCAGTTCGGAAGTAGGAAGTTCCACAATTTGCCGGAGCACGCCGTAGCGATAGGCGTAAACCCCGATATGGCGGTAGTATTGCGTCGGCGCGGTGCCGCCGTCGCGCAGGTACGGGATAGGCAAACGACTGAAATAAAGCACGTTGCCATTCTTCGCCTTCACCACTTTCACCACGTTTGGGTTATGGAGCAGTGTTGGAACGGGTTCACGAGGGTGGCGATTTGCACGGAGCGGTCCTCGAAAGCGCTGGCGAGCAAGTGGATTTCGCGCGGGGAGATCAACGGCTCGTCGCCCTGGATGTTGATCACCACGTCGTGGTCGTCGGGCTGCAAGGCGAGGGCGGCCTCACCGCAGCGGTCGGTGCCGGAGGCGTGGTCGGGGGAGGTCATCACCACCCTGCCGCCGAATCCGCGCACGCACTGCGCGATGCGCTCGTCGTCCGTGGCCACCGCAAGTTCGCGGACCTCCGACGACTGCACCCGCTCATAGACCCACTGCACCATCGGCTTGCCGTTGATCATCGCCAACGGTTTGCCGGGAAAGCGCGAGGAGGCGTAACGGGCGGGGATGATTCCGAAAACGTTGAAATCCCTCATTTGAACAGCCCGTACAGTTCCGTGTCAATCTTCTCGATGATCACGCCGAAATCCTCGGGACGCTCGGCGAATTTCAGCTTGTTGACGTCCACCACGAGGAGTTTGCCCTCATCGTAGCCATCTATCCAGTTGTTATACAGCTTGTTGAGGTTCTCCAGATACGACAGGCTGATGTCCCCTTCGTAGGCACGGCCACGCTTCAGAATCTGCGAGATCAGCGTCTCCACATCCGCCTTGAGGTAGATGAGCAAATCAGGCGGTTGGAGGAACTTCTTCATCAGCTCGAACAGCGAGGCGTAGTTCTCGAAATCGCGCGAGGCCATCAGCTCCATCCGGTGCAGGTTGGGAGCGAAGATGTAGGCATCCTCGTAGATGGTCCTGTCCTGGATGACGTCCTTCTTGCGCTGGCGGATGTCCAGCACCTGGCGGAAGCGGCTGTTCAAGAAATAGATCTGGATATTGAACGACCAGCGTTGCATATCCTGATAAAAGCTGGCGAGGTAGGGGTTGTCCTCCACGCTCTCATAGAGGGGCTCCCAGCCGTAATGCTTGGCCAGCATCCCTGTCAATGTTGTTTTTCCGGATCCGATATTTCCGGCGACGGCTATATGCATATCGTAATGGTTATTGGTTATTGGTTATTGAAGCAGTTAGTAGTTAGCAGTTAGCAGTTAGTAGCTTTGACTAGTACCTACGTACTCATTCTTAATTCTTAATTCTTAATTCTTAATTCTTAATTCTTAATTCTTAATTCTTAATTCCCTCCGTGCGCGTGGCGTGAATCACCAAGTAGCAACACAATCCGAGGAACATCACGATGGCGAGGACGTTGTACATCGGGGAGCCGATGTAGTCGGCCATGAAGGTGGGTTCGACGCCGGCGTATTTGAGGATGGCGCTGAGGACACCCATGATGGCGCCGCCGGCGAGCAGACCGGAGGCGAGGAGCGTGCCCTTCTCGGCGCGCTGTTTGTTGACGGCCTCGTCGTTGCTGCGGGTCTTCACCAGCCAGGCGAGGAAACCGCCGACGAGCAACGGCAGGTTGAGCTGCAACGGGATGAACATACCGAGGGAGAATGCCAGTGCGGGAACGCCGATGACGTCGAGCAGGATGGCCAGCACGGCACCCACGATGTAAAGGATCCACGGGGTGGAGCCGCCGTACATCATCGGCTCGATGATGGCCGCCATGGCGTTGGCCTGCGGAGCCACCAGCGCGCCTTCACCCGTGTAGCCGTAAGTCTTGGACAGCAGCATGATGACGGCGCCGACCGTCAAGGCGGAGACGAACGTGCCCACGAACTTGAACGCCTGCTGTTTGTAAGGCGAAGTGCCGATCCAGTAACCGACTTTCAGGTCGGTGATGAAACCGCCGGCCATGGAAAGCGCGGAGCAGACGATGCCGCCCACCACCAAGGCCGTGATGATGCCCGTGGCGCCCTTCAAGCCGACAGCGGCGAGGATGAACGAGGAGAGAATCAACGTCATCATCGTCATGCCCGACACCGGGTTGGTGCCCACCGTGGCAATGGCCGTGGCCGCGACCGTGGTGAAGAGGAACGCGAAGAGGAACACCACCAACAGGGCGATCAGCACCTGCTTGAGGTTCATCTGCATGCCGCCGAGGAAGAAAAACAGCACCATCATCACGATGACGGCGAGGAAACCGAAGAGGATGATCTTCATGGAAAGGTCGCGCTGCGTGCGCACCACTTCGCTCTTCTCACCCGCCGACTTGCCGGCTTTCACCCCCGCCGACTTGATAACGCCGAGGATGCCGGCCATCGCGATGCCGCCGATGCCGATGTAACGCACATAGCCTGAGAAGATCAGGTCGGGGTCGAGCGTGCTCATAGCCGTCTGCACCCCATCGACGTCAATCATGCCGTAATGGCCCAACAGCGGGGTCAGCACCCACCAGGAGAGAGCCGATCCGGCACAGATCACAGCGGCGTATTTGAGGCCGATCAGGTAGCCGGTGCCCAGCAGGATGGACTCCGCACTCATCTTGAAGACAAATTTATGGTTCATGGCCAACTTCTCACCCCAACCCGTCATGCGCGTGGAAATGGTGTCGGCCCAGAAATGGAAGGTCGTCATGAAAAAGTCGTAAAGGCCGCCGATCAAACCGCTGATCAACAGCAGTTTGGCCTGGTTTCCGCCCTTCGCGCCCGACACGATGATCTCCGTGGTGGCCGTGGCCTCCGGGAACGGGTACTTGCCGTGCATGTCGGAGACAAAGTACTTGCGGAACGGGATCAGGAAGAGGATGCCCAAGAAGCCGCCCAGCAAGGACGACATGAAAATCTGGAAGAAATTGACCTGGATTTCCGCGCCTGCGACCGGGTTGGTCTCCTTGATGATGTATATGGCCGGCAACGTGAAGATGGCACCCGCCACGATCACGCCGGAACTGGCGCCGATGGACTGGATGAGCACATTCTCCGACAGGGGGCTCTTGCGTTTCGCGATGGTGGAGATGCCCACGGCGATGATGGCTATCGGGATGGCCGCCTCGAAGACCTGACCGAAACGCAGTCCGGAATAGGCCGTGGCCGCCGAGAAGATGACCGCCATCAGAATGCCCCAGAAGATCGTCCAGCCATTCAGCTCGGGATATTTCTTGTCGCCGAGCAAGATGGGCTTGTACTCTTCGCCCTCCTTGAGCTCCCGATACGCGTTTTCAGGCAGCTTGATTTCGTTTTCCTGTTGTTCAATTGTAGTTTTTTCTTCTTCCATATTGTTAATTTTCAGATATTTGACAATTTCAGCAAGAGGATTTTCCATAGAATTTCCCCGTCACTTCCCCCACCCCGCTTTCTCCCATCAAAACAATCTGCAAAAATAAAAAAAATACGGAAAAGGCGAATGTTTAAAATGAATAAAGGGAGCCCCAAAAGCCCCCTTCATTCATAATTCATAATTCATAATTCATCATTCATCATTCATAATTCATCATTCACTTCATCCAACAACAAATCCCCCAATCCGATGTGATAACCTTCGGAGACGAAGAGGATGTTGCCGTCCTTGTCGAGGATCAAGCATACCGGACGCTCGCCGGTGGTGTGCGGCAGGGTGCCGTCGTGAACGGCGTTCTTCAAGGCGGCCATCACGGCTTCGGTCAGGTCGCCGACCTTCGCGGAGACCACCTCCACATTGGCGGGCTGGTTTTTCTCTTTCTTCCAGTTGCCGTTGTTGGCCACCAGTAAAACCTTGCCGCCCCAAGCCTCATAGTCGGCCTTCTTGGCAGCGATTTCCTTGGCCATGTGATTGGTCGGTTCGGTGCCGGGAGCCACCAGACAGAGGATCATCTTTTCCTTACCTGATTCTTTAAGTAAATCCGATAAAGATTTGCCATTCAGTTTATTGATATTCATATCAAGATGACCGTAAGTATTGTTGCGAGGCACCAATTGGGGAATCTGCACCCACAACTCTTTATGCTCTTTGGCCTTCAAGGTGAAATACTCCATGTGCGAGAGCACTTCGCCGTCGCTGTAGCGGTTGCCTAACGAGAGACAGTAGTTTCCCGCAGGCAAGCTCAGCTCGATGTTTTCCTTCTCCACACGCGGGTCGTTCTCGAAATCGTATGAGACATACTCGCCGTTCTCGAAACGCTGCAACGTGTAATGGATATAGTAGGTGTAACCTTTCGGGTTGTGAAGGGTCAGCGTGGCTAATTCCTCGTTCGGGGTAATCGTCTTTTCTTCAAATGTAACTTCCTGCCATTCATTGTTTTTCCACACATAAATCGTATTGGAGGCGTTATCCAAATAGCAGGGGATGTTGAGGCTGCGACAGGCGGCCACGAAGAAGATGTCGCGGGAGTGCGCATCGGCGCGGCGGGTCTTGAAGACTCCCATCGGGCTGATCGGACAGTAGTAGTAGTTGCAAAGCGGATCCACGGTGATATTGCGTTTTGTCCAGTCTGTCAGCTGGTCAACAGACGGGGTGGATTTTTCGGGAAGGACTTTGAAGTACGCCTCACGCAGGTCGTGACGCCAGTCGCGGATCAGCTCGTTGGAGATGCGGGCAGGCAACACCCCTTTGATGAAAACCTCTACCGGATAGTTGCCGGCTTTGTAACTCACGAGCTGGCTCTCCAACGTCGTCGCTTTCGTGTCGCGCAAATCTTTGTCCGCCAACGCGTTGACAAATTCTTTCAGATAAAGTCCATCCACCTTTTTGCTGTGGTTTTGCAGGAATTTGATGATTTCCGAATGGTTGCCCTCGCTGCGGTGGATCACGTCGTAAAACTCATCCGCAGTGAAGTATTCGTTCTTGTATTTTGCCGTTTGCGCCTTGGTGGGGAAGGTCTTTCGATAGGCTTCGCGCATCTTGTCCTCCTTGGCCATCCGTTTCTCGCAAGCCAACTGCGCGGTGGCACTCACATTGTTGTTCAACGGTTTTCCCACCGGCGGAACCATCGTATAGGGCACACTCCATGAACCGAGAGGATTCGGAGTCGAAATCGTCTCGTTGCCCAAAATCAGCACCAAATCGTGCTTCTCCCGCATATCCAATTTGTCGAAAGCGAAGTCATCACCCTGTTTCGCCCAAATCAACAGGTCGCCAAGACCCGTATTCAGCTTTGCGCAGCCGTTTTCGTCGGTTTTCACCTCTGCCAAGGTGTAATATTCAGCGTAGTTGTAAAGTTTGAAACAGACCGTGGCCCCTTTCGCCGGACGGTGCTTGCGGTCAAACACGTGGATCGTGGCCGTAGCAGTGTCGGCGTAGTTGGAGAGCAGGTTGATGCAGGAGTAGTAAGGCGTGCGCTTGTTGACCTCTTCCGGACCTTCGTAGCGGCCGAAGACGTTGGTGTGCACCATCATCGTGCGCGTGGAGACATTGGCGAACCAGCCCATATTGAGGGCGGGCGCGGGCTCGCAGGCGCCGAGGAAATACCATTTGCCATCGACCCAGACCTCCACCCAGGCGTGGTTGTCGTCGCAGTGCGCCCAGCGCGGGGTGTAGCACTGGCGGGCGGGAATGCCCACGGCACGGAGGGCCGTCACCGTGAGGGTGCTCTCCTCACCGCAACGCCCGTGCGAGGTCTTCAGCGTGGCCAACGGTCCCGATGTTCTCGCGTCAGCAGGCTGATAATCAACATATTCGTGGCACCAATGGTTCACCTCCAAGGCGGCATCATACATACTCATGTTCTTGATGCGGTTCTTCAATTGGTGAAAGATGTACGACCGCGCGGTGTCCAAATTCTCGTTGTTCACGCGATAGACGACCACGAAATGACGGAAGATGTCGTCGGGGATGCTCTTTCCCCACGAAAAGGTGTTCCGCGCTTCCATGGCCACCTTCACCTGCTGCTCGAAAAAGCCGAAATCGTAGTCGGCGAGGTCGCTCTGCGGCATGTAGGCGTAGAGGAACATGAGGTAGCGGTAGATGTTGCGGCTCTGTTCCGCAGACTTCAGGTTGTACATGCCGACCTGGTCGCGCACCTCCTCGGGGATGTCCTTACGGTTGAAATAGTCCTGCTGAACCGCCGCCCAATAGTCTTTCTGGGCAAAAAGCGGCGTCGCGAAAACGCTGCAAAGGAGCAGGATGATGGTTGTTAAAAGGGGATTCTTTTTCATATTAAATAACTTAGACTTAGACTATTGACTTAAACTTAGACTTAGACCATTAACTTAGACTATGACAATGACTTAGACTTAGACTATGAGCGCAGCGCGTTATTGTACAGGTGTTCGTAGTGGCGGGCTTGTTCGCGGCCGTCGAACATTTCCAACGGGTGGATGCGCATGATCTGCTGCTCGATGGTGCCGAAGAAATCGCTGATATTCAGAATGGTATGGGCAAGGTCGTCGGAGTTCTTCGGGTTCACGGCATATCCCGCCTGCCCGTCCTTGAAGACGCCGTCGGCGACACCGTCACGGGCGTAGATCACCGGCAGACCTTGCGACAACGCCTCAGCGAAACGCCGTATGGAGGGCGTTTTCTCGTCCAACTGCAAGAAAATATCATGATTGCGGTAAACTTCGAGTAATTCTTCGTTAGCTAAATCTCCCACGGTGGTCAGGGAAATATCGTAGTTCCTGCGCTGCAGCTTCTTCATGGCATGATGCACCGCATCCAGATGACTATTGGAGTCCGAGGTGCCGACATTCAGCAACTTGATGTGTACCAGCGCTGTAGGTGGGTGAATGTGGAGATTTTCGAGCCAATAGGGATCGATCGTCTCATGCAGCAACGTGGACTTCGCGAAAACGGTGTCCGCCACTTTCGAGGGCAGATGCTGTGCCAGGAAGTCCTCCTGCGAGGGGGCGGTAAACACCACCCGTGCCGCTTCGGCTAACACTTTTTCCGCACCTTTTTTGTTGAAAACAAACAACTTATGATACGCTTCCAAATCGCCCTGCGTCACATCCGCCACGTAGGGAATCTGTCTTGTGCTGGCGCACGTCCAAGCCGCCTGTCCGCATCCGAACCACCTATGCGCGTGCACCAAATCCACCGGACATTTCACCGAGCCCAATTCTTCTGACATAACAAATTGGTGTTCAAATTCTTCCGGCATATATCTCGCCACACGTTCCACACGTGCCCGGTCGTTCTCATTTGATATAACGTGTAATATTTTCATCATTCATTCATCATTCATTCATTCTACATTTTGAATTAACGGCAAATACACCCCCTCGTAATACGGCTTCATCTCCCGCGTCGTGGCGTGGTTGTGCCATAAGATCACGAAATCGCCCTCGACGTCGAGGCAACGCTGTTTCAGCCGTTGCGTCAGGGCGCAGGCATCCTCCACGGAGAGTTTCATATAGTCAAACGAGCGGGTGTTCGATAATGTCCGTGACTTTGTCGTGGCGCACATCGTAGCGCGGGTACGGGTGGCAGGTGCCGCAACGGAAGCCGCACCTTTCCGCGAACCCGAGGGTGTAGTCGTCGGTGATGCCCACCTGCCGCCACAAGTCTAACGAGTTGGGATCATCCGAGAAAAAGGTACGGAGGTAGTGCTGGCGGGAGACGCTTATCGTCTTATAACACAATTCACTGAGATTATGTTTCTCTTTGTGTAGATATTGGAGATGTTCTGCAGAAGGATAGCTTCCGTGAAGGCCAATCTGACCGCCACGGGAGGTGACATTCCAAATCAAATGCTGCAGTAACGGGTCGTTCACGTCGTATGCGGCATCCGGATGACCCTTTTCTGTTGCCTTTACAAAGAAAATCGGATGCAAGTGTTGTTCCTGTTCCCTTTCCAACATCTCTACCGCCGCCCGAAGGTATGGGTCCCAATAGGGATGGGATTTCCACTTTTTATAATCCTCCAACGATTTTCGAACCATCTTAAGGTCACGGTTAATCAACAAATCCCTCCCAAGAATGGACTTCCAAGCCTGGAAACGTCCGGTAAATCGGTACAGGATGTCGATGTCGTGCGTGGGCACGATGCGCGGCGTGCGCGGAACGGCCTCGAATCTTTCTGGGAAATAGAGACACAGCCACTCTCGGAGCTGCATCGCATACTCATCCACTAACGGAATCTCCACCATGTCGTATTTCTCGGCCAGACTGCGACCATACGGGAACCGTCCGTGTTCATCGTGTCGTTCGGAATGGAACTCCTCATAGCGCGAGAGCAGCACAAAAGACGGTGTCAGAATATCGTATGGAATTTGGATGGAACTATCTTTTTCCGAATAGATCACGCCATCATCAACGCCATCATCATCAAAAATCATGGGAATTTTTTGCGTCCGCTTTGCATTTTCCACCATTTCAAATGGCCACCATTGGCCTTTAATGAAAAAGTCAAATTCTTTCTGGTTCATCGCATACATGACGAGCCTGACCTCTTTCACAAAAACCGTGATAGTACCATCGCCTTTCTCCACACGGAAAGGCTCGCTTTCCAGCTGCGGGAAGGCGACCTTCTGCAGATGCCGGAAGGTGTATTCTAAAGCGTTGAGGGAAAGCGGAGATTCGGCCATAGCTGCGGGTTACGATTCGATGATTCCGCCGCCCACCAAGTCGTCGCCCTCATAGAAGACGGCGCTCTGTCCGGGCGTAACGGCGAAAACGGGTTCCTCAAACAAAACTTCTACAGACGTATCATTCAGATGGCGAAGCGTGGCCGGCGTGCCCGCACTGCGGTAACGCGAACGGCAGGTCACCCTCATCCCGTCCTCAAAATCAGCGTATTTCGTCATATTCAAGCCGGAAACGACGCAGCGGGCGTGCTGCAAATCCTCCCGCTTGCCTAAAACCACGCGGTTCGTATCGGGCTGCAGGGCCACCACATACGCCGGTTCACCCAACGCGATGCCCAACCCTTTGCGCTGTCCCACCGTGTAGTTGTACAGTCCCTGATGCTTCCCCACCACCTTTCCGTCTGTAGTCACGAACTCGCCAACGGGCATTCGCTCCTGCAAATCCGGGACTTCGTCTTGCAGGAAATGGCGATAGTCATCGTCCGTCACGAAACAGATTTCCTCGCTCTCCTTTTTCTGCGAGAGCTTCACAAAGCCGTGGTCCGCCGCAATTTGACGCACCTCGTTCTTGGTGAGGCCGCCCAACGGGAACAACGTCCGCTGCAGCATTTCAGAGGTCAACTTCCACAGGAAATAGGTCTGATCTTTGTTTTCATCTTAACGCCTTTCTGGAGGAAATAGCGGTCGCCGGATTGCGCGATGCGGGCGTAATGGCCGGTCGCGATGTAGTCACAGCCCAGCTCGTCAGCCATCTCCAACACCCTACCCCACTTGATAATGGGATTGCAGAGCACGCAGGGATTCGGGGTCCGGCATTGCAGGTATTGGTCGATAAAATCCTGGATGACCGTTCTCTTGAAGAGGTCGCGGACATCGAGGATATGGTGTTCGAAGCCGAGTTTCTCGGCCAGGTGTTTCGCCTCGAAGATGGCATCCACGGAGCAGCAGCCCTTCTCGCGGGCGATGCAACTCTCCGTGATTTGGTCGAAGGTGCGGAAGGTCACGCCGACCAGCTCATATCCCTGCTCCATCAACAACATGGCGGCGACACTGCTGTCAATGCCGCCGCTCATGGCGATAAGTACACGCTTGCCCATTGCTCGCGGTTTTTCAACTATTGAACATTCACTTTGCGGACGGATTTGCCGTTCGAGGTGTTCACCTCCAACAGGTAGAGGCCCTTGGCAACACCGTCGAGGTCGAGACGCACCTGGTTGACACCGTCGATGCCCTCTTCCGTGCTCTGACGCAGCACTTTGCCGGTCAAATCCAGCAGTTGCACGGTGACACGTTCAGCCTGCGGCAGGGAGAATTCCACGGTCAGGCGGTCGGTGGCCGGATTCGGATAGACGTTCAAATCCTCGATGCCGTTATAATCCTCCACACCGGCGAGCGCATAGAAACCAAAGGAGAAGCCCTCGCCCTGATCCCAGTTGTCGCTGACGAAATTCACGCGCATCTTCCTGAAAGTCACTGTATAGATACCTTCCGGTTGGTTATAGATATCGAAACGTTTGTAGAGCGTGGGCGGATTGGTCGTGCTGTTATAGACATCCACGAAATCGCCGTATCCGAGGTTGAACTTCGGGAAGGTGAAAGCATAGCCGCTGATGTAGTTGTGGGTGATGTTCCAGGTGCAATTGGTCTCGGGGAGGTATTTGTCGCCGGCCTGTGAGCCATCAGACAACGTGGTATTCCAGACGTTCGGCAGGTTGACAACCTCTTCGCAGGTGCGCTCGGGCAGCGTGGACGAATAGGAGATCAGGAATCCGTAGTGGTCGGTGTTGTTGGTGTTGCCCACGAACTTGATCAGCACGCTGTCGGCCGTGATGTTGTAAAACTGGGTCGGGACCTCGGAGCCGGTGAGGGAGATCTTCACACCGCTCGCCTCCGTGGGACCGTTGTAGATGGTCACATAGTCGCCCTGGTTCAAATCGAGTCGGTCGAATCTGAAGCGGTAAGCCGTGGCATTGGGCACCGCCACCATCCAAGAGCAGTCGGGGTTCGCCTGGTAGGGTCTCGCCGTGGGCGAGCCGTCGGCCACGTAGCCGAAGCTGGCCGTATTGCGCTGGTGGCCCTGACAGTAGGTGGGCTCAATGGCCAAAGAGGGACGGATGTTCAACACCGTCTCGGAACCGTAGTCGAAATGCATCGGTCCGGCCACAAAATTGTCGATGGCGTAGAAGGCATTGGAGGAGCCGCCCCAGCCGTAGTTCAGGTGGAAGAGGTCGTCCTCGTCGTAACCGTCCAGCACGTATGCGTGGCAGGAGCTGAATGTTTCCGTGCAGCCGGAATAGTAAACCACACGTTTTTGGTCGATTTCATTCTTGAGCACATTATAGAACTCGACGACCGTCGAATCTTGATAAAGATCTCTGAAATAAGAGGTTATGGTCGGGTCGTATTTGAATGTCTGGTAGAGTTTCTCCTTTGCCTGCGTGGTGTTCGCACCGGAGCCGTCGGGGGTGTAGTTCATCTGGATGGCCACGCCGAAATGGTAGGCCAGCTTGGAGATCTCGTTGGCATAGCTTTGCGGAGCGTTGCACATGGCGTCATAATGATAGGTGTGCTCGTAGAAACGAACGGTCTGACGGGGATAGCCTTGCGGGATGTAGGAGGTGGAACCGATGCCTCTGTCGGGGAAACGGTGGTAGTTCATGATCTGGGCGCAGGCGAGCGCGACGCAGCCGTTCGGCACACGGTAGTCGTAGTAGGCGCCGGAAGCGGGATCCCACGGACAGTAGGTGTTGTAGAACTTGTTCTGGTTCCAGGTGGTGGTCAGCAGCGGGCCGCCGGAAGTGCCCTTGGGGGCTTGCGGGACAAATTCCTCGGCAAGGTAGCGTTTCCAGGCCGCGGCAGCCTTCGGTTTGGCCTGCCATTGCTGTTTCTCGGCGTAGGCGATCTCACCCTTGTAGAGGTAGAAAAGGTCGCGCACCGGCGGGATCATCTCGAAGTTCTGGTCGAAGGCGTATGCCAGCACCGGCGGCGTGGTCAGCGACGCCGACACCACCACGAAGCCCACCTCGGGCAACTGGAACAGGTAGAGCGCGGTGTCACCGTCCGCCTGGGTGAAAACCTCCGACAGTTTCAGGTCTGCGGGAACGGTCTGCCCACGGTCCATGAGAAAACGGCGGCACACCTGATCCGCCTGCGATTCCGTGACGCGCTGCGCCGACAAGGAGCAGCATAAAACACTGATTAACAATGTTAAAGAGAAAATTTTCTTCATATTTTTTTATTTTTGCACTCGAAAAAAAAGCCCGCAAATATACACTTTTTTTGAACGTGGAATTAATCCTTGATTAGGAATTTGAAACGGGCGGATCAGCAAAAGGCAAGCTCTTGCCGTCACAAAGAAGTCAATCGTTGCAGCAGTGCGCGTACCTGGCCCGAGTCCGTCTCCCACGCGCCGTCGGGACGGGTCACTTTGCAGGAACCGTGGATTTCCGGAGCCCCGGTTTTTTCCCGCAACATCAAGGCATTATCCGGGGTGATGCCGCTTCCGGCAAGTATCGTTATCCGTCCATTCGCCTGACGCACAAGACGTTGCAGCATATCAGCACCTTCGACCGCCGTGGGTTGGCAGCCGGAAGTCAGGATCCGGGCGCAACCGCAGTCGATAACCTGCTCCAAGGCGTTCAAAGGATCCGCGCACTCGTCGAAAGCACGGTGAAAGGTGACCGGCAGCGGGGCGGCGAGTTCCACAAAACGGCGGGTCAACGCGGTGTCTATCGTACCGTCGGGATGCAGAAAACCGACCACAATGCCGGAGACACCGACTTCCTTGCAGAAGGCTACATCCTCCTCCATCGTTTTGATTTCCAATTCGTTGTAACAAAAATCGCCGCCACGGGGACGGACCAGCACAAAGACGTCAAGTCCCAATTCGTTCACGGCAAGGCGGATTGTCGCGGGCGACGGTGTGGTGCCGCCTTCCACAAGCCCTTGGCACAACTCGATGCGTTCCGCGCCGCCGGCCTTCGCATTCAAAGCCGACTGTATCGAGCCACAGCAGATTTCAATTTGCTTGTTATTCATTCTTTTAAATGACAATGGTTTTCAAAATGAGGAATCGAAGACGCTCAAAAACAACTGCTTCCGCGTTTTCAATCCAGGCTGCAAATGTATAAAAAATGTATTCATGCCACCGGCCCAACTCAGAATGTTCGAGTATTTTTTTCAGGGATTCAGCGGAACCGCTCACCCTTTGCATAAAAATAATATTTTTGCAGCATGAAATGGAACATGTCTAA
>CACXUB010000103.1:0-4538 GCA_902770735.1 uncultured Bacteroidota bacterium | reverse complement strand
CGCCCCCGCGAGGTTGCACCGATGTCCACTGAGGAACACGAATGCTTGAACTGTCAAGAGCATTATACCGGCAATTACTGTCCCCGCTGCGGTCAGGCGGCAAACACAGACCGTTTTTCCATGAAGGTGGCGGCGGAAAATTTTGCAGAAGCTTACGGAATGGGCGAGCGCGGCATGTTCCGCACCATCCGCGACCTCATCCTCCGTCCCGGCCACCTGATCCTTGACTATCTCCGCGGCAAGAGAGCATCCTATTTCGCCCCTTTCAAAATGTATTTCCTGCTCGCGGCGGTCTCCCTCCTCGTGACCCACGGACTGAACATCACAGGGCACGCCCTACACGACGATTCCCCATCTGCTACCGAGGGGATGAGACAGGAGCATGACAATGGAAGAACATCCAATACAACGGGGGCTCTTGAAGATAATTCTCCCACAAAGGTGCAAGGTGTCACCATCGATGAAGAGGGTGTTCATAGTTCTTTTGACAAAAATTACCCTACAGAGTCTCGCATTTATTCCATCATTTATAACACATTGGATAAGATAGAACGTTTCGAGCAAAAATATCCCAGCATTAACATCTTGTTGCTTTTGATGCTGATTTCCGGCATCCTCTACCTCTTCTTCCGGCACAGCCCGAACATCCCCGATTTGCGCTACCCCGAGCTCTTTATCTCGTTGGTCTATATCGCCAATATGTACATCGTCTATTCCATCGTGTTCGATTTCTTCAACCTGTCAAAGCTCTCCACACTCTCCTTACTCCTCACCATAATCCCGCTCAAGCAGATGAGCGGCTTCAGCTGGTGGCGCACTATCCTGAAAACCATCGTGGCCTTTACCATTATGTTGGCGTTGTTCGTTGTACTCATCGTGTTGGCGGTGTTAGGAATCGGTACTTTTGTGAAATACCATGGATGAAAGTCAGTTAGTAGTTAGTAGTTAGCAGTTAGTAGTTATGGACACGTATATTTTCAGGAGACAGATTCATAAGTTGCCGGGCAGGGTGATACACCATGTGCCGCTGCCGGAACCGCAGGTCGTGGAAGGCCACGGTGCGCGGGCGCATGTCGGCGAGATCTGTAAGGAGAAAGGCTACAAGCATGTCCTGGTGGTCACCGACAAGACCTTGCGTGAGCTCGGCTACGAACAGAAAATTCTTCAATCGCTCAAGGAGGCCGGGGTTCGGCACACGCTTTTCTACGGCATCGATTCCGAACCGACAACCGCGCTGATCGAAAAAGGACGCAAAATCGCCATGAAATACGACACCGAGTGCGTGGTCGCGTTGGGCGGCGGCTCGGTGATGGACACCTGCAAGATGATTGTGGCGGGTGCGCGTCTGCCGCATCTCAGCACCAGAGCCCTGCTCGTCAAGTTCCTGATTGTGCCGGGCAAGACCCTGCCGATGATCACCGTCCCCTCCACCGCCGGAACGGGCGCGGAAATCACCGTGGGCGCGGTAGTGACCCGTCCACGCGGCTCGAAAGGCTCCACCGTCATTGTCGGACTGGACGTAACGCACGTGATCCTCGACAGTGAACTCACCGTTCATGCACCGCAGATGGTGACCGCCGCCTGCGGGATGGACGCCCTCAGCCACGTGGTGGAAGGGACGGTGAGCGATGTGACGGTCGATGTGGAGGATGCCTACCGCTCACTGGAAGGCGTGAAACTGATCCTGCATCATCTGTCCATCGTCATGCGCGAGCCCGAGAATATCGAATCGCGGCTGGCGATGTGCCGCGCCGCGATGTACGGCGGCAACGCCATCAACACGCAGCTGGCCGGCTATGTGCACGCCTTCGCGCACAGCATCGGGGCCAAGTACCACATCCCTCACGGCCAGGCCATCACGCTGATGATGCTGCCCGTGCTGGAGTATCAAAAGAAAGTATGCCTTAGGAAGTATGCCCTGATGGCCCGCTATTGCGGATTGGCGAATGTGCACACCGACGACCGCGTGGCTGCCGAGCGGTTCCTGCAGGCCGTCAAAGATCTCATCGCCACCTGCGGCCTCGACACATTGCCGTTGCCCGTGAAAGAGTCCGATTACGAGAAACTCACCCGCATGGTGGCCAAGGATTCCATCAACTACTCCGCCCCGATGACGTTCAGCGAGGAGGACATTCAAAGGGTGCTGGCGAGAGTGACTGGGCGATGAAGAATTATGAATTATGAATTATGAATTAAAAATTAAAAATTAAGAATTAAGAATTAAGAATTAAGAATGACAAAAGATATCGTCAACACTTTAACCTTTAACCCTTAACCTTTAACCTTTAATAAATTAAAAATGAAAAGAACAATTTTATCTGTATTGTTAATGCTGGCGGCGATGGCCGTCTTTGCCCAACAGGGAATAATGAGCTTCGAAGTGCAAGGGCACGAGAAGTCCTACAACCAAGTGAAGGTCGTGAACGAGACCTCATACGAGAATTTCCACTGCAGAGTGGTGATTCTCAACACAGACAGCACCGTGAAAGAGGTCTATGGCGACTACGAGCTTAACGAGAAAGGGGATTCGGATGCCAATACGAGAAGCGGAAAGGACAGCAGAATCAACCAAGGTGCGCTGTTGGGCATCCAATTCCCGAAAAATTTCACGGGGGAGACCTCCTTTTTCGTGGAATACAAGGATTACCCGTTGTTTGACGTGATCGTCATCCATCTGACGGACAAGGGCGGCGGGTACGAAGAGGGGTATTAGAATTATGAATTAAGAATTAAGAATTAAGAATTAAGAATTAAGAATTAAAAATTAAAAATTAAGAATGAAGGAGGAACAAATCACTGGAATCGTTGAGGCGCAGCGCAAGTTCTTCCGCACGGGCGCGACGCTGCCTGTCAAATGGCGGAAACAACAGCTTAAGAAACTGAAAGCGGCGGTCATCGAGCACGCCACTGAGTTCGAGGACGCACTAATTGCCGACCTCGGACGCAGCCGCGTGGAGGCTTACCTCTGCGACGTGGGTCCCATCATCGTGGAAATCAACGAGATGCTGCGCGGGCTGCGCCGCTGGGCACGGCCCGAGTGCCACTTCAGCGGACTGATGTGCTTCCCGAGCACCGTCACCAAAGTCTATAAGATGCCCTACGGCGTATCGTTGGTGATCAGCCCATTCAACTTCCCGATATTGCTCACTATCGGGGTGGTGGCGGCGGCAATGTGCGGCGGCAACACTGTGGTGATCAAATCCAGCAGCAAGTCGGCGGCCTGCACCGAAGTGCTCAAACGCTTCTTCGCGGAAGTTTTCCCGCCCGAGTACGTCACCCTCATCGACGGCGGCCACGACGTGGCGGACATGTGCCTCGCGCAGCGCTTCGACAAGATCTTCTACACCGGCTCGCCCGCCGTGGGCAAGCACGTGATGGCCGAAGCCTCCAAGAACCTCACCCCCGTGGCGTTGGAGCTCGGCGGCGAGACCGGCAACTGGTGCGTGGTGCGCAAGGATGCCGACCTCAAGGACGCGGCCCGCAAGATCGCCTTCTTCAAGCTCTGCAACGCCGGACAGATCTGCATCAACATCAACCAGATAGCCGTGGCCGAGGAGATCGCGGAGCCCTTCCTGGAGGAACTCAAGAAGGCATTTACGGCGCAGATCGGCGAGCATCCGATCACCAATCCGGAATACCCGAAACTCATCACAACGGCGGCATACGACAAATGCGCGGCGTTGGCCGACGAGTACCGCGACCGCATCATCTTCGGCGGCGAGGGCGACCGCGAATCGCGTCGCTACTCCCCCACCCTCATTTTCCCCGTCGATAAGGACGAGCATATCGTGCGGCACGAGCTTTTCTGTCCGTTGTTGCCGGTGGTGCCCTTCAAGGACGCCGAAGTGGATGCGCTGATGGAAACCATCGCTGACCGCGAGCATCCATTGGCCATGTATCTGTTCACGAAGGACATGCGATGGGCGAATCGTACCATGCAGACGCAGCAGTTCGGCGGCGGATGTATCAACGAGGTCTGCATCCACATGATGGTGAAGGGCGTGCCGTTCAACGGTGTGGGCCACTCCGGCATGGGCGCCTACCATGGCGAATGGGGCTTCCGCGAGTTCACGCACCCGCAAACCGTCCTTAAAGGCCGCACCGTCTTCAACCTCCCCTTGCGCGAGCACCCGTACACGGGAAAGGCCGGCGAGTGGAAGATGAAATTGTTGAAATGGTTCGAAAGATAGGTCCTCAGGCCGTCACGTTTGCTGGAAAACGAGATAAAATGTCATCAGGTCATGGGTTAAAATAACATTGTGAACGCCTGACCGTGTAACCGCTAAAATTTGTATCTTTGCCGCCGCGAATTCCGCAGGTATTTTTTCTATAGAAATTTGATAATTTAAGATATGTTTGAAAGTTTATCCGACAGATTAGAACGGTCATTTAAGATACTGAAAGGCCAGGGCAAGATCACCGAGATCAACGTGGCCGAGACCACCAAGGAAATCCGCAAGGCGCTCATCGACGCCGACGTGAGCTATGCCATCGCCAAGGAGTTCACCAACAGCGTGAAGGAGAAAGCCATCGGCATG
>CACXUB010000102.1 GCA_902770735.1 uncultured Bacteroidota bacterium | reverse complement strand
TTTCATGATAAAATGTTGGGATTCGGAACTGACGCTGATGCGCCCGATCAGTTTGTTCCGCTCCGACGACCGTCACCTCTGGTTCATGTACCGGATTGTGGGCAAGGGTACGCGGAGACTGTCGGAATTGCAAGAAGGTGATTCTTTGGAACTTATGGGACCTTGCGGGAACGGATTCCCGTGTGAGGCTCTCAGCGGAAGGATTGCGGTCGTGGGCGGCGGAGTAGGCATTCCGCCGCTCTGCGAAACCGCCAAGACACTCAAACAATGCGGTGTGGACGTCGATGCCTATCTCGGTTTCAAGGATGAGCTCTTTGCCGTGGAGGAGTTTGAGCCGTGGTGCCAGGACATCTTTGTTACTACGGAGAAAGGAGAGGAAGGCTATCGTGGGTTTGTCACCGATTTGCTGCATCCTGAGCAATATGACGCGGTGTTGACCTGCGGACCGGAAGTGATGATGCGCAAGGTCGCCGCAATGTGTGCGGAGAAAGACACGGTGTGCTACTGCTCTTTGGAACACCGGATGGCCTGCGGAATTGGCGCCTGCCTCGGTTGCAGTATCCGGACGAAACAGGGCATGAAACGGGTGTGCAAAGATGGACCAGTGTTCCGAAGTACCGATCTGCTGTGGTAGATCGTAGAGCCGGAATTTCAAGGATAGCCTTGTCGGTTGGTCGCACCGTGGCGCTCCGCAGTCCTTGAAAACGGAAACAATATGTTGTGGTAAGAAACATTGAATTATGGATAAAGTAGTGAACTTATCAGTGAATGTGGCCGGTGTGCCTTTCAAAAACCCGCTGATTGCCGCTTCTGGAACTTTCGGTTTCGGCAATGAGTATGACGAACTGTATGATGTGGGCTGCTTGGGCGGTATCTGCTCCAAGGGGCTGACACTTCACCCGAAGGATGGGAACGAGGGAATCCGTGTTTGGGAAACAGCCTCGGGAATGATGAACAGCGTCGGCTTGCAAAATCCGGGTGTGGAGGCGTTTGTCCAATCTGGCATCGCACAGATGCGGCGCTTCGGCAATGTGCTGATCGCCAATATGGGCGGCCATAGTATGGAGGATTATCTCACCGGCGCCGCCATGCTCTCTGATGCGGACATCGACATGCTTGAACTCAACATTTCCTGCCCCAACGTGAAGAGCGGAGGGATGGCGTTCGGAATTAAAGCGAATGTGGCCGAAGAAGTGGTGCGAGAAGTCCGCAAAGTGTGTACAAAACCACTGATCGTCAAACTGTCACCTAATGCGGAAAACATCGTGGACATGGCTCTCGCGTGTGAAAGGGCCGGTGCGGATGCCCTTTCATTGGTCAACACCTTCCAGGCGATGGCTATTGACATTCGCAAACGGAAACCGGTCTTCAATAACGTTTATGCCGGTCTTTCCGGTGCCGCGATCAAACCGATTGCCTTGCGGATGGTGCACTCCGTTTGTAAACAGGTGCATGTTCCGGTCATCGGTATTGGCGGAATCTACACAGCAGAGGATGTTCTGGAGTTTGTTATGGCTGGTGCTGCGGCTGTCCAGCTCGGAACGGTGAACTTTAACGACCCCTTGGCCGGACGACATGTGCTCGACGAACTTTCGTCGCTCTGTCAACGGGAAGGCATTGCCGACATCAACGAGATAAGAGGAGTCTGCTGACAACCTTGTTGCCAATACACTCACTCTTCCCGAAGCTTAATTAGCTCATATACAATAAATCGACATCTTGTACGTTTATTGACCGTTTTGTTACTAGTTTTTTGTCATGAGAAATGCTCATTTGAAATTTGTTGCGGTAGCTGTTGTGATAGCCTTTGTGATTAATCTGCTGGTTGTGGAAACCGCGCAGGCTCAGTTCTCAATGGGATTGAAAGTCGCGGGCAACACGGTGAATTACAAGAAGTTGACCGAACGAGACTTCGGACTTGAAGCGGGTGTCTTCTTGCGTATGGGGAGCCGGTTTTTCTTCCAACCGGAGGCCAATTATTCGTTCAAAAGAAGCACATTCCTAGAACAGTATGTCGGGTATTCCTCGAATGGGACGCTGAGGCAACATTTTTTATCGGTTCCTGTACTCCTGGGCTACCATTTCATTGACAATGACAATTTCAAGTTCAGGTTGACAATCGGTCCCCGCTTCGATTTCAAAATCTCGGACAACATGGATGACTCCGACTGGAGTGCCAGTTCGTTGCAGTGGGGCGGACAAGTAGGTGTCGGCGTTGATTTATGGCGTTTTACCTTGGATGCGAATTATTGCATTGCCGCCGCGAATTTCCGTAATATGATAGAGGGTACGACGCAGACAAAACAGATGAATATGTTTATCGTGTCGTTAGGCTTTAAGATTGTCAAATAATTGTTAGTCTGGAAGATATAATCTTTTTGACGAAAAAATGATTTCTGAACCCAAGATTTTGTTCCCGTTATCCGTTATATAAGATGAAAGGGCATTCGGAAGTGCAGGAGTGGGTGCAGGGGTGCCGTGAAGGTAGTTCTCGGGCCCAGAGGAAGTTGTTCAAACACTTCTATGGCAGTGTGATGAGTATCTGCATGCGCTATGCCGGCAGTACCGACGAAGCGGCCGATATGCTCAATGAAGGGTTCTTGAAAGTGTTTTCGAACCTAGACAAATACGAAAACACAGGTTCTTTTGAAGCTTGGCTCAAGCGCGTGGTTTGCAATGCCGCATTGGACTACAGGAGAAAGTATGACAGGAACGTCACTTTCATCGAATTGGAGGATATTCCGGACAACCGTTTGGCGGACAACAGCATGAATGATGCCGTTTCCAGGATGTCCTCGCAAGAGATGGTCGAACTGATCCAACTGCTCCCCCCAGTCACCCGGACGGTGTTCAATCTGTTCGTCTTCGAGGGTTACTCTCATAGCGAGATAGCCTCTCAGTTGAATATGACGGAAAACACCTCTGCGTGGCATGTCAACCAGGCGCGTGCCAAACTCAAGGCCGCAATTATGAAATGTGATAACGAATAGGTATGACAGACTTTGACAAACTGATTAAGGAAAAGACGGAACAGGCCGAATACGCCTACAAGCCCTCCGCGTGGCGGAATTTCAAGCGCGTGTCGGGATCGGCAAGCCCGTTGCGGTATTGGATCGTGGGCTCTGTTTCGGCGGTCGTTCTGGGCGGAGCGGTGGCCACGGCCTTGTATTTCGCCCCGAACCGTCAGCCCCGGGAAGTGGCTGATAATCCCGCCATGACGGTCGATTCGATGCTTGTGGATTCGGAATCTCCCGTTGAGAGCCAAGACACCGTGTCGTTCTCACCGAAGATGGTGGCGAATCCGGTTTCCCACACAACTCCGACGAAAACCACCTCGGGAACAACACCTGCGGAAGCAGCCGTCTCCATGCCGATGTCGAGACCTGACACGTTGAAAAAACCGCAAAGAACTGCCGTCCGATTGGGCCGTCCGCTTGTTATTGACGTGGACACCATAAAGGATAACGTCCCTACGGATGAGGAACTGCGAAACGGGCACAGCCGTTTGTTCTAACACGGTTTTCCTTAGGACAAAAAAAAATCCCTGCAAGTGCACACTTGCAGGGATTTTTTTGTCGAGAGAAATCGACTTATAAGACTTTAACACTGACCGGAATCGTGCGGACAGCATTTAAGGGATCGTTGGTGATGATGTCAACGGTGGCGTTTTGTGTGCTGGTGCGGCTGGTGCCCTTGAAGGTAACCGTGATTTCAGCCGATGCACCTGCGGGGATTTCCGTCATGTTCGAAGAGATGGTGAAGAGAGAGTTGCTGGTGTTCAAAGCTCTGATGATCAGAGGGCTCTTGCCACTGTTGGAAATGGTGATGGTTTGTGTCTTGGAAACATTCTTCTGCGCATCGCCAAAGTTTACCGATTCCATGCTCAGTTGGCTGATAGGAGCTTTTTTGAGCTGTTTCGGAGAAAGTTTCGAGAAGTCCTCTTTGATGTTGATGGCGAAGTGGACGCGCTTTGTGGCGTCGAGGGAGTCGTTGGTGCTGTAGCTGACGGCATCCTTCACTTGGCCGAATTGATTCGCTTTCGAGGCGTCGTATTTCAAAATGAAAATGCCTTCTTGGCCGGGTTGCAGTTCAGCGCCGAAGTTTCTGTACACCTCGGAAATGTAATTCGGGGTGGGATTCAGGGTGAAGGAAACGGGTTTCGTCCAGAAATTGCGAACATAGAAGGTGTCGGTGACACTCTCGCTGTTCAGCATGTTGTGTGCCACATCGGGATGTTTGATGCGCATCATACCGCTTCCGTTTGTGTAGCCGTGAACTTCAAATTCTGTCGGGGGGCGTTTGATGACCTCGCCTTTGATGAAGATCATGTGCGGGGTGGCCTTCTCGTTTTCGATGAACTGAGGTTCGTTGGTCGTCACGCGGATGTTCTTGTTGAAGGCACCGGGACGGTTGTAGGGATTGTAGGTGGCCTCGATATAGCCTTTTTCGCCGGGAGCGATGGCGCCCTTGCTGTAGTTGGCAGCGGTGCAGCCACATCCGGGACGGACATTGGTGAGTTCCAGAGGTTCGTTACCCACGTTTTTGAACACGAACTTACCTGTAACTTTTCCACCCTCTTCTTTGATTTTGCCGAAGTCGTAGGTGGTCTTTTCAAATTCGATTTTCGGTTGGGCAAAGCACAGCAGGCCGCTTACAACCGCTAACAATAACAAGCTTAACTTTTTCATTGTCATTTGATTTTTTTTATTGTTCTGAATATCAATTCTTTAGTTGGTTTTTGCCTAAATTTTAAGCGGGCAAAAGTACAATTTTTTTTCCGAATTCGTTTAAATTTATTCCGTCAAAATTTCCGGAAGACATCAGTAGGAGGACCGAGTGATGCCAATCTGTTTCTAAAAGTTTGTCTCTTAATAAGTTAGAGTCGTTGAAAACGGACAAATCTTTTCGTTGGAAAGCATCGAAAATCATTTCGGGATGGATGGGTGGTAATTTCTTGTGCTGTACTGCGGCGGGGGAGTAATAAACCATGGCCGTGTCAGCTTCGTCCATCGCATGCGCGTACTGTTTCAGAAATTCCTCCGTCAGGCTGCTGAACGTGTGCAACTCCATGCATGCCACTAATTTCCTGTCGGGATATTGTTCACGCACAGCGTTGATGGTGGCTTTGAGCTTTGACGGAGAGTGCGCAAAATCCTTGTAAACAGCGCATTCCGTTGTCTTGGCGACCAATTCCAAACGTTTTGACGCGCCTTTGAAACTGGCGATGGCTTCGTAGAATTCTTCGTTGGTCACGCCCAATGCGTTGCAGGCGAGGCGTGCCGCGTTGATGTTCATGAGGTTGTGCTTGCCGAAGATCTGTAGCGGGGTCTCTTTGTTGTCGTGGACAAGGTAAGTCACTCCGTCGCGGATTACGTACGGGTGTACTCCGTATGGTTTGCAGACGGTGTTCGTGATTTCGGTTCCTAATTTGCGGAGTTCTTCATCTTCCTGACAGTAAATGAGTTGCCCGTTTTGTGGAATCATTTTGGCGAATATCCGGAACTGATCCACATAGTTTTCGAAGGTGGGGAAGACGTTGATATGGTCCCAGGCAATGCCGCTGATAATGCCGATGGTGGGCTGATAGACGTGGAATTTCGGCCGGCGGTCGATAGGGGAGGTGAGGTATTCGTCGCCTTCGATGACCATCACTTTGGCGGTGTCGGAGAGTTTGACCATGACTTCGAAGCCTTCCAATTGCGCCCCGACCATATAGTCGCAGTCGATGTGCAGGTGCTGCAGCACATGGATGATCATGGAGGTGATGGTGGTTTTGCCATGGCTTCCGCCCACCACGACGCGGGTTTTGTCCTTGCTCTGCTCGTACAGGTATTCGGGGTAGGAGTAGATCTTCAGTCCTATTTCCTTGGCTTTCAAAAGTTCCGGGTTGTCCTCGCGGGCATGCATACCGAGGATTACAGCATCCAGGTCGGAGGTGATTTTTTCGGGATGCCAGCCGATGTCGGTCGGAAGTATTCCGTATTTGGCAAGACGGCCTTTAGCGGGGTCGAAGATCTCGTCATCCGACCCTGTGACATCAAAACCTTTGATTTTCAGTGCGATGGCCAAGTTGTGCATCGCGCTTCCTCCTATGGCTATAAAATGTACTTTCATACAGTTTTGGTTAAGTTTAAGACATACGTCAAATTCAATGGACATTCCACTAACGAAAAAGTAAAAGTTTTGTTGCAGAAAAAAAGAGGCACTCGGAAAGTGCCTCTTTTTTTATATGTTTCGGTGATTTTAGTTGTGATAGAAACGCACGCGGTTGTCAATAACCTTGAACTGGTTGATCAGGTAGGAGAGGAGCGTGCTTTCGTTTCTCTCGCGTCCGAGGACTGCATTTTGGAGGTATTGTTTCTCCAGCATCAGGTTGTCGGAGGCTTGTCCGTCACGGGTTTCCGTCACGTTGATCAAGTAAGCCATATTGTTGCCGGCGACAGCCGTGGGGGTGTTGTTGTTCAGGCTGAAGATTTTGCCGATGGCTTTGCTGTCAACGCCGCGGTTCATGTAGTAGTCGCCTGCAAAGCTCAACATCACGCTGTCGGTGACGGCGGTGGTGTATTTCTGAGCCACGGTGTTGATGTTGCCGGATTTGAGTTCGTTGTTAAGTTGTTCGACAACCATTTCCGTTTTTTTCTGGCGCTCCAACATAGTGCGGATTTCGTCTTTGACGTCTTTGTACTTCTGCACGCCGCTTTCACGGATTTTGGCCACGGAGGCGACAGCGAGGTACATTTTGTTGATGTTAAACACATCGGAGATGGCATCAACTTTTACGTCATCGCCGAAAGACCAGCTGACGATGTCGTGGCAGGAGGGCAGTTGGCCGATATTGGAAGCCATGGGGGCGACGTTGGTGCCATTAACCACCTGGATACCTTGTTTGGCTGCAGCGGCGATCAATTCCTCGTTGCTGGAGACACTTGCTGCGAATTGATTGGCTTGGGAACGCAAGGCGTTGAAAGTGGCGTCGGATGCGGCGATGTCGTAGTCATAAAGCACAAATTGGCGTTTTTCGATGAGTTGCGTGCGGTTGAGCACTTGGAACAGGATGTAGCCGTTGGGGGCTTTGTAGACGTAGATGCCGCCGTTGGGCGTTGCCAGGAGGTTGTTGTAGAGTTCAGCCAGAGTGGCGCGTTCAGACATCCAGAACGTGGTGTCGCCTTGTTCACGGCCGTAGAGGTAGTTGGGCTGTTCGGAGAAGATGGTGGTCTGGTTGGAAGCGATGACTTGCTTCAAGCTGTCGGCCAGCATCTTAGCTTCTTTCTTGGAATAGGGAGCTTCTTTGTACTGTGCGGTCTTGAACGGGAGTTCGATGGTGGCCACAAGCACGGAGTCGGGGCGGTTTGCGGTGCCGAACACCTTACCGAAGTACCATTTCACGTTCTCATAGGTGAACGGTTCGATATAGCTGCCGACTGCGGTTTTGAAGATGAGGCTGTCGAAGCCGGGGAGGGTGATTCCTTGCGGACACTGTCCTCGATGGCTTTCAGGTCTTCCGGAGTGGGGTTGATGGGGAACACGGCCACGTTGAGGTCGCGGTTTTCACCTTGCAGTTTGAACAGCTCGTCCTTGTGGGTGTTGTAGAAGTCTTTCAACTCTTTTTCGGAGACTTCAGGCTTGATGTTCTGGAAAGCGTTGAGGTCGGGGTTGACGGTCGCCAGAGAGACCATAGCCATTTTGTTGTCTTTGGCCAACTGTTTGGCGAGCGGATCGGAGAAGTTGATGGAACCTTGGACCAGGGCCATGTATTGTTGAGCCTTCTCTGCCGACACGGCCAGGCGGAGCATTGCCTGCCATGCATCGTAGATGTCCTTGCCTTGTTCGTTGTTGGCCAGCTCGTCGATGCGGTTGATGATGCTCATGGCGTATTCAGGACCACCCTGTTGTGCGAGAGCACTGGCAAATTGCATGATGAATTGGTTGGGCTGCTGAGAGTTGAGGGAAGCGACCATCTTGTCCTTGAAATCTTCGATCATCTGGTTTGTGTAGGACATGCCCAATTTTTCCAGCTGTTTGTCGAGAGCTTGGTTTTGAAGGATGTTCTGCCACGTGAACTCATGCAACTGGAACGACTCGTCGTCGCTCAAGGACGATTTGCCTTGGAGGAGTCGGGCGTATGCGGAGTTTTCCTTGTACTGCTTGTCATAAAGCTGGTCGATTTTCTTGCCGTCCACTTTTGCCACCGTGTTTTTGTTTGAGAACACACGGGTTACATTTGAAAGGTCGCCCAGAATGAAAGCCAACAGGGCTAAACCGATGATTACCAATAGAAGCACGCCGTGCTTTCGAATTGAGCCAATTGCTGCCATAAAATTTGTTATTTTAGTTATACATTATATTTCAAAAATAAGCCTGCAAAGGTAGCATTTTTTTGCATTGCCTCGTCTGTGTCGCTGTTTTTTATTATTTGATTGTAAAATTTTGATATTTAGCAATTTGAAAAAAGAACACCCACTTTTTGAAGTTTGATTCAAAGTGGGTGCTGTGGAAAAATGGTCGATTTCGACGTGTTATTTCCGCAAAACGATGCGAGACTTAAGACGTGAGACTTAAGACGTGAGACTTAGGATGTGAGACTTAGGACGTGAGACTTAGGTCTTTTGGGGTTTATAGTAGCTAAAGGCTAAAAGCTAATAGCCAAAGTTATAGTCTAAGTCTAAGTTATAGTTATAGTCTAAGTTTAAGTCTAAGTCTAAGTCTAAGTCTAAGTCCAAGTCACATCCTACCCCCGGTACACCTGCGCGAAAAACGGGTTGTGCTTCGCCTGTTCCGCGTAGTTCCATTCCGGCGGAAGGCATTCGGGACACCAATGGCCACCTTCCAGAATGAGCTTCGGTGAGGCTTCGAACGTGTGTCCGTCGTGACACTGCCAGGTCAGTTTTTTGGCCGGATCGCCGTCGTATTCTGTGGAAACCAACTTGCCGCCACGGAATTCCGCTGCCTTCTGCAAATCGTTGACAGTCAGTTCGGAAAGCGGTTTGCTTTCATCGTAGCCGTGGTCGATGTGCACCGCGTGCTCGCGTCCGGGAAGATCCGACAAGTCCCAATCTTTCCAATCGGGGATGGCGTGGTATTTCTCCATGCTGCCGTAGTAGGCGCGGATGCGTTTTTCGTCGTTATGTTTGATCCAGTACTGCGTGCCGTAGGTTTTCTTGTTGGCCAGCGTGCGCAACGCCATCTTGATGACGAACGGCGGCGCGATTTTGGCGAGTTTAAAGAACCCGGGAAGACCGTCGCTCAGCTGACGGAAATAGTCGTCCACGGGCATGTTGGCGCGGAAGTGGAGGTAGTTCTCCAGCACGTCGGCGTCTAAATAATATTGACCATGGAAATTCTTGAGTACGAACCAGTTGGAATTGAAAATCTTTTCGGGTTTCGGGCAGTAGGTAGCCTTGAGGATGCGACATTCGAAGTCGTAGTTGGTCATGCGGTACTCGGGGCCGCTGCTGATGTTGTAGAAGCGGTTCCAGAACTCGGCGGGCACCTCGTCGCGACAGACGCGTTCGAGCAGGCGGCCGGAGTCCTCCACGGTGGCCCATTCCAGCACGCCCTTGATGGGCACATGGAACATGATGGGGTCGAAGTTCTTGAGGATGCCGGGGTAGAGGATGCCCGACTGCCGCAGGCTGACCCAGTGCTTGAGGCCAGAGTCGGCGAAGACGCGCTCGGCGATGATCTTGCTGATGCCGTAGCAGTCGAACTCGCTGGAGCAGACAGGGTCGCCGGTGCGGCCCCAGTGCAACGGCGCGTTGCGGTCGGAGGTCTGCGCCACCGAACCGATATAGACGGCCTTGATGTCGTCAGCGTTGGGTTGCGCGAGGATGGACTTGACCACGTTTTGCGCCGCGGTCACGTTGACCTTCAGGGTCTTTTCGGGGAAATAGTCCGCCGAGGGGGAGACCATGCCGCCCACGTGCAGCACGATGTCCGCGCCGGTGACGCCGCGCAGCACGTCGTCGTAGTTCATCAGGTCGCCCCATACGATACGTATTTTGTCCGCAATGGGGGCCAGTTTCTTTTCATTCTTAAAAGGTTAGAGACGCGGAAGATTTGCTGCAAGGACATCCGTGTGAACCAATGGACTTTTACCAACAAGAAAGGGGAACCCTTCCGGATTCCCCAAAAGTCTTACGTTTCAAGTCTCAAGTCTCAAGTCCAAAGTCTAACTCATTTCCAGCATCCTCTGGATCGGTACCAGCGCTTTCTTCCGCAGTTCCTCGTCCATAATGAGCTCCGGTTGCTCCTCGAGGAGGGCGGCGTAGATGTTCAACAGGTTGTTCTTCTTCATGTTCACGCAGTCGTGCTTGACCGCGCCGTTGTAGAGCGTGTAGAGCTTTTTGTCGGGGTTGCGCTTCTGCATCTCGTAGATGATGCCGCTCTCGGTGACCACGATGAACTCCTTGGCGTCGCTCTCGCTGATGAAGTTGAGCATGGCGGCGGTGGAACCGATGAAATCGACCTTCTCCAGCAGCTCGCGGCGGCACTCGGGGTGCGCCACCACAATCGCGTCGGGGTGCTCGGCTTTGGCCTTCTCCAAGTCTTCGACTTCATAGTGGTCGTGCACGCAGCAGGCACCGTCCCAAAGGAGCATCTCGCGTCCAGTCATCAGGTTGATGTAGTCGCCGAGGTTGCCGTCGGGCACGAAGATGATCTTCTCGTCCTTGGGCAGCTGGTTGACGAGCTTCAGGGCGTTGCCGGAGGTGACGATCAGGTCGCACTGGGCTTTCACCGCGGCCGTGCAGTTGACGTATGCCAACACCTTGTGGTCGGGGTGTTTCGCCTTGAATTCGGCGAGTTTCTCGGCCTTGCAACTGTTCGCCAGAGAACAGCCCGCGCTCATGTCGGGCACGAGCACCTTGCGCGTGGGGTTGAGGATCTTGGCCGTCTCCGCCATGAAGTGCACGCCGGCGAAGAGGATGATGTCGGCCTGGGTTTCGGCGGCCTTGCGGGCCAGACCGAGGCTGTCGCCCACGAAGTCGGCCACTTCCTGCACTTCGGGCAGGGTATAGTAGTGCGCCAGGATGATGGCGTTTTTCTCGCGTTTCAGGCGAGCGATTTCGGTTTTGAGTTCGGTGTTATTCATTCGGTTTGCGTTTTTCGGTTTACTGGCCCCACACTGCGCTTCGCTTGTGTGGGGTTATTAGCACTTCGTGCGTCTTGCCCCTCCGGGACTGCTCAAGGAAGAGGTTTGATACCCCCCTGCCCTTCGGGCATCCCCCCTAAAGGGGGGAATGGTCCTTCGATCGAATTTATAATTCTTAATTCTTAATTCTTAATTCTTAATTATTCTACATTCTACATTACTTAAAGAGGAACCGTCGGAAGTCAAGCCCTAACGCATAGACCATCAGCGCGATGAGCAGCACGAAGCCGATGGTGTTGGCGATGCCGAGGAACTTGTCGGAGGGTTTCTTGCCGGTGATCATCTCCACAAGGATGAAGAGGATGTAGCCGCCGTCGAGACCGGGAATCGGGATGATGTTCATGAAGGCGAGGATGATGCCGAGCAGGGCGGTCATGCTCCAGAAGCGGTACCAATCCCACACTTTCGGGAAGATGCTGCCGATGGTCAGGAAGCTGCCCAATTGCGTGGCGCCCTCTTTGGTAAAGATGATCTTGAACTGCTTCACGTAGTTGCCCAATGTGGAGAATCCCTGTTTCGTGCCGGTGGGGATGGACTGCCAGAAACTGTAATCGACGTGCACCACTTCGAAGAAGTCGGCGGGTTGCTTGTAAGCCACACCGATGTTGCCGAGCGAATCGAGGGTGACGGCCGCATGACAGAGGCTGTCGCCGCGCATGTAGTCGATTTGCAGTTCGTTGCCTTTGTTCTCCATGAAGGTCTTTTTGAAATCGAAGAAGCAGAACATCGCGGAGTCGTTGATGCCAACGAGCGAGTCGCCTTTCATGAGGCCGGCGGATTCGGCGGGTGTGCCTGCCAAAACGCTGTCGATGACGAACGGGATGCGGTAGTTGCAGAAGAGCGACGAGCTGCCTGCACCCACTACCTTGCGGGGCAGGTCTTTCGGGATGTCGATGACCACTTCCTGACCGTTGCGCTCCACGGTGACGGTCTTCACGTTGTCGAGGAGCACCGTGTTGGCGAAGTCGCCGAGGGTCTGCGGGTGCATGGTGTCAACCATCAGCACCTTGTCGCCGTTTTGGAAGCCGGCGTCCTGCATCTCCTGTGAGAACTCGAGTCCGTATGTGGCTTTTTCGAGCGGGATGTAGTCGCTGCCCCACGTGAAGCACATCAATATATATATAATGATAGCCGTGAGGAAGTTGACGAGCACGCCGCCGATGATGATGAAGAAGCGCTGCCAGGCGGGTTTGGCGCGGAACTCCCAGGGTTGCACTTCGCTGGCCAAGTCTGAGGCTTTGGTCTTCTCATCGACCATGCCGTTGATGGAACAATAGCCGCCGAGGGGCAGCCAGCCGAGCCCCCATTCGGTGGATTCGGGGTGCTTGTCCCACTCTTCGGGCGCTTTGCCGGAGAAGAAGCTGAAATGGAACTTGCCGTCGAAACGCTTCATCCGGATCAGGGAAATGCCGGGGTTGAAGAATACGTAGAACTGGTCCACGCGGGTCTTGAAAATCTTCGCGAAAGTGAAATGCCCGAGTTCGTGGGTCACGACCAGGAACGTAAGACTGGCCAGAAGGCCGAGGATTTGCATGGAAATACCCATTTTCAATTAAGAATTAAGAATGTAGAATTAAGAATTAAGAATTATGAATGACAATTAACCCTGACATTGTTTTTGTTCCTTGAATTGTCAGCTTCAATAACCAATAACCTATAACCATTTTAAAATGTCGTCTCTCATTCTGATGGCTTCGGCGCGGGCGCAGTCGGCGAAGTGGTCGGCGCCGTTGTCCTGCTTGCGGTAGGCGAGGAGGATGCCGCGGGAGGAGTTGACCACGCCGCCGTTGCCGTTGCGGAGGTACTTGGCGATGTCCTCGGCCTTGCCGCCTTGGGCGCCGTAGCCGGGGATGAGGAAGAAGGTGGTGTCGAGCGCCTGTCGGATTTCCGCCGCTTCGTCAGGATGGGTGCAGCCCATCACGCCGCCGACGGCCGAGTAGCCGCACTCTCCGAGGAATTCCTTACCCATGGCCTGCAACTTCTCGCCCACGACGTGATAGACGCGCTTGCCGTTCTCCGTGGGCAGGTATTCGATGTCCTTCGCGCCCTCGTTGGAGGTGCGGATGAGCACGAACACACCTTTGCCTTTATCTTTGATATAAGGAAGATACGGTGACAAGCTGTCGAGACCCATGTATGGGCTGAGGGTGATGAAGTCGGCCTCGAATTCGCCGGTGAAGTGCGCCTTGGCGTACATTTCGGCGGTTTTGGCGATGTCGCCGCGCTTGATGTCGGCGATGATGACGGCCTTCTTCTCGTGCAGGTAGGCGAGGGTGCGGGCATAGGCGCGCAGGCCGGCCAGACCGTAAGCCTCGTAGTAGGCGATCTGCACTTTGTAGCACGCACTCACGTCCAACGTGCTGTCAATGATGGCCTTGTTGAAGGCGAACAAGCCGTCTTCGACCCCCGGGAACTCCTGGGCCAGCTTCTCGGGCAAGTATGACACATCCGTGTCTAATCCAACACAAACGTGACCCTTTTGGGCCACGCTTGCAAACAATCTGTCTATATTCGACATGGTAATCACTGTTCTAATTGTATTAATAGTTCGTTTTGCGACTTGTGACTAGTGACTTGTGATTAGTGATGTCCAA
>CACXUB010000101.1 GCA_902770735.1 uncultured Bacteroidota bacterium | reverse complement strand
TTCCTGAAAAAGAAACAGATCGGCGAAAGCATCAGAGACTTGGGACTGGAGGGGCAAAACGAGAAAGCCGGCACACCCACAATGGGCGGACTCATCATCATCGCCGCCATTCTCATCCCGGTACTCCTGCTTTGCGAACTGCGCAACATCTACGTTCTCCTGATGATTTTCACGACGATTTGGCTGGGTCTGCTGGGCTTCGCCGACGACTACACCAAGGTTTTCAAGAAAAACAAGGAAGGGCTCTCCCCACGCAAAAAACTGCTGGGCCAAATTCTGCTCGGACTGGTGGTCGGATCTGTGATGTACTTCCACCCCGGGGCGGTCATCTGCGAGAAAACCGTCCAGAGACAACAGACCACACAGGCGACCTCCGGCGAATTGCTGCAAGTGGAAAACCAGGAAAATGTACACACGCCAAAACTCTTCGACGAACCACACCACTCTTCCAAAACCACCATCCCGTTCGTGAAGAACCACGAGTTGGACTATTCAGCGCTGACCCGCTGGATGGGCGACAAAACCGGGAAATGGTCGTTCCTGTTCTTCATCCCGATCATTGTCTTCATTATCGCGGCAGTCTCCAACGGAGCAAACCTCACCGACGGACTTGACGGACTGGCCACCGGGACAACGGCTTCGGTGGCGGTCGGCATTGCTATTCTCGCCTACGTGTCGGGCAACGTGATTTTCGCCAACTACCTGGATATCATGTACATTCCAAACATAGGAGAGTTGGTGATCTTTATTTCGGCCGTCATCGGCGCATGCATCGGGTTCTATTGGTGGAACTGTTATCCTGCCCAAGTTTTCATGGGCGACACCGGCAGTCTCACCCTCGGCGGCATCGTGGCCGTCTCCTGCATCATCATCCGCAAAGAACTGCTGATTCCGATCCTGTGCGGTGTCTATTTGGCGCAGTCGCTGTCGGTAATCATGCAAGTTTCCTACTTCAAATACACAAAGAAGCGCTACGGCGAAGGCCGCAGAATATTCCTCATGTCGCCCCTTCACCACCATTTCCAGAAAAAAGGGATTCACGAGTCGAAAATCGTGCAACGCTTCATCGTCGTCAGCATGCTGCTCGCCGTCCTCGCCATCGCCACCCTGAAAATCCGATAAAAACCACCTTCAACAACTAACCCATTAACCATTACCCCCAATAACCAATAAACCAATAACCTATAACCATTACTATGGCAAAGAAGAACAACAGTTTTCGCTTGTTTGAACAAGCCAGAGAAACCTCCAACCCGCGTGTCGGAACGCTGTCGGAACAACTGATCCGCCTGCGTCAAAAGAATATCGCCGAATCGCTGTCCGATTTTGAAGGCAGCGCCCACAAGCTGGAGCATGTCAAGAGCTTCGCCGGAGTGGATTTCATTGACGACGCGCGTTCCACGACCTCGAACGCCGTGTGGTATTCGCTCCAGTCGATGACCAAGCCGACGGTGTGGATCACAAACATCGACAACCCCGAGTTTGTCACGGAGGACATCCTCAACGAGGTGCGCCGCAACGTGAAAGAGGTGGTGTTGCAAGGTGTTTACAACATCGACGTCTATCAGAAAATCGCTGAAATCGGTGTTCCCGTGATGATGACCATGAGCATGGAGGATGCGGTGAACCACGCCTTCTACGCTTGTCAGAAGGGCGACACGATCCTCTACGCGCCCGGCATTCGCGGCAACGGCCAGGTCACCTATCGTGAACGCGGCGAGAAATTCAAAGCCTCTGTGGCACAACTTTAGCCCCATTGCCATGGCAGAAGAACCCGACATCCCGAAAAGCGGCTCCCTTTTGGGGAGGTGGAATCTGAAAACCGACAAAATCATCCCGATTCTGGAGTTCGACTACCGAAAATTAGGCGTTGCGGCCCCTGCAGCCCTCGCCCTGGCCATTTTGTTGTTAATATTCACGCTGCTTTCGCAGGCCGTGCGCGGTGTCACCATCTTCGGGCGGGATGTGCAGACGTTCTATTTCATCGGCTTCCTGGTCATATTCTACATTTCCAATTACATTGCACGGCAGTATCACAAACACGGCGAGCTGTCCCAGAGCAATGTGCATTTCCTCTTTGCGTTACTGCTTCTTTTCTGCCTTTTCATCGCCATGATGAACATGTCCACCGCCATTATTCTGTTTGTCACCGGACTGGTGATCTTCTTTGTGGGCGGAGTCTCGATGAAAGACTTGGGCTGGCTGGTCGGCGGGGTGTCCATCGTGCTGATTCTCGCCGTCATCGTGGTGGCCAACCTGAGCGACGAGAAGAAAGCGAAGATAGGACGTATGGCCACTTTCATCAACCGTTGGGAATACTACATCACAAAAGACAACAGCAACGGCTATGGCGACCAGATGATCCTGGCGCGGTCGGCCATCGCACGTTCCGGCTTCAATCCCGCCGGACCCGGGAAAGGAGTCATCAAAAACCGACTGCCGGAGAAAGAGACGGACTACGCCTTCGCCTCGCTGTTTGAAGAAACCGGCATAGTGGTGGGCGTCGCCGTGCTCTTCGCCTACCTCATCATATTCTACCGATCGAGGAAAATCGCCAAAGAGGCGACCGGCACTTTCGGGCGGCTGCTGGCATTCGGCATCGGATTCTGGTTCACCTGCCAAGCACTCGTGCACATCGGCGTCAACTGCGAACTGCTGCCCACCACCGGACAAACCCTGCCGTTCATCAGCAGCGGCGGCGCCTCCCTGTTCGTCTCCGGCTGCGCCATCGGAATGCTCCTCAACATCGGGAAAATATCCACCGAAGAGAGCGAGAAGGAAGACCCGACGCAATTGCTACAACAAAGATAAACAACCTTGCACCACGTTGACAAAGACATATAGCAACTCCCAAACTACCGAATGCGCCTACTAAACCATAAACCCTAAACTATAAACTAATAACTTTGATACAAATAAACAAACTGTCGGTAAATTTCACGGGCGATTTCCTGTTCAAGGACATTTCGTTCACGGCGGGCGACCGCGACCGCATCGGGTTGGTTGGCCATAACGGCGCAGGGAAGTCCACGCTGCTGAAAATCATCCACCGCGACATAGAACCGGCGTCTGGAACAATGGTCATCACCTCGGGGCATCGCGTCGGGTACCTGCCGCAGGAACTCGCCGGCACCTCCCCGCTCAGCGTGTGGGACGAAGCCGTGTCCGCCTTCGAGGAAATCAAGGTGATGGAGCGGAAAATGCAACAGGTCTCCACCGCACTGGCAGAAAGAACAGACTATGAATCAGACGAATACACAAAACTGACACAACAACTCTCCGACCTCAACGACCGCTACCAACATCTCGGCGGAAACACCATCGAGGCGGAAACGGAAAAAGTGCTCGCCGGCATGGGATTCCTCCGCGAAGAGTTCCAAGAACCCATGTCCTCCTTCAGCAACGGCTGGCAGATGCGCGTCTGCCTCGCCAAAATCCTGCTGCAAAAACCCGAAATCGTCCTTCTCGACGAGCCCACCAACCATCTCGACATCGAATCCATCCAATGGTTAGAGGATTATCTGGCCAACTACGACGGTTGTGTCATCCTCGTCTCCCACGACCGAGCCTTCCTCGACCGCGTCACCAACCGCACGGTGGAGATCACCCTCGGCAGCATCCAAGACTACAAATGCAGCTATTCGCAATACGTGGAGCAGCGATTGGAACGCATTGAAAGCCAACAGTCTGCATACGAAAACCAACAAAAAGAAATCGCCCAGATCGAACGGTTCATCGAACGGTTCCGCTACAAGGCCACCAAGGCGCGCCAAGTGCAGAGCCGCATCAAAATGTTGGAGAAGATGGACCGTGTGGAGGTGGACGAATACGACAAGAGTTCCATCTCGTTCAAATTTCCACCCGCGCCGCACTCCGGTTTGGTGGTGGTGGAAAGCAAGAACCTCAACCTCGGCTACGACACCAAGCCGGGCGTGCTCAAAGGCGTGGATTTCCGTCTGGAACGCGGCGAACGGGTGGCGTTCGTGGGACGCAACGGCGAAGGCAAATCCACCATGGTGAAAGCCATCGTGGGCGCACTCCCGCCCGAAAGCGGCGAACTGCAACTTGGCTACCAAGTGGTTGTGGGGTATTATGCCCAGAACCAAGCACAACTGCTCAATCCCGAGAAAACCGTATTCGAGACCATCGACGACGTGGCGGTGGGTGACATCCGGCCCAAGATCCGCACCATCCTCGGCAGCTTCCTCTTCGACACAGAAGACACGGAAAAGAAGGTGAAAGTGCTCTCCGGCGGCGAAAAAGCCCGTCTCGCACTGGCGAAGCTGCTGCTCTCCCCCTTCAACCTGCTCATCCTCGACGAGCCCACCAACCACCTCGACATGCCCTCCAAAGACGTGCTCAAAAACGCCCTGCTGCAATACGAAGGAAGCCTCATCCTCGTCTCCCACGACCGCGATTTCCTGCAAGGGCTCACCTCCAAAGTCTATGAGTTCAAGAACCACCAGATGCACGCCTTCACCGGCGATGTCTATGATTTCTTGGCACAACGCAAGATGGAGTCCCTCAACGAATTGCAAAGCCGGAACATCACCGCGGGAAACGGCTCCGGCGAGAAAACATCCTCCAACAAAGAACAATGGGAGCAGAAAAAGCAACGCGAGGCCGACGACCGCAAGAAAAAGAACCGTCTGCGCAAGTTAGAGGACGAATTGGAGTCACTGCAACGGCTTTTAGCCGACACGGAGGAAAAACTTGCCCATCCCGAAAGCAACGCGGAAGCCATCGCCTCGGGAGAACTCTACAAGGCATACGAATCCATCAAGGCCGACATTGAAGCCAAAGAGATGGAATGGCTTGAACTGAGCGAATAACAAAAGAGGCGCGACTGCTTGTCGCGCCTCTTCTCTTTATAGGCTTTCCCAAAGGTTATTTACGAATGACAGGCAAGGTTGCAACGCCCTTGTCGGTGAACACCTTGGCGAAATAGGTGCCCGTGGCGAGAGTGCCGACGGAAATCTCCGCATTAGCCGCACTCACGTCAACGGAACGCAACAACTGACCGTAGGCGTTGTACAATTCCACCTTTTCGATGGCCACATCCCCGTTTCTAACGCCAATGACAACGCGGTCAGTGGCCGGATTCGGATAGACACTGATGTTGTCGCGAAGTTCGTAATCGGCAATGCCGCTCGGGTTGTAGTCGTAAACGGCAATCGCGCTGTTGACCATATCCTCCTTCATGGCGATGGCCTTCAGGGTGTAATGCGACATATTCAGCGGGAAATCAGTGACGAACTCGTTCGATGTCTCGTCGGGATCGGTGCCGTCGTACGTGTAGTAGATGGTGGCGCCGTCCGTGGCACAGGAGAGATTCACTCGATAGAACTCGCCGTCGCGGTAAACGCTGAATACCGGCGTAGCGACAGTATCCATCACAACCTCAGGATGAATGACGATGTCGTTGTTGTCACGCGGATAAATCTGATAGCCGTGGTTGGTGGAATAGCTGACGAAACCGGTCACATCGGCCATTTCCCCTGCGGAAATCGTCGTGGTCACGCTGTTGAAGCGGTTGAAGATGGCCATGGTGTCGTCGTTTTGGACGAATTGGGTGGCATTGATGAATTTCACGTCGCTCAGATGCACCAACTTGGCTTCATACACGTCCTCATATTGCGCCTTGATGGCGGTAACAGTGGTGTTCGCGGGCGTGACCGTGACAGGCGTGACCGTGGCGGCGATGGAGTTGTGCGTAGGAAGCATCTCCACCATCCCTTGATAAGTCGTGTATTTGCCGAAAATACCGCCCTCAATCACATCACCTTCATTGTATTGGGTGGTGATGACCGGCGTGGAATAGTCGTAAATCAACAAAGCGGCGGTGTTGTCCTCCACATACATGAAACGTCCGCTGCGGAACACGAAGGTCACATCGCTCATAATCTGACGTTCCTCGTTGGTGGCGGCAGCAGCCTTGAAAGCGGCAATGTTGGCCACCTGAACCGGGAAGCTGATGGTCACCGTAGCCGTTTCACTCGGAATCATGTCGGTTTTCCAGGCTTTCGCCGTGACCGTGGTGGTCGTGTTCACCGTGAACGGGGCGCTGTAAACGGTCGAGTTCTCGGTCGGGACAGAACCGTCGAGGGTGTAGCGGATCACGGCACCGGCGTCGGCGCAGGTGATCGTCACCGTCTGCGGCTCGTAGTAAGTGTCAGTGGCGGGCGTGATGACCGGCACATTCACAGTGTCGGGAGCGGGCGGCTCACTGACCGTGTAGGTGCCCGTGGCGATGTCGCTGTTCTCCCAGCCGCTCTTCACCGCGATAGCTTTCACCGTGTAGGTGCCCGGCGTGCTGAAAATGACGGGAGTGCTGTAAGTGGCCGACTGTGCGTCAGGATCCGTGCCGTCGGTGGTGTAGTGGATGGCGGCATCGGCAACGGTGCAGCTCATCGTCACCGTGACAAGCGTATCCTCTGCCGTGGCAGGAGTGAGGACGACAGCGGGCAGCTGAGCGGTGGCCGTCAACGCGACAGTTGCGGACAACGTGTCGGAAGTGACCGTGATCATACCCGTGGCGGGCTCCGTACCGTCGAAGGTAACGGTCACCAACGTGTTGCTGTTCGGGTTGCTGATGGTGGCCGGACTGACGGTGAAGTGCGTGCTGTTGCTGGTCAGCGCGATGGGCGCGGTCAGATGGGCACCGCTGACGGTGAAGGTGCGGGTGAGTTGCGTGCTGTTGAATGTCAGCTCGTTGGCATCGACAGTCAAAACAGGATCGAACACAACCGTATAGACGACCGTGGCGGTCTCGCTGTCGAGCCAGGTGGCCTTGAACGCCTTGGCCTTGACCGTAGTCGTGGTTATCAAGGTTATCGGTGCGGAATAGAGGGTGGACGTGGCGGTGGGCTCGCTGCCATCGATGGTATAGCGGATCTGTGCGCCGTCTGTCGCGCAAGCGAGGCTGAAGGTCACATTGTCGGCGTACGTGCCGGTTCCCGGAGTGAACACCGGCGTGGCCACCGTCGGGGCGGTGATGGTCACTTCCAACGTGGCGACATCGCTGCTTTGCCAGTTGGCCTTCACCGCAATGGCTTTGAAAGTGGTGGTCGTCGTGATCTCTATCGGTGCCGTGTAGAGCGTGGAAGTCTCCGTGGGAACAGAGCCGTCGGTGGTGTAGCGAATGGCGGCACCCTGTTCGGCAGCCATGTTGACGAATGCACTGAAATAGTAGGTGTTGGCGACTCCAGCTTCTGTGCCGGAAGCCGTGATGGTCGGAGCGTTGAGCACGGGCATGGTGACCGTGAAGGTGGTGGTGGCGTTCACGGCAGGAACCAGGGCGTCATGGTTCATGTCCACGAGTGAAGCCGTGATGGTGTGAGTGCCGGCGGGCAGCGGAGAGAAGACCGCCTGTGTCAAGGCGGCAAGACCGTTTTGGTCGAGATATGCGGGGCTGGACAGACCAGCAGCGACCAACAACGGGGATTCCACCTTGAGGTAACCGTCGGTGCCCAACGTGAAGTTCTGGATGTCAACGCTGACGGGCAACGTGTCCAAACTGCTGAACTGGCTGCCGTTGGCCGGCGCGGTGATGGTGAGCGTGGGCGACAGGACAGGCGCGTTGCCAGCCAGCACCATGATGTTGTCGATTTCCCAACCGGCGGCGGAAGTCTCCGTGCTGGTATAGACCCAGGCGAAGCAAACCGGCGCGGCACCGGCAACGACCACATTGCCAGACTCCGTCCATGTCCAAGAGCCTTCGCTCAACGTGCATTGCGAGGTGACGTCCGTCCATGTAGCGGAAGCGGGAGAACCCGTACCGCTATAGTTGGTGGAGTATTTAACCGCAATGTCAGGACCATTGTAATTCTTGGCCGAAGAGAAATTCAGCACCACCCCACCCGCGTTAAGCGGTGTGATGGCCGGTGTGATGAGCCACGTTTCCGTAGCCCCTTGGTTGTACGCGTTGGCGTATGCATAAGTGTTTCCGCTATGAGCGGTTGTCGTCCAAGCGTGCGTGCCGGAAACATTGGTGACGTTCATCTGGTTGAGACCGTTCGTCTCGAAATTCTCGAAGAAGATCGGGTCAAGGTCAAGAATGGTGATGTTTTTCGTGACCACGGAACTGCTGTTGCCGTTCTGCACAGCAATGGCTTTCAGCGTGGTAGTCTGCGTCACCGTGAAAGGCGCGGTGTAAAGGGTGGAAGTCGCACTCGGCTCGTTGCCGTCCAGCGTGTAATAAACCGATGCGCCATTGTCGGCGGACATGGTAACCGTGGCGGAAGAGAAATAGGTGTCCGTGGAATGCAAATTGCCAGCGATAGTCACAGTAGGCGGAGTGACATACGAGGAGCCTCCATTGACAGATACAAGAAGGTTGTCTATGAAAAAGCGTCCTTTTCCGTTATGGGCACCTTCGAACTTGATATGGGAATTGGCAGTTCCACCTGTCATAGGAAGGATAAAGTGGTCAAGGTTATCATAATTGTTTGTATTGTCCAAGCCTGTGACTGTGTAACAAGTGTTGTCCAAATAGACTCTTATATATGTGGAATCGTTATTCCAAGCGGTTGCATCGAATTCAAGCGTGAAGGCGCCGCCGTTTCCGGACAAATCAAGCGCAGGAGTCTGCAACCATCCTTGCCCCGTATTGGCATTGGACGTGCCCATTTTCGCCTTTCCGCTGTATGAATACACTTTCACGCCAGTCCAACCAGGCGTTGTCGTGTAAGTATCCAACGAACCGCTAATGTCTGTACTGTTTCCGCTCGTGAAATTGCTAAAATCCTCACTAAAAAGGATGTTTTGCGCATTCACCCCGATAATCCCGCAGAGCAGAAGGATTAAAAGAGGAAAAAACTTTTGGGATAAATCTTTTTTCATATTTTTACTATTTAATTTATTGAATTTCAAATATTTATATTCTTAAAACAGAAACTGAATTCAAAACAGCAAATACACGGTTTATCGTTACACCAACGTGCGGATCAACTGTTCTTCGTCGCCGGGAAGCAGGTGGATCGGCGGGATTTCGATCATAGTGAAGGCGCCGAAACGCTGTTCCTCGCGCATCCGCACAGCCGCACGGGCGCAGGCAACAAGCACCTGGCCGGTGAGCGCGGGGTTGTTGATTGCCATGTTGAACTCGAAACGCTGGTTGTGGGTGTCGCCGCTCACGCCGGAACGCACCAAATGCACGCCATGGGCCACATTGTTCAACGCGTCGATGGACGGCACGGGGACCACATGGGTTTCATCGTGCGCGAAATAGTCGTCCTGCAGCAGCAGTTTTTCCACGGTGGCAAAGTCGGCGCCGGGTTCCAGCTCCACATAGACCATGCGGCGATGGATGCCGGTGCCCAACGGGATGGTCATCGACAGCGCGTCCTTCACGCCTGGGATGGCCTTGGCGGCCACGGTGTGCCCCATGCTCCTGCCGGGACCGAAATTAGTATAGGTGATGCCCTTGGG
>CACXUB010000100.1 GCA_902770735.1 uncultured Bacteroidota bacterium | reverse complement strand
GTCGGGATAGTCGGTTTGTTCAGGATGTAGGCCGGGTCGCTCGTGTTGTTCTCCGCCCAGTCGCTCTGCACCTGCTCGGGAATGAGATCTTCCAGATCTTCGAAGGTCACATAGTTGGACTCCGGATCGACTGCATCGCGGAGGCAGCGGACAGAGGTCCCCGTGCCTTTGTACCAATTTTCGGTGTGCAGGGTGCTATTTACACTATAGTACACCAAATTGGCACCTGTGGATGATGCATTTTCGGATAACCAGAACAAAGAGGCTGTGTCAACTTGACGGAACTGATTGTTATGCGCAAAATATCCAGCTCTGACAAAGTAAACATCCAGGTTGAGCTGGTTGCTGATCAAGTTGCTCCGCAAGGTGGTCCATTCTGCCAAAGTGGGCAGATGCCAGCCTGACGGACAAGCTATGGTCGCCGCGTTCCAGTTGTAATGGTAACCGTGTGAGGATGCCGCGTTGGGGTTAATATAATAGTAGGGAGCCGTCGTGCTCTCGATTGTGCCTTGCCCGTTGGTGCCCACTCGTGTGCGCAAATTCTCCTTCATCCAGCATTGTTCGCCAACCATCTCGGTGTGGTAGATGTTGCCGTCAACATCGGTCAGGATGTCGCCGCAGGTGAAGACGGAGTTGGCCAGTTCGCTGAGAGCCTCATTTAAGTTGTCAATCTGATCCTGAATGCTTGTGACATCGGGCAGATCTCCGGAGGTGATGTAGCCTGCATCGTTCACAAGATCGGTGACGTTCTGCGGGATATTTGGCTTGTTCTGGATGAATGCAGCGGAAGCTGTGTCGGTCTCAGCCCAGTCGGATTTCACTTGTGCGGGAACTTCCGGCAGATCCTCTGCGGTGATGTAGCCGGCATCATTGTTGAAGGCGCTTACGTTAGTGGGTACTTCAGGGATTTCCGGCAGGTCTTGTCCGGTGATGTAACCGGCGTCATTGTTGAAGGCACTCACATTAGTGGGTACTGCAGGAATCGTCGGCTTGTTCTGGATGTAGGCCGGACTGTTCGGGTCTTGCTCCGCCCAGTCGGACTGAATGGGATTGTTATCGCCGAGGGTCAGGACATCGCGTACACAGCGGACATTCCATCCGTCTTTGAGGATGCCGCTGACGGTGATGTTCAAATGCATATTGTTGTAGGGAACGATGGCTCCATAAGCGTAATGTGTGTTGTTGCTGTTGTTGGAGCTTTCATCGTTATAGGTCGAGGACCAGAAACATGCATATTCTCCGACATTGTCGGGGGTTGTCTCCCAATACAAACGCATTCCGAGGGGATAAGCGCCGAAACCTGTGGCATTGTGGGTGGATTGAGGGTTCCCTGGAGAACAAGCACCAAAGTAGTACTTCCATCCAGTGGGTGCCGCTAAGGTCAGCGTGTAATAATGTAAATTATAATTGTATGCCGTACACCAATACTCGCTCGTGCTTTGCATATAATTGTCCAAATTGACCCAATCGGTGTGAGAGGGCAGTCTCCAACCGGCAGGGCACACCTGTTTGGCGGCCGCCCAGTTGTAGAAGTAACCATATTCCACAAGGCTGTCTGCGACTGTGGTGGTGGTGAAATAGTAGGGATCGGTTTCGTTGAAATTGGTGAGGTTGTCGCCGTTGGTGCCCACGACCGCGCGCATGTTGGTCTTGGTCCAGCATTGGGAACCGATCTGCACGGTTTCATACGTGTTGCCGTCGGCATCCGTCATGGTGGAGGTGCCGCATTCGAAAGTCAGCATGTCTTGCAGATCCTCAGCGGTGATGTAGCCGGCATCGTTGTTGAGCTCGCTCACGTTCTCGGGAACATCCGGTATATCAGGTGTGTTAATCAGGTCGTTGTAGTCGCCGGTGAAGGCCACGTTGGCGAGACTGTCGTGCAGGTTAAAGGTGTTCTCGGCCTCATCTTCGCCAGTCTCGGCAATGTCGCGCAGACAGCGTACGGAGTATCCTATTACTTTGTTGAGATTACCCCAGAGATAAGTGTACGGACTATCATTTTCGATGAACCAGCAGTTCGCAAGGATGTCACCAGTTTCATTGGCGCTCCAGAAACCAGCGCGTTCTCCCATAGATGCTTCGGATGTCCCGTTTTCAAAATTGGCGGGAGGAGCAGAGAATCCGGTGGCATTGTTGCTGCCGTATTGAGGGTTGCCTGGCGAGCATGTATTAGCTGCCTGGTTCCAACCGGATTCAGAAGCCAGTGCCTTGGCGATAAAAGAACTGTTGGTGTTACATGTGTATTGGCTCTGACTGCCGACATAGTCGGTGAGCGTATTCCAGTCAGCATTGGAGGGGATGTGCCATCCTGCAGGGCAGATGCCCTGGATGAATCCTTGTCCGGAAACAGGTCCGTTCGTGGCAGCATACCAGTTGTAGAGATAACCGTAGGTGGGCACGTTGTTGGTGTCTCTTCCTGGTGCATAATAGTAGGGATTGTGCGGCGAATTGGCTGCAGTGGTTCTGAATGTAATCGCCGTTCCGTCGTTGAAGTGTTTGGTCTTGAGGTTCTGTTTCATCCAGCACTGCGAGCCGATCTTTATGGTGTTATAGGTGTTGCCGTCGTAGTCGTTTACGGTGCTGGTGCCGCAATGGAAATTGGCGTTGCCCAGGGCTTCGATGGCCTCTTGCAAGTCGTCAATCTGGCCCTGAAGATTCGAGACATCGGGAATTTCCGGCAGGTCTTCAGCGGTGATGAAGCCCATGTCGTTCTCCAAATCGCTCATGCTCTGCGGGATTACCGGTTTGTTGCGGATGAAGGCGGCGGAGGCGGTGTCGGCCTCTTCCCAGTCGGACTTCACCTGCGCGGGAACCTCCGGCAAGTCGTTGGCGGTGATGTAGCCTGCATCGTTGTTGAGTTCGCTCACGTTCTCGGGAACGGAGGGGAATTCCGGCAGGTCGTTGGCGGTGATATAGCCTGCATCGTTGTTGAGTTCGCTCACGTTCTCAGGAACGGAAGGAAATTCCGGCAGCTCTTCGGAGGTGACGTAACCCATGTCGTTCTCCAAATCACTCATGTTCTGCGGAATTACTGGCTTGTTGCGGATGAAGGCGGCGGAGGCGGTGTCGGCCTCTTCCCAGTCAGACTTCACCTGCGCGGGAACTTCCGGCAGGTCGTTGGCGGTGATATAGCCCGCATCGTTGTTGAGCTCGCTCACGTTCTCGGGAACAGAGGTGAATTCCGGCAGGTCGCTGGCGGTGATATAGCCGGCGTCGTTCGCCAGATCGCTGACGTTCTGCGGGATATTCGGCTTGTTCATGATGTACTGCGGGCTGGTGATGTCTTCCTCGTTCCAGTTGGCGGGCAGTTGGGTGAATGTGCCACCGGAACCGGCGTTTTCGGGAATCAGGAAGGTGTGCGGACCGTTGGCGTCCGTGATGGTCACGTAGGTGCCGGTGCCTTCCACCGTGTTGGTGGCCACTGTCGGCGAGAATCCGTCTGCGCCGTTCTCACCGTTCTCGCCGTCCACACCGTCTGTACCGTTGGTCACCGTGAAGGTGCTGGTGGTCTGGTCGGTGTAAAGGATAGTGTAGGTGTCCACGTTGGCCGTTGGTCACGGTGAAGGTGGTGGAGGTGGTGTCACTATATGTTATTGTATAAGTGTCCACATTGCCTTCGGTTGCGGATTTGTAAATGGAGACAATTCCACGGCCGTCGGCACCGTTTTGTCCGTCCTGTCCGTCGGCACCGTTTGCGCCATCCGTGCCGTTCACACCGTTGGTCACCGTGAAGGTGGTGGGCTCGCCAGAAGTGTAGGTGATGGTGTAAGTGTCAACGTTGCCCTGCGTTCCGGTCTTGGCGATGTTGGTGATGCCGCGGCCGTCAGCGCCGGGAGCGCCGCTGTTGATGGGGATTTGGATGGTGTTGCCGCCGGAGATGGTCAGCATGTCACCCTCTAAGGAAAGCGTTTGTGGGACACCCACGCCGTCGGCGCCGTTGGTCACCGTGAAGGTTTGGGAGGTGCCGTCGGTGAAGGTGATGGTGTAGGTGTCGGTTAGGCCGTCGGAGACGGGACCGGTGATGTTCTGGATGCCACGTCCGTCAGCGCCGGGGGCTCCGGGAGCACCGGGTTCGCCGGGAGCACCAGGCTCACCCGGAGCGCCGGGTTCACCGTTATTGCCGTCTGCGCCTTTCAGGGAGTTCAGGAAGGCGGCCACGTCGCCGGTGTTGCCGGCCTCGAGCCAGAGTTCGTATGCGGATTTACCGTCAACACCGTTGGTGCCATTGGTGCCGTTCACACCGTCGGTGCCGTTGGTGCCGTTGACAACAGTGAAGGTGGTCGGTTGTCCGGTGGTGTAAGTGATGGTGTAGGTGTCCACATTGCCGTTCGTGGCGGTCTTGGCGATGTTAGTGATGCCGCGGCCGTCAGCGCCGGGGGCGCCGGGAGCGCCAGGGGCGCCGTCTTCTCCGTCAGCACCGTCCGTCACTTGGAAATTGTAGGTTTGACCGTTGGTATAAACAATGGTGTAGGTTTTCACTTTCCCGTTGCCGAAGGGGCCTTGGATGTTGGCGATGCCGACGCCGGCGGGACCTTCGGGGCCGGTGGGACCGGCAGGACCGGTTTCACCTTGCGGCCCTTGCTGACCCGGAAGTCCTTGCGGACCTTGCAAACCTTGTTGTCCTTGCGGGCCTTGTTGACCCGGTAATCCTTGCGGGCCTTGCAGACCCTGCTGACCCTGTGGGCCTTGCGGACCTTGAGCGCCGTTGCGGACGATGAAAGTGTGCGGGCCGTTAGCGTCCGTGATGGTCACTAACGTGCTGTCGCCAGAGGGGAACGGGGAGGTGGTCACAATGGGAGAGAAACCGTCTGAGCCCGCTGTGCCGGCAGGGCCTTGCGGACCTTGGGGACCGGTCGCGCCGGTCGCACCGGTCGCGCCTGCGGGGCCGGCAGGACCTTGTGCGCCGGGAGCGCCGTCAACACCGTTGCGCAGGATGTAGGTCTGCGGGGTGCCGCCTGCGGGAGTCAGTATTAACACGTAGCCCGTGTCCGTCGGGAGAATGACGAAGGCAGGCACGTTGCCGGCCTCCTTGGCGTAGAGGGCGTACGGCACGCTCATCATCTGCTGCGTCGAGGTGACGGAGTAGTTGGTTCCGCCGTTCGGGTCGATTTCCGTTTTCAGGAAATAGGGCCCGAATCCCCAGTCGATGCCGGCGAAAGTGCCTTGCGAGGCGTTGCCGTCACCGATTTGCAGGGTGAGCAATCCGTTGGCGTTCGTGGTGACGTTGTGCGTCTCCACATACACGGGCATGCCGGTGGCGGTGCCTTGCAGCACGCTCACACGAACGCCCACGCTCGAGTTCGTCACCAGCTGGTTGTTCGCGTTGCGAACCACCGCCTGATAACTGAACTTCTCGGGTGCTTGCGCGAACAGACTCGCTGCGAAAAGCACCATCATGACCAGTAAGAGGTAAATTTTCTTCATAATCTTTTATTTTTTATTAAAACCTTATTTTCATTGTGGAATTGAAAACCGATATGGATGTTTACCATGGCCTTTTCCCACCACATAGGGAAGGTCCTGAAGTGAACATTTTTCGAGTGTTAAAAAACTGAGAATCAGAGGAGTGTAAATTTTATCCATACAAGCAACTTACGAACAACAATCGGTTAATAAATTCACTTCGCAAATTTAGGAAAAAATACAAAGACCCTTATCCGATGTCTAATCTGAAATCGTATGTTTTGTGTTAGACGTAAAGAAGCGAACATACTGTTAATCAATATGTTGCAAGACGATTGTTGATAAAAATGTTGATAAAAACCGTAAATATACGTAAATTTACGTAGTTCCGTTTTTAATTGTGGATGATGCCGTGTTCAAACACCCAGTTGATCAGTTCGCTGGTGCTGTTGAAGCCTAATTTTTTGAAAATGTTGTTCTTGTGCGTTTCCACGGTGCGCGTGCTGATGCCTAAGATTTCGGCGATTTGTTTCACACTGAGACCTTTGGCGCAAAGCCGAATGATGTCAAGCTCTCTGTCGGTGAAGGCGTCCAGATCGGGGGCCTTGGCGGTGGACACGGCGTGGATGATCTCGGAGATGTCCTTCCCGAAATATTCGATCCCGTTGCAGACGGAGTGAATGGCGTCCACGAGGGTGGGGATGTCGGCGTATTTGCTGATGAACCCGTTGATGCCCAATTCCACGAGCTGCAGGATATTCTCTTTGCTGGTGTCGGCGGAGATGACCAGCACTTTGAGGTCGGAGCCGCGGTTTCGGAGAAACTGTACGATCTCGATGCCGTTGCCGTCGGGGAGCATGAGGTCGAGCAGTACCAGCTGCAGGTCGGGAGTCTGTTTGATCTGTTGTTTGGCCTCCTGTACGGAGCTGGCCTCGGCCACGATTTTGCAGCCGTTGCCTTCGTTCAAGGCCATCCCCATGCCCATGCGGGTGAGAATTTGGTCTTCTACAAGCAAGATGTTGACGGTGTCCATTGGCATTTGTATTATCGTGTTTTGTAGAATGTACTTTCAGTGATGGGCAGCGACAGTGTGAAGGTGCTGCCTTCGCCTTGCGTGCTGGTGAAGCTGAGCTGGCTGTGCGCCATTTGCGCCATGCTGTTGCATACGATGAGTCCTAGCCCGGTGCCGGTTTCCTCGTTGGTTCCCAGTGTGGAGATCTTTTTCAGTTCGAAGACGTTCGCTTTCACCTCGTCGGTCATCCCGATGCCGTGGTCGGTTACGGAGACGTGGATTCGTCCGCCGTGTTTTTCCGCCATGATTTCGATGGAACCGCCCTCGTTCGAGAATTTCAGCGCGTTGGAGATGAGGTTCCTCAGGATGGTGTCCACGCAGTTGATGTCCGTGAAAACGAGGCAGGGCTCGTCTAAATTGGTGGTGATTTGGATGTTCTTTTCTTTGGCGGCGGGTTGGGACAACTGTACGTTTTTGCGCACCACGGCGGCAAGGTCCATCCGGATGGGGGTGCAGTTGGCGCGTCCGCTGGCAATCGAAGCCCAGTCCAGCAGGCTGGTGAGCAGCTCGCCCAGCCGGTCGCCCGAGACTTTCAGCGCGGCGATTTGCTTCTTTTTCGTCGCATCGTCCACTTCGTCATAGTGCGAGCCCAAGTATCCGAGCAGTTGGGTCTGCGCTCGCACGGGGTTTTTCAGATCGTGCGAGATGATGGAGAAGAAACGGTCTTTGATGGCGTTGGTTTCGGCCAGTTCGGCGTTCCGTTTCTTGCGGATGTTGGCTAATTTGTATTCGGCGATGCCGAACGCGGCGGCCAGAACCGCCAGAATGGAGGCGGTGATGGCGAAGATGCCGCGGTTACGTGTCTTGCTTTGTTGGAGCTCCAACTCCTGGTCTTTCTCCTTGAGTTCGAAGCGGGTTTCGTATTCACCGATGAGCTGCTGCTGACGTTCCTCGCTGAGCGAGTCCTTGAGCGAGAAGGCGCTCTCTAAATAGTCCATGGCTTTCTCCAGTCGGCCGGTCTCCTTGTAGAGGCTGCTGAGGTGATGTTGTATCTGCCAGAGCTGCGGCCGGAAGCCGGTGACGCGGCAGAGTCGCTCGCCCTCAAGGAGGTGCTGCTCGGCGGATGCGTATTGCTTGAGCTGGATTTCGCAGGAACCCAGTTGCTTGAGCGTGATGATTTTGTCCATGGTGTTGCCCGTCTGCTCGAAAATGTCCAGTGCCTGCAAGCAGGTCTTGCGACATTCGTTCCACTGGCATGTGTGGGCAAGGATGTTGGATTTTTGCGACAGCCTCACGCCCACCTTACCGACCCGTCCTGCCGTGCTGTCGATGGCGATGGCCTCACCGATGGCCTCCAACGCCTCCATGGGACGATCCATCAGAAGCAGGATTTCGCTTTTGACGCCGAGGCGCACGGCTAAGGCCTTGTCGTCGGTGCCTTTGCGCTCGATGTCGATGGCGCGGTTGCTGTAGTCGAGGGCTTTGTCGAGCTGCCGGGTGTAGCAGTGCACGGCGGCCAATGCATTGAGGGCGGTGCTGCGCAGCTTGTCGTCGCGAAGCTGTTCCCCGAGGTCGTAGTCTTTCTGTGCGTATTCGATGACTTTGGCATAATCGCCTTGTCGGAAGTAAGCCACGTTAAGCAGCTCATAACAACTTGACAACCAATACAATGAGTCTTCTGGGACGAGATTCTCGGCGATGTGCCCCAATTTTATGGCGTGCGGGAAGTTGCTGGCGTTGAGTTCGTGGAGCCCCATCCCGAGATAGGTCATCATCTCCCCGAACTTGCGGTCGATGTTGCGGCTGTCGGGCACGGGATGGTCGTAAAGATCTTCCTGCTCGAAGATCTGGATGAGCTGTTTGGTGTATTCGGGCCGTTGTGTCCGGCTGCTGCTTTCGAACAGTCGGAACAGCGAATCGACTTCGCTTTGCGCGAGAAGAAAGAAGGGAAATGCCAGCAGTAGGGCGATAAGGGTTGTTTTTTTCATTATGTTATAAGCTATTCTCTGTATTTGCAAATTTTATTGGAGGGTTTTCAGCTGTTCCAGCATTCCGTCCACCCCTTTCGAGGTCAACGTGGCACCGGAAATGGCATCTACACGGTTTTCTTCGGCGATCTCAGCGGAGGTTCCGGGTTTCAACACCTTGACGGACACGAAGTTGCTATCCTTGTCGTAGAGTTTTTTGCCTTCGAAGGCTTTCAGGAATGCCTCTTCGGTGATTTTCGCCCCGAGGCCGGGAGTCTCGGATTTGTGGTCGAAGCTGACGCCTTTGAGCGTCTGTCCGTCCTCCGACACCACCGCGTAGCCCCAGATCGGTCCCCACAGCCCTTTTCCGTCGAGGCGGATGGCCGTTCCCTTCGAGCCGTCGGCGCAGACAACGCGGTACTGCTGCCCGTCTTCGGTCAGCGGCTCGGCGAGGTTCGCGAAGGCATCCACGGCCTTCGAACGGTCGATGTCGTGGCCCGCCGCCCGCAATATCTGCTGACATTTCTCAGCCTGCCTGTTGCGGTCGCGCCGCGGCTTCAATCCCGTGGAGACGAGGGTGAGCACCACCGCAATCACCACGACCAACGCCGTGATGTACAGGAAGATGTAGGTGTTGCTGAATTTTTTCATTTAGGGATTAGTGAATGGTGAATGGTGAATGGTGAATGGTGAATGGTGAATAGTGAATAGTGAATAGTGAATAGGGATTAGGGATTAGTGAATAGGGATTAGTAATCAGAATCAAAAGTCTTAAGTCTTAAGTCCCAAGTCTCGCATCTCGCGATTTGCGTCTCCGTTTGATGTGCTGTTGCACGACGCACCAGTCGATGAGGGGGGCGAAGATGTTCATCAGCAGGATGGCGAGCATCATGCCTTCGGGATAGCCTTTGTTGAGGGTGCGGATGAGGATGGCGAGGATGCCGATGAGCAGTCCGTAGATGTGTTTGCCCGTTTGAGTGTGCGCTGCGGTGACGGGGTCGGTGGCCATGAAGACAGCGCCGAAGAGGAATCCGCCCATCAGGATCTGGTTGTAGCCCGCGATGGGGCAAAGTCCTGTCACACGGCAGATTACGGCTGTGACGTAACCGCCTGTCAATACGGAGATCATGATGCGCCAGTCGGCCACCTGTGTGAAGAGAAGGATGGCTGCGCCGATGAGGATGGCGATCTTGCAGGTCTCCCCGATGCAGCCGGGGATAGAGCCGAGGAACAGCTCCCATGTGGAGGGCATTGCCTCGGGGTGACCGTTCATGACGAGGGCGAGGGGAGTGGCGCCGGTAACCGCGTCCGCGCCGGAGATCCAGACCTTGTCGCCGGAGATCACCGACGGGTAGGCGAAGAAGACAAATGCACGGGCCAACAGCGCGGGGTTCAGGAAGTTATAGCCAGTGCCGCCGAAGACCTCCTTGCCGAAGATGACGGCGAAAACGGTGGCCACCGCGACAATCCAGAGCGGCACGTCGGGCGGCATGATCATCGGGATGAGGAAGCCCGTGACGAAGAAGCCCTCCGCCACCTCCTCCTTGCGGATCTGTGCGAAGAGAACCTCCACGCCGAGTCCGCTCACGTAGGTCACGATGACCAGCGGCAGCCATTTCAGGAAACCGTACCAGAGACAAGGCCACAAAGCAGTCTGTCCCCCGATGGCGAGGAAATGTTGATAGCCCACGTTCCACCAGCCGAACAGCAGCGCGGGACAGAGCGCAATCATCACGGTAATCATGATGCGCTTCATGTCGACCGCGTCGCACACGTGGCAGTGGCCGTCCGTGACTGTCGCGGGCGTGCGCAGGAACGTGTCCATGGCGTCGAGCAGGGCGTTGAACTTTCTCATGAGAGACTTTGGCTTAGACTTGAACTTAGACTTGAACTTGAACTTAGACTTAAACTTAGACTTAGACTTAAACTTAGACTTAAACTTAGACTTAGACTTAAACTTAGACTTAGACTGCGGGCAGAATTATTTCGGTGGCAAAAATAGTAAATATGCCGTAATGTTCGACCGTAATTTTAACAGTTAATTGTAAAAAAACGTACTGAAAAAATATTTATAATTTTTTCGATTGTTTGAATTGAAAAAAATATATCTTTGCTGCGTCCAAAAATAAATGTTGAATCAAATGCAAAAACTATGAAAAATGAAGAAAGTCAAGCAGATGTGGGTTTGTTAGAGGTACAGCAGAAGGTGGCGGAGAATGCACTTCGCTTACAAGAAAACCGACAAATGATGGCTCAAATGCAACGGGATCAGGAAGGTCGCTTGCAGAATTTGAATGAAAAAGTCGCGCAAGGCGAAAGGGAACACGACCGTGATATGCGCGAAATACGCAAGTCCTTGAAAGAGATATACCAAATCCGGAAAGAGTCGGATCTGCGAGCGGCTGAGCGAGATGAAGAGTTTAATCGGAAGATGGCTGAGCGAGATGAAGAGTTTAATCGGAAAATGGCTGAGTGGGATGAGAACTTTTTCCGTGAGAAAGAAGAGTGGGATCAGCGAATGAGGGAAACGGACAAGAAAATCAAGGAAGTGACCACCCGGTTCTCGTCCACTACCGGACATATCATCGAAGGACTTATGAGCTCTTCTGCAATCAAGATGTATGAGGATAAGGGCTTTAAGATCAACTCGTTGTGCAAGAACTACAAGCGGAAGAACAAACAGCTGAATCTGGAGATGGAGCAGGATGTGGTCCTGTTCACTGAAACGCAGGTCATAGTGGAGGAGGTAAAGGCCAGCTGCGACAAGAAGGATGTGGAGA
>CACXUB010000099.1 GCA_902770735.1 uncultured Bacteroidota bacterium | reverse complement strand
TCGCCCTTATCATCAACCCAAGTCACTTTGAACTTGACGATTCTTTCGGGTTCCAACAAACGCTCAACGATCTTGTAATGATCGTATTTGGGGTGTTCGTTCACGAAGTCGCAAATGGTTTCGAGGACTTCTCTAACAGCCTGGTTGTACAAAGGTTGTCCAGGGTTCTTTTCTTCAGTTTGTTTGATTAATTTTTGAAGATCCATACTATTTATTAATTTAAGTTGGTGTTTTTTTTGAATTGGAAATTCGGGTGCAAAAGTATAAAATTTCTATGACATTGAGCCAAATAAAAATATTTTTTTGAACTATTCCCCTACCAGCTGCTTCACGGCCTTCTCCAGGTCGGCGCCGCGGAGGTTGCGCTGCACGATGCGCCCCTCCCTGTCGAGCAGGAATGTCGAGGGTATGGAGCTCACTCCGTAGATGGCGGCCGCCTTCGACTGCCACTTCTTGAGGTCGCTGACGTGGTTGGGCCACACCAGCTTGTCGGCCTCGATGGCGCGTTTCCAGGAATCGGCGTCGCTGTCCAACGAAACGCTGAACACCTCGAAGCCCTTGTCATGGTATTTGCTGTAGATATTGGTCACATTGGGGTTCTCGCGACGGCAGGGACCGCACCAGGAGGCCCAGAAATCGACCAGCACCACTTTTCCGCGCAGGTCGGAGAGTTTGCGCATCTTCCCGTTCGGGTCCGGGAACTCCAGTTCCGGGGCGATGGCACCGATGGCGATCTTCGCGGCGGGGGAATTCATGTAGTTCCAACGGTCTTTCACAATCAAATGCTCGGGGTATTTCTCGTGCAACGCCGTGATCACCTCTTCGTGCAAAGAAGCGTTCTGCTCCCGCGAGAAGATGTCGAGGAACATCAACACGCAGATGTCCTGCTTGTGCGTACGGATGGCTTCCTTGAGACGGGAAGTCAGATACGCATCTATCTCATTGTAAGACTTCTGGTATTTCGCCACCACTTTGGTCAAGTAATCCTGCGACTGGGCGACGAGCACGTCGGCACGCTGTTTGTCGTTGACCATCAGGCTCTGATAAGCGGCTTTCTGGTTAACCACGTTCTGCAACGAAGGATACAGTTCCGTCACCACGCGGTTCACCCACTTGCCCTGGTTGCCCTTCTTGTCCCACAAATTGTTGAACGAAAGGCTGTCTTTCTCGGCCAGAAGCTTTTTCACCGTCGGCATGATGGCGCCGAAGGATTTCTCCGCAACATCGTGGCGGCTCTTCAAATCCGAACGATATTGGTCGAAAAGGGTGTAGAAATCTTTCACGCCGGCCACGCGCGGGGAAGTGAAACCGTAATAACGGTCCACATTCTCCAAATAGTTGGCGAACGGGCCGTAGTTGATTTCAGCTTTCTTCAGCATCCGGTTGGCCACGTCTGCGCACTCCTCCACGGCACTGCCCTTCACCTTGCCGCCGGAAACGGACTGTGACAATATATTATATAATGTATCCATATTGTCAAAAGCGTTCAGCACATAGCCGTCCACATCGTCGTTGGTCTGGCGGTAAAGATTGATTTTCTGAGCGAAATCAGTCCAATAGACCTTGTCTTTGTCGGCCTGCAGCGCCGCGTTGATGCTGTCCAGGGCCTCCTTCTTGTGCAGCGCGAGATAAGCCATTTCCTTCACGTTGCTCATGGATTCGGAACCGGAAACAGAGACGATCTGCTGCAGATTCTCGGCGTCGAGGGTCATGTTCACCTTCTCGCCGGGCACCACGACGAACAGCATCGAGGAGCCGTTGCCGAAATCGAACCGGTAGATGTCGTTCGGCAAACTGACCGTCATGTCGAACTGGTCGTTCTGGATGTCCGCAGAGGCGTGCTGGGTCATCGTGCTGCCGTATGCAGAAGTGAGCGTCACGCGCTGGAAATGATTGTTCAGCAGCGACACATGGATGGACGTGGGAGCCTGCGCGAACAAGGAACCCAACGTCAGACAGATAACTGAAATCAACAATGTTATTCTCTTCATATCGTTCAAAAAAAAGCGGCGCAAAGATACATTTTTTATTGTAACGATGACCTTAGACTTAGAACTTAGACTTAGACTTAAGACTTAAGACTTAAGACTTAGACTATAACGTTGCCCTCTTAATTCTTAATTCTTAATTCTTAATTCTTAATTCTACGTTCTTCATTCTTCATTCTTCATTAAAAAAAGACTATCTTTGCCGCTTAAAATGAAAGTAGTATGAAAAACAGTATTGAACACCTTGACGAACTGTTCCCGAAGTCCTTTGACGAGGCGCAGAAAGCGAAAGCCAAAACATTGTTTTACAAGCAGTTATCATTGTTTGCACACGAATATTACCGTGGCAAGATGGGGGCGCTTCCGAAAGTGCCGATCGAGAGCCTGAACTGGTTCAACGCATGGTACACGCCAGGCGTTTCGGCCATTTCCACCACCATCCGCGACGACAACGACCGTTCGTTCCAGCTCAGCAACCGCTCGAACATGGTGGCGGTGGTCAGCGACAGCACCCGTGTGCTCGGCGACGGCGACTGCACGCCTCCCGGCGGACTCGGCGTGATGGAGGGCAAGGCGCTCATCATGAAATACTTGGGCGGCATCGACGCCACCGCGCTCTGCATCGACAGCCGCGACGAGAACGGCGAACACCAGCCCGACAAGATCATCGACTTCGTGAAGATGGTGCAGCCCAGCTTCGGGGCCATCAACCTCGAGGACATCTCGCAGCCCAACTGTTTCCGCGTGTTGGACGTGCTTCGCGAGGAATGCGACATCCCCGTCTGGCACGACGACGCGCAAGGCACCGCCTGCGTGACGCTCGCCGGTGTGCTCAACGCCCTCAAGCTCGTGGGCAAACGCCTCGACGAGGTGAAAATCGTCCTCTACGGCTCGGGCGCGGCCAACTGCAGCATCGCCCGCCTCATGATGGAGGACGGCGCGAAACCCGAGAACATCATCCTGTTCGACAGCAAGAGCGCGCTGCACAAAAACCGCGAACGCTACAAAAACGACCCGCGCTATTACCCGCAGTGGAAACTCTGCCAGACCACCAACCCGCAGTGCATCGAAACCGAAGAGGAGGCTTTCAAGGACGCCGACGTCCTGGTGGCGCTCTCCAAACCCGGTCCCGACACCATCAAGCCGGAGTGGGTCTCGCTGATGGCGGAGAAGGCCATCGTATTCGTCTGCGCCAACCCCGTGCCGGAGATCTACCCGCACGCCGCCAAAGCCGCCGGCGCCTACATCGTGGCCACCGGTCGCGGTGACTTCCCAAACCAGGTCAACAATTCCGTCTGCTTCCCCTCCATCCTGAAGGGAACGCTGCTCGTCGCCGCACGCAAGATCACCGACGAGATGGCCGTCTGCGCCGCGCACGCCATCGCCGACTTCGCCGAACGGCAGGGCATCTCCGTGGACCACATCATGCCCACCATGATGGACAGCGACCTCTTCCCCGAGGTGGCCGCCGCCGTGGGCGAATGCGCCGTCAAGGCCGGTCTCGCCCGCAACCCGCTCACCCGCGAGGAAATCTACCGACTGGCCAAGCGCGACATCGACGAAACCCACCGCGTGATGGACCTCCTTGTCGAACAAGGCATCATCGAACAATTCCCCGAAGCCGAAGTGAAACGGATTCTGGACGAGGTGGTGAAGACAATTCAGAATTAAGAATTAAGAATTAAGAATGTAGTTCGTAAATGCCCCAGTATTATTGAACTTTTTCCTTGAAAGCCCTGTAAGGGTGTCGTATGTCAACCCAGGGTGAAACGAAGCTGAGCCCTGGGATATTACAAACAACCTATATGTTCACCGACAATATACAAACCTTCAAGCAATTAGGTCAACAGCTCGCCGACCCGCAATGGCTCGACCGCACTTTCAGCGCGGCCATCGAACGGCAGTATCGCGAGAACAGCTGGTTCACACCGGAATTCTGCCGCCATGCGCTCGCCGCCATCGGACAGATGCTCGCGCCTGAGGCTCTGGATGCTTATTACACTCGCTATCAAGACATTATACCGGTGGAAGACCCGCACCGCACCGTCGCCGTGATCTCCGCCGGCAACATTCCCGCCGCCGCCTTCCACGACTTTTTCTGCATCCTCGTCAGCGGCAACGACTACCAGGGCAAGCTCTCTTCACAAGACAAGCACCTGCTTCCCGCACTCGCGCAGGAACTCGTCAAGATCGAGCCGCGTTTCGCGGAACGAATCGCGTTCGTGGAAAAGGTCTCCGATTTCGACGGGGTCATCGCCACCGGGAGCAACAACAGCGCGCGCTACTTCGACTACTACTTCAGCAAATACCCGCACATCCTGCGCAAGAACCGCAACAGCGTGGCCGTCCTCAACGGCACCGAAACCGAGGAGGAACTCCGCCTTCTGGCCGACGACATCTACCTCTACTTCGGACTCGGCTGCCGCTCCGTCTCCAAACTCTTCGTCCCGAAAGACTACGATTTCGTCCCGTTCCTGCGAATTTTGAACCGGGAGAGCCAGCCCATCGCCCAGCACCACCAGTTCAACAACAACCTCGAATACCAGAAAGCCGTGCATCTGATGAACAAGCTTTACTATATGGATGCCGGAACCTTCCTGCTGACTGAAAACCAGAACTATGCATCGCCCATCGGGATGGTTTACTACGAATACTGCGACGACATTGAGGCCGTCAACCGCCGCTTGGAGACCGACGCCGACCAACTCCAGTGCATTGTCAGCCGCGACCCGCACATCACGAACGCTGAACCTTTCGGCCACGCCCAATCCCCCACCCTCACCGACTACCCCGATGGCATTGACACACTGCGTTGGCTGTTGGCTTTTAGCTGTTAGCTGTTGGCTGTTGGCTGTTCTACTGACGAGAAACTGATGACTAATGACTATGACTAATAACTATGACTATGACTAATAACTATGACTATGACTAATAACTATGACTATGACTATGACTAATAACCATATCTACTCCCTATTCCCTAATCACTGATCACTGATCACTGATCACTGATCACTATTCCCTAAACAATGAAAAAACGCATTATCGTCACGCTGTTCATTTTGGTCGGGTTGTCCGCCATACCGCTGATTTTCGGCATTTTCTACCTGTACACGGAGGCCGAGAAGGTGCAGCGTAGCATCTTCGTCAACGAGGTGCTGTCGGCAGGCAACGAAGTGGTGAACCGGATCGACGCCACCATCAAGAACGACACGACCGCGCTTTTCGACCTGGAGATGGACAATGTTGACCGGCGGGAGATCGACACCGCCAGCATCATCTCCATGCAACAGACTCGCAAGTTTTTGATCGACAGTGTGAACAACCAACCCATCGGCGTTATCAAGACAACCATCTATTTCCAGGAAAACGACACCCGCGTCATTGCCAACGACACGGAATATTTCACGGCCGCTTTCCGCCGGCTGTTCCCGCTCTACAACGAATCTTGGGACCCCAAGAAGCCCCAGAACGGCATTTCCAACACCTTCAACATCAAAGACAAAAAACTGATCGAGCTGGACAGCACCACGTTGGCGTTGCTCAATCCGGAAGCCTTGCAGTTGATGATTTCCGATGCCTTGAAAAACGAGAACATCGATTCGCGGTTCGACTTCGCGCTGTTCAACGCATTCACTTCGCAATTTGTCGTGAAACCGCAAAGCACCCCACCCGACCAGATGCTGAACAGCGAATTCGTCTTTCTGCTCAAATACAACGAAAAAATCAGCTCGCCGCACTACCTGATCATCCAATTCCCCACCGTCCGGGGCATCGTGTTCAAACGAATGAGCAACATCATCATCTTGATTGTCGTCTTCTTCGCCATCACCTTCACCGTCGCATTTGTCGCTCTTTACTCGCTCTACCGGCAGAAAAAAACAACGGAGGTCACCAACGACTTTATCAACAACGTGACCCACGAGTTCAAGACCCCCATCGCCACCATCTCGCTGGCATGTGAAGTGCTTGCCGACCCCACTATGCTGGAAGACAAAGACATACGAGCCTCCTACGTGGAAATCATCAATGACGAAAACAACCGACTGAAGGATATGGTGACCACCGTGCTGGAAACGGCGCAGCTCCGCAAAGGACAAATCAAGATGAACGTGGAACTGATTGACATGCACGAACTTATCCAAAAAGTCACCGACAGTTTCGCCCTGCTCGTCAACTCCTCGAACGGCACCCTAACCGTGGCGCTGAATGCCGATAAATCGCAACTTTTCGGCGACCGCACACACCTGACCAACACCCTCACGAATCTGATCGAAAACGGCATCAAATACTCGAACGAAAGTCCTGAAATCCTGGTTTACACCCTTTCCGACGAGAAAAACTTCATCGTTTCCGTGACCGACAAGGGCATCGGCATCCCGCAGACCGCCATCGGCAAGATCTTCGACAACTTCTACCGCGTACCCCACGGCAACATCCACAATGTCAAAGGCTATGGCTTAGGATTGGGCTACGTGAAGAAAATCGTGCAACTTCATCACGGCCGCATCGAAGTCAAAAGCGAAGAGGGAAAAGGTAGCACCTTCACCATATATCTACCCCTTAAGATGGGTTAAAGTTAAGGGTTAAAAGGTTAAAAGGTTAAAGGTTAACAGGTTAAAGGGTTAGGAGAAAAACAGGCAGAAGAGGTAAACGGGGAGGGTGGCGAAGAGGATGGAATCGACGCGGTCGAGGACGCCGCCGTGGCCGGGGATGATTTTGCCGCTGTCTTTCACGCCGGCCTTGCGCTTGAACATTGACTCCAGAAGGTCGCCCATCAGGCCGAAAACCTCTGTCAGCAAGGCCACGACAATCCAATGCCACACTTTGAGTCCCGCCGACTGGAAGAACGGGATGTAGGAAAGCCCGACCGCCAGTCCAACGGTTACAACACAGCTGCACAAAAAGCCTTCCCACGTTTTACCGGGTGAAATGCTCGGAGCCAACTTGTGCTTGCCGAACAGCGAACCGAAGACGTATGCGGCCGTGTCCGACATCCAGATCAGGATGAAGAAGCCCAGCACCTGAGAAGGATTATTGCTACACCACAGCATAAAGAGCACACTCAACGGAAGCACAATCCACACCAGCGAGAGCAGTCCCATGCCCAACACCTTCACCGGATGTTCCTGTTTACAGAAAAAAACGGGGATGAAGACAGCGATCAGCGCTATCAATATCATCATAAAATAGCCAGGAAGCACAGAATCGCATAATACAGCGAAAGGTTCCCCTGTGTGCGGCATGGCGTTTGCAAAAGAGGCCATGAAAAAATGCAATGAAAAATTGAGGAACGCGAGCATCAGCAGACCAGAGGCGATATTCGTAAAAGCGTACGCCATTCTGAGTTCCGGCGTCTCATACATCTTGTACAATTCCCGGATTCCCACCAACGCGAAAAAAAAGGCTAACGGCACGGCCACCCAAGGGGTGAAGACCGCCGCCACCATCAAGGCGATATAGACGATGCCCGAGGCTGTTCTGGTCAGTACGTTACGCATTTTGAGGGCGGTTTTCGTCCAACAAAAGCAGAATATAGCGCGGGTGCTGTGAAACATTCGTTCTGGTTTATGGAGTTCCGGAAGGTCGTGTCTCTTCGTAATGAAGGTTTGAACTGGGATGACATTAAAGAACGTAATGAGAAGGAAAATATTTTCGGAGCATCAACAACATTGCGTCA
>CACXUB010000098.1 GCA_902770735.1 uncultured Bacteroidota bacterium | reverse complement strand
TCGCTGTTTATGATGTGTAAAATACCTGTGGATGATTATTTCAAGAGCTTGAAGAATTCGACCATGAGGTCCCAGCACATCTGGACGGTGGCGATTTCGAGCTTCTCGTCGGGGGAGTGCACGCCGCGCAGTGTCGGGCCGAAGGAGACCATGTCCATGTCGGGGTACTTTTCGGAGAAGAGGCCGCATTCGAGGCCGGCGTGGATGGCCAGCACCTGCGGGTCTTTGTGGAAGACGTTGCGGTAGGCTTCCGTCAGCACGCGCACCGCCTCGGAGTTCGGGTTCGGGTTCCATCCGGGATAGCCGTCGGAGTTCTCCACGTCGGCGCCTATCATCCAGAAGGTGGTGGACACCTTGTCGACGATGGCCTGTTTCTTGGACTCCACGGAGCTGCGCTGGCTGGTGGTGAACACCACTTCGCCATCGACAATCTTCACGGAGGCTAAGTTGGTGGAAGTCTCCACGAAGCCGGGGATGTCCTGCGACATGGCGGCGACGCCGTGCGGGCAGGCGACGAGGGCGTTCAGCACATCGATTTGGAGGGTTTCCTCCAGCACCTCCTTGACGGGTTCGGCGGGTTCCACTGCGACGGTCACGCCGGGGTCGGTGGTGTGGAATTCATCCTTGTAGATCTTGTCCATCTTGGCGAGATAGGCTTTCCAGTTCTCGACCTCCTCTTTGGGAACGGCCACGATGGCGTAACCCTCGCGGGCGATGGCGTTGCGCAGGTTGCCGGCGTTGATGTCGGCGACGCGCAGGTTGTAGTCGCTGTAGGAGTTCCAGAGGATGCGGGCGAGCAATTTCACGGCGTTGCCGCGGCCCTTGTTGATGTCGTCGCCGCTGTGACCGCCTTGCAGACCTTTGACCTCGACCTTGAAGAAGTCGCAGTCGCCCTCCACGGGTTCGTAGTCAACGGGAACTTTGGCCACGGTGTCCTGGCCGCCGGCGCACCCGATGAAGAACTGGCCTTCGTCCTCGGAGTCGAGGTTGAGGAGCATCTTGCCCTGCATGAAGCCGGCTTCCACGGCGGCGGCGCCGGTGAGCCCGGTCTCCTCGTCGATGGTGAAGAGGCACTCGATAGGACCGTGTTCCAGCTCGTTGTCGTCGAGGACGGCCAACGCGAGAGCCACGCCGATGCCGTCGTCGGCACCGAGGGTCGTGCCCTTGGCCTTCAGCCATTCGCCGTCAATGTAGGTCTCGATGGCGTCCTTGTCGAAGTCGAACACCTTGTCGTTGTTCTTCTCGCACACCATGTCCATGTGCGCCTGCAGCACCACGGGGGTGACATTCTCTTTGCCGGGCGTGGCGGGCTTGGAAATCAGCACGTTGCCGACTTTGTCGCGCTTGGTGGGCAGTCCCAACTTCTTGCCGGTCTCCTCCAACCAAAGCGACATTTTCTCCTCGCGCTTCGACGGGCGCGGGATTTTGGTGATTTCATTGAAATAGTAGAAAACCTTCGCGGGTTTCAGGTTCAGCATTTCTTCGTTCATATTTCTTTGGGTTTAAAATGATACTTCAAAATTGCGACCGCAAAGGTACAATTTTTTGTGAACAAAAAATCTTTCCTTCAGTTTTTTCAGGAATACCGTCGGCCGTTGTTAAAGGCTGGCGGCGGATATGCCGTGTCTCACAAGTTCCCGTGTGGTTTTGCGGGCCTCTTTCCAAAGCGGGAAATAACGGTCCATCAATGCGTGGAATTTCGGTCCGTGGTTGGCCTCGATGAGGTGTGCGAGTTCGTGTACCACGATATGTTCCACGCACCATTCCGGCAACAGGAGCGAATAGAGGCTGAATCGGATTTCCCGAGTTCGTTTGTTGCAGGATCCCCACCGTGAAATGGTCGGTTGGTATGTTATCAGGGTCGGCGACACCCCCATCTGTCGGGTGTGCTTTTCCAACAATGGGTGGATGATGGCGTCCAGCTTTTGCGCGGCGGCGTTCCTTTTCTCCTGAGAGGACAGGTCCAGCTGTCCGTAGAAGTTGGCGCGTTTCTGGCTGGCGGCGAGTTGTTTCTGCCGTGCTTTCCTGATCCACTCCTCGTTTTCGCTGATGAAGTGGTCTATTTCGCTTTTGGGGGTGCGGAGGGGTGCGGAAACATGCAGGTCGCCGTTGCTGACTACCCGCATCCGTATTGCTCGAGTCCGTTTATAGGTAACTGTAATGGTCATAGTCAAAGGTCAATGTTTTTCCGGTTGTCCGGTGCTGAAAATAATGCGGTTGCTTTGAATGGTCGTGTCGTTGCTGCAGGCGATGAAAAAGCATTCGTAGGGCATGTCGCGAAGCAGGTCGCGCATGGTGAGGCGGCAGGAGTTGTCGCGCTGGGGGTGCGTTTCGGCGGAAATCCATTCGCCGGTGCCGAGGGGACGGTAACAAAGGATGACGAACTTTGTCGGCGGCAGGGCGGGGGAGAGCCGGCAGGTGAAGGTCACGCTCGGGCGTCGGCCGGCGAGCGGACTCCATTTGCGGTTCACCACCACGTCTTTCCCGCTGAATTCGATAAGCGGGCTTCCTTCGCATGCCAATTGTTCCGCGGGGCGTGCCATCCTGACGGCTTCGGCGCGGTCGCGGTGCACGGACAAGGTCCAATGCAGCACCCCGGCGAAGGTCGCCGCGACGATGATGCCGACGACGATCCAGCGGAACACGCCGAGTCCGGACGGCTCGTCCGGCTCGGGTGGAATGACCGGTTTCGGGAGAATTTGGTCCATCCTAAAAGTTGGATCTGGAGAAGAGTTCCAGCCGCCAGTGGTCGCCGTCTTCGTCGTCGAACTCGAAGAAGAACTCCCGACGGGAGAGACGTTTCACATCGGCGGAGAAATGGTAGTGCTTGCCGAAGAAGGTGTAGTCGAACTCCACGGTTTTCTCCTTGGGACGGATAATCCAGGTGGCGAAGGAGGACTCGCGGATTTCCCCGTCGTACATGGCCGACAGCGCGAGCACATGGTCGGCGTAGATGTAGTAGTAGGTCTTGGGCGCATAGCCGATGTAGTCCGTGGAGTCGATCTCCACGCCGTTGAGGTAGGTGTGCGACACCTGCCACGAACCCACAATCCGGTATTCGCTCGAATAGAAACTCGGCACCCCCTCGGGATAATTCTCACACGACGTGAGGCCCACAGCCATCATCGCCACGGCAATCAACAGGAACAGTTTTGTTGCCCTTTTCATGTTTTTTATAATTTTGGTGATTTACTTGATTACAAAATTGTCTGAGCCCCAAGTCTTTCCAACAGCCAACGTCATTAACCCTTAACCTTTAACCGTTAACCTTTCATACAACTGTTGCATGCCCACGGTGGCTTTTTCCGTGATGTAGGTCACCTTCCGGGAGATGGAGCCGGGCTGTTTGGGGTCGATGACATAGATTTCCGCATTGGCCGGAGCATAGTAGAGCAGTCCGGCGGCGGGGTACACGGCCAGCGAGGTACCGATAATGATCAGGATGTCAGCCTGTTCCACCTCTCTGGCGGCGGCGTCCAGCAACGGGACGGCCTCGCCGAACCAGACGATGAACGGGCGCAGCAGGGAGCCGTCTTTGGCGCGTTCGCCGTAGGTCATGGGTTTGTACCCGATGTCGAAGACCTCCGTCTTGCGTTCGTTGCATGCCTTGGTCAGCTCGCCGTGCAGATGGATGATCTTGGTGGAGCCGCCGCGCTCGTGCAGGTCGTCCACGTTCTGTGTGACCACCGTCACGTCGTAATGTTCCTCCAGTTTTGCGACCAGTTGGTGCGCCAGATTCGGCTGGCAGTGCTCCAGCTGCGTGCGCCGCTCGTTGTAGAAGTCGATGATAAGCTTGGGATTGCGGTACCACCCGTCGATGGTCGCCACGTCTTCCACATTGTGGTTCTCCCAAAGGCCGTCGCTGTCGCGGAAGGTGCTGATGCCGCTCTCCGCGCTGATGCCGGCACCTGATAATACTACGATTTTTTTGTTCATATCTTTTTTTCAGTTTAGGGTTTAAGGTTTAGGGTTTAGGGTTTTGGAACGGTGTGACAGAAGGAGGGATATCCATATCAGCAAAAGGTAATAGGCGGTCGGGAATATCACCAGGAAGAGAAAACCCAAAGAATCCGTAAGAGATGTTAACGTTAGGGCATCCAGAAACACTAAGAAATGCGTGTCGTACAACACCGGTATCCAACCCAAGAATCTGAGGTCAGTGCCTATTGAAAAATACGCCGCAATGTTGATAAGAAGGAAGCCTAACACGGGAAAATAGACATATTCTCTTTTCTTGGCCTTCCCCAGTATTATGGCTGGAATAATGCCAAGCACGGCTGCCTCCGCAATGGAAAGTAAGAATCCCATAACCACGTAGGACACTTCCAATGAGTTTTGGAAGTAGTTGGGATTACATACCCGCGAGGCGATGTGGACCATCCCCCACACAGCCAAATACAACCCAAAGTAAATTAAAAAGAACTTGACGCCCTTTGAACTTACTTCTTTGTTGGTGTCCAAACCGGATGTTATATGATTTTCGTCACCTTCCATTCTTAATTCTTAATTCTTAATTCTTAATTCACAACCGCATCCACTCGTCGAAGTCTTCCGCGCTGACGAGTTTCAGTTCCAGTGCGGACTCCCGCAGGGTGAGGCCGTGCTCGTGGGCATGTTGCGCGATTTTCGCGGCGTTGTAGTAGCCGATGTGCGGGTTGAGCTTTGTGACCAGCATCAGCGAATTGTGCAGGTGCATGGAGATGCGTTCCAGATTGGGCTTTATCCCCTTGAGACAGTGGTCGTTGAAGGAGTTGATGACATCGGCGAGCAGGCGCGACGACTGCAGCAGGTTGCGGCCGATGAGCGGCATGAAGACGTTGAGCTGCAGATGGCCCTGCATGGCGCCGGTGGTGATGGCCACGTCGTTGCCGATGACTTGGCAGCAGACCTGTGAGAGGGCTTCGCACTGCGTGGGGTTCACCTTGCCGGGCATGATGGAGGAGCCGGGCTCGTTGGCGGGCAGGATCACCTCGCCCAAACCGCAGCGCGGACCCGAGTTCAACAGGCGGAAGTCGTTGGCGATCTTCATCAACGAAACGGCTAACCGCTTGAACGCCCCCGACATCTCGCACAGCGAGTCGTGGGTGGCCATGGCCTCGAACTTGTTCGGACAGTTGCTGAACTCGTAACCCGTGAACTGGTTGATGTATTGCAGCGCTTTTTTGTCATAGCCTTCGGGCGCGTTGATGCCGTTGCCGACCGCCGTGCCGCCGATGGGAAGTTCCATCAAGTGCTTGAGACTCTGCTGGATAACCTCGTAGCCGTGCTCCAACTGGGAGAGGTGCCCGGAGAGCTCGTCGCCGAGGGTCAGCGGGGTGGCGTCCATCAGGTGGGTGCGTCCGATCTTCTTGATGTCGGCGTATTCGGCGACCTTCTCGCGGTAGGTGGCCATCATGCGTTCCAACGCGGGCAGTGTGCGGGTGATGATGCTCTTCGCGGTGGCGATGCGCATGCCCGTGGGGAAGATGTCGTTGGTGGACTGCGACTTGTTGACGTCGTCGTTGGGCGAGAGGTAGAGCGGGTAGTCGGTGAGCTGGCCGCCGTGCAGCAGTTGGGCGCGGTGGGCGATCACCTCGTTGACGTTCATGTTGGTCTGCGTGCCCGAGCCGGTCTGCCAAATGTGCAGCGGGAACTGGTCGTCCCATTGGCCGCAGGTGATTTCATCGACCACGCGCACGATGAGGTCGCGCTTGTCCTCGGGCAGCACGCCGCAGTCGTAGTTGGCGCACGCCGCCGCCTTCTTGGCCGTGGCGATGCCGTAGATGATCTCGATGGGCATGTGTTTCTTCCCGATTTCGAAGTTCTCCATTGCCCGTTGCGTCTGAGCGCCCCACAGTTTGTCGCTCTCGACTTTCATTTCTCCTAAGGTGTCTTTTTCGATTCTGTATTTGGTCATATTGTTTGGTATTTCGTTATAGTCCCAGGGCTCACTGCGTTCGCCCTGGGTTGACACGTGTCGGGCCTGCAGCCCTCTTGGAAGATGTCCTATATATCGTTCTGTGATTTCAACAGCCAACAGCTAACAGCCAATAGCCAACAGCCAATAGCTAACTGCTAACTAATCATAGAATTTCCAGTTGATGCCGAGTTCGAGGCTGCGGCCTTGCATGGGGTAGCCGGGGGTGGTCATGTAGTGGAAGTTGAAGAGTGCGGCGAGGAGGTTGCCGCCGCGCACGAAGAACGAGATCCGTTTCACGCGCAGGGCGAGGTGAGCGTTAAGATAGAGGTAGTTGCCGGCCTGAATCTCCTGCTGGGTGTAGAACTGGCGCATCAGCGGGTTGTAGCCGTCGGCGTAGTAGAGGGTGTTGTAGAACATGTCGAGCCCCACTTGGAAGCGCAGCCGTTTCTTGAAGATGCGGGTGGTGTAGAGGGCGCTTAACTTGCCGGCGAACAACGGCACCGTGACCGCCTTGTTGGTGGAGTGCTGGAGGGCGAGTTGCGCGTCTAAGGCGAAATATTTGGTGCGCACCGGGGCGAACAAGGTCAGTTGCACCACTTGCGCCGCCTTTTCGATCTGCTCCGGTTCGAAATCGCTGTTCAGGTGGACGTATTGACCGAGATTGAAGAAGTTGAACCCGACTTTGTAGTCGAAAATGGTCCAGTAAGCGCCAAGTTTGACGATATTTTGCTTTTTCCACTCCTTAATCCAAAAATTGTTGTTGCCCATGTAGTCGCTGAGAATGTAGTCGGGAGAGTAACGGAAGAATGCGGCTTCGAGACCGATGTGATGCCGCTGTGCCTTTTTGATGGTGAAGCGGAAGCCCGCCCTCGCCGCGGCGTCGTTGTGGAGGTACCCGAAGAGGCTGTAGGAGAAGTCACCGTAGAGTTCCCAAACCTTGAAAAGCCGTATGCTGGTGCGGCCGAACAGGGTCATGCTGTTGCCCGGGTAGTGGTAGGAGAGCGTGTTGGCGTACTCGTGGCGCACGCCTCCCGCGATGCGGAAATAGTACGGATTTCCGCTCACCGTGTCCACAGGACTGTAGTTCGCCCATTGCAGCGCGTTGGCGATGACATAGGTGCTGAGCGTGTCTTTGGTGGTGTCCGTGCTGAGGTAGTAGCGGTTGTGGTAAAACAGGTTGTTCAGCTCGTAGTCGAAGAAGCGGCTGGTCAGGTAGGTGAAGTCGAACGTGTGACTGATGGTCCCGAAATAGTGTCCCTTTTTGTCTTTGATATTCACGTAGTTGGTGAGCTGCGTGGCGTGAGTGTTGACGAGGGATTGGGCGTGTTGGAACATCACCGCGAAACTGTTCAGGTCGTTGGTGATGTTGGTGTCTGTCCTCGGGTTGCGGTCGGTGAAGGAGGCGATATCTTCCAAACCGCCGTTCTCCGCGAACTTGCCGTGGTTGAATGCGTAGGCGAACAGGAATCCGTAAATCTTGTTGGGGGTCTGATAACGGGCTATCCCGCTGATATTCATGCGGTTGATGCCTTGATGGAGGAAGTATCCCGGATTGCTCGCACCGTCCAACGTGACCACAAAGTCGGCCTGCCGGACGTGTTGCGCGTGCGTGGCGTGCAGCGAGAAAGCACTCATGATGCCGTAGTTGAAACTGAGATCGGTGAAAGAGGTCTGCAGATCGTAAATCTTCAGATCCGATATCTTGTTGAAATAGAGGGAATAAGGAAGCGTGATCCAGTTGAATCCCGTGGGGCGCTCGATGTCGAATATCATGCTCTTGTGTGCCTGCCCGTTGATGCCTAACGACTGGTAGAGGTTCGGTACGGAAAGGAGCGGATCGAAGAAGGAAATCGAGTACAAGGTGGTATCTATGGTGTTGTAGGACAGTGGGTTGTAGTTGACAGTGGGGAAGTTCGCATACCGCGTGGGCAGATAGTCGGGCGAGATGGCCATGGCGGAGTCGATGGCGCGATTTTCCCGCTCCTGCGCCGACACCCGCCCCCAAAGCATAACAGCTAACGCCGTCA
>CACXUB010000097.1 GCA_902770735.1 uncultured Bacteroidota bacterium | reverse complement strand
CAACGGCTCCGGCAAAACCAAAGGCATGATGCGCGCGATGAAAGCTCGCGGCAGAAGATAGAGTCCCTATTCCTAAACAAAAATATAGAAGGTCGATTCGGCCTTCTTTTTTTTTGCCTAGACAATACATTTTATCCAAATAAAATGTAATTTTGCACAATTTTTATTATATAGTATAAATTTTAAGCAGAATAATAATATTAAATAAGAATACGTTATGAAAAAGAAATTCACAAGCACCTTTATCGTGTTTAGTTTATTGGTTGTCACCGCTTTAAGCTTAAATGCCCAATCGTTGGACGCCATTTCAAAAAGCAAAACAATCGACCCCAAATGTATCAAAGCCAGTGATGGCACAGGGCAGACAGATGTGACATTTTCGTTCCCGGCGCAGGACAAGAAGACCCCCATTGACGTGGTTTTCGTGCTGGACTATTCTAATTCAACCAATTTCCAGGCAGTCACTTCGACCACATTATCGATGCTGTCGGAATTGAAAGAGGCGGCCGACATCAACGTCGGCATTGTCAAATTCCACGGTCTGGCGAAAACGATTCTGCCGCTCACACCGCTGAAAACGCCCGCGGATTCCGTCCAAATCAGGAATGCCATCACCGGGATAGACATGGGGATAACCTTAAGCACCGGCACAAACATCCATGGAGGTCTGCAACTTGCGGACACAATGCTGCAGGGGTCGTTGTCGCGCAACCCCAACATCGCCGGCCGACAGTTTGTCATCCTCATCACCGACGCCAAAGCCAACTGCTACAACAACGAGAACTACGAACAAACCATCATCTACTCGCAATTTGCCACACAAATCGCCAAACTCACATCGCCCGGCATAGGTTTGGAGTCGCAACCCACTTGGAGCCAGAGTATGGGGCGTTCCAAATACAGTGTATCGCGAAACACCCTGAACTCTTACTATACCGGATTGAACATTGTGGAATTCTTCGAAGGGCCCGACAATGCCAACCTGAACGTGCCCCATGCGAATGACGGGACGGCATACCGTTGGATCCACAACTCCACGAATCCCGAGTTGACCGGCACGCACCCGTATGCACACGCCATCCGCGAAGTCAAACTAAATGGCAACGTCACGGAGCATCCCATCAACAACATCAGCTCCATGCCGGGGAGCATGCGCAACAGCGCGGCTATCAACACCTATTACGAGTTCACCCCATCAGCAGCCAACGCCGACGTGCCCTTCATGCAACTGAACCCCTACGTGGTGGTTTCAAACAGCGACGGTTCCTACAGCTACGACTACACCCAACCGAACCCTCACTTTTTCATGAGCCATGTGGACGCGCTTGAGAAATCGCTGTATATGGCCGGGCACCTGTTCGAAGACATGAGCAGCCGCTACAACACTGTGATGCTGTGGGACAGCGCGAAAAGTTTCAGCAACGTGGTGCTGTTTGCCCGTTCTTTCGCCAAATGGCTGCTCAGCGAGGAGTCCGGGCGCACACTGGGCATGAAGATCGGCGACCGACCGGTGGCTGATTTCGTGGATGATCTGAAAGACATTCTCGTTGATCTGGGCGAGGACTACGAGGTTTACGACACCATCGCGGACCATTTCGAATTGAACATCCCGAGTGACAACAAGCCTTTCACCATCACCTACGACGGGACCACGTTGGCGTGCGTTCCCACCGGCTCCAACAGCTGGGGTTTCGGCACCCCCGACGCAGGCGTCTATCCCTACGAGATCACCTACAATGCCAGTACAAAATCATTCAAATGGCAGATAAACGCGGAATTGAATATTCTCCACACCCTCCAGCTCGTCTACACGCTGGACGCTGACGTGACGGGGTTGCCCGCGGCGGAATATCCCACAAACAGCGGTGCTTACCTGAAAAAAACGATCACACCGACTTCCGGAGCACCTGTCGTGGAGGTTTCCCCGTTTGAAGTCCCCACCATGAAAGTCCTCGTCCCCCCCTGCACCGAAGCCACGGACTTTGAGGGCAGGACCTACACAGCCAAACGCATCGGCTCGCTCTGCTGGATGACCGAGAACCTGAAATCCAAGAAATACAGCGACGACACCCCCATCCCCGACGTGATGCGCTATTATTCAGCTCAATATCCTAACGAGGCTGAAAACGAGGCGATTTTCGGAAACCTTTATTTCCTCCCAGCGGCGCTCAGGAGCAACAGCGACGGCAGCATTCCGGTCAATGCCAAAGGATTTGTACAAGGAGCTTGCCCCCAAGGATGGCGGCTGCCTTTCGAGGAAGATTTCGCCACTTTGGACGAATTCAACATGAAAGACCTGAAATCCACCGGCTACTGGGTCGTCAGCGACGGCACCAACCTCTCCGGTTTCAACATCCTGCCCAGCGGCTACTACAACAGCGAGACCTCGCGCTTCGAAGGATTGTACTCCTGCGCCTACTTCTGCACCGTCAAGTTGGTTCCGTCGCCCACGGGTTCGGGAATGATTTACGAATACTATTGCGACTCCGTGATCCACAAAAACCTGCCCAACAACTGCGGTGTCAGCATTCGCTGCATCAAAGAGGATGAAGACGTCGATTGCAATTAGCCGGGAGACGCTACAATCAAAAAAAGGATCTTTCAGGATTACATCCCGCCTTGTCCGCCACCGCTGCTCTCGCTGGCCGCGCCTTGACGTGCCTGGTACTCCAACTCCATCTTGCCAAAACGCAGCGTGAAGCCCAACGCGACGGAACGCGAGTTGAATTTGTACGTGCTGTGCGAAACCAAGTACGGGCTGTCGTTGTTGCTGCCCCACTTGTTCCAGTTGAAGATGTCGTTGGCATTCAGATAGACGGAGAGTTTCTTGTCGAAGAAGTCGCAACGCAAACCCGCGTTGAGGGTGTAATACGGCAGACTGGTGTTGAACAACGACAACGACGGCGAACGGTACATACCGGACACATTGATTTCCAAACGCTTCCAGAGTTTCGCCCAAACGCTGAGATTGAAGCTGTACGTCCATTTATCGGCCTTATACACTTCATTGTTATACAGCGTCTCCAAGTAGGAATAATAAACATTGGTGTAAAAACGCATGTTGAACATGGCGTTGGGACGGAACATGGTGTTGAATTCCAGTCCTGTGCTCGACGATTTACCGACATTCACTGGATAAGAATACGGGACTAATCCTCCGTAGATTTCATGGAAAGCGGGCACCTGGATTGTATTCACTTCCCGCTCTTTGGCACGGAAATAAAGCGTGAGACCGACGGAACCGTATTTGGTCCAGTACTTCTGCCAACCGGCCTCCAAGGAGTGCGTCAACGTGGAGAGCAACTCCGGATTGCCGCTGCTGAACGATTCCTCCTCGAACTCGATGAAACGTGTCAGCTCGTCCGCGTCCGGGTTGGAGCTGCGGAAGGTGTAGCTTAAACGGAAATTGTGCATCGATTTGGTGCGGTACGACAGGTGCAACGACGGACGCACATGGAAATAATGTCTGCGGACACCGAACGTGTCGGGCACGATGTCGGGATAGCGGACCGTGAGGTATTCATGCTCCAAACGCACGCCCGGCTTGATGGTGAAGTTGCCGAATTTGTGCTGCAGCGTGAAGAACACCTGGTTCTGGAACGACGGGGAGCTATGGTTGTAGCTGCGGATTGCGTCGTTCACCCACTCGTCGCCGCGCAACGTGTCCAAATGCGAGTAACCCCTGCTGCTCTCCATCGCGCCGTAGTAGCCGACCGAAATCTCCCCCTTCTCGGAATAGGGACGGTTGTAGGTCAGCTCGGCCGACAAGTCGTATGAGCCGACCTTGTCTATCGAGTTACGATTGCGAGTGTATTCCACAGGCGAGAAGTAGTGCTTGTCGAGCAGATTGTCGGAGCCCCAGCCCCAAGTGCTGCCGTTCAAATCCACGGAAAGGTTATGGCCTTTGTTGTCGAATTTGTGTTGGTAATACGCCCCGACACCACCCCAATGGCTGCGATTACGGCCTGTGGACGTTTCTTTGTATAACGATGTGTCGGAAAGCAAGAAGAAATCCCGGAACTGCTCGGTGTAGCCTTTGCTGTCGCCCCAGTGCGGCCAAAAACTGCCCCAGAACGACAAGGTGTTCATCGTGTCGATCTCATAATCGAGACTGAAATGGACACCTGCGCCATAGCTATTTGACCGTGAATCGCCGGAATCCTTCTGAAAAACCACCGCTTCCCTACCCTCTTCGCCGGGTTGGTAGATGGTCATGTCTGTCACTCCTTTGTGCTTGTCCAACGAATAAGAAAAGTTGCTATAGACGTTGATGGAAATCTTATCGTTACTCCAAACGTATGAAATCCAGGGACTTACATACGGTTTGATAGATGCGTTCGCGCCGAAGCTGATGAACTGGTTTTTCTTGACCTTGGTGGTGGTCACAATGTTGATGATACCGTCGGCCTTGGAACCGTAACGCGCGGAGGGATTGGTGATCACCTCCACATGGTCGATGCTGTTGGCAGGCATCTGCTGGAGATACGTCTTGAGGTTCTCGGAAGTCAGATGCGACGGCTTGTCGTTGATCCAGACCTCCACGCTGGAGGAGCCGCGCAGGGAAACGTTGCCCTCCACATCGACGGAGACGCCCGGCGCGTTCTGCAGCACGTCGGAGGCGGTACCGGCCTGCACACTCGGATCTTCGGAGGTATTGTAGTAGGTTTTCTCTCCATCCACGGCAAACAGCGGCCGCTCGCCCTTCACCGTCACCTCGCCGATGGTGGAAGCCCCCGGCGTGATCTTGAGCACGCCCAAATCCATGTCCTTGTCCACGGTCAAAGACTGTTCAAGATTTTCATAACCAAAGAAATAGACCACCATACGGTAATTCCCGTTGGGAACCATTTGCAGTTGGAAAACACCTTTGTCGTTGGCGTAGGTGTGACTTACCAGCACACTGTCGCTCTGCCGCAGCAGGCTCACGTTGGCATACTGCACCGGATTGCCGGAATTCGCATCCTGCAAGGTACCTGAAATCGTATTCTGGGAAAACACTGATACACAGCCAAATAAAAATAAAAGAGTTATTGCCGATGCCCGTACGACGGCTTTTCCAAATGAGGTCATAATCTTACTTTTTAGGTGAGTTTTATTCTTTAAATTAAAAACGGCAAAAATAAATAAAATTATATCTTTGCCGAGTAAAAAAATTCATCACAAACCCATAGTCCTCAATATGACAAAAAAACTGTTCTTAGTCAGCCTGTTAGCACTGATGTCATGCACGGCCGCATTCGGACAAGAGCCCGAAGCTAACCCATTGAATTCAAGCACAAAACAAAGCTATATGACACTGGTCAAAACCGACGGCAGCCAGTTTATCATAAACCCCAAAGGCATGATTGTCCTGGAACTGCCCGAAAATGCCGACGTACAGATATCCGATGACTTTCAGGATGGATGGGGTGGCGTCAAAATAAACGGGAAATGGGGACTTTTGGACGACAACGGATGGGTTCGCCGACCGCAGTTCGACCTGGTGGATGTTTACGGCAGCTATGCCTACACCGCCAACGAGGGCGATGTGGAGAAAGAAGGTTCTAAGCACGGCATATTGAAAAAAGACGGGACCTGGGTGGTGGAACCCACCAACAACCTTGCGAGACAAGACGAATTCGACAACACCCTTTGTCTGTACTTAAACGGGCTATACGGCTTTTTCAACGAAAACGGTTGGATTGTGGAGCCGAAATACATCCACGCAGGATATTTCTCCGAAGGACTGATTTCCGTAAAAGAGGGGGATTACTGGGGGTTTGCAGACAAATCGGGAAACATCCGCATCAAGCCCGAATTCGAATCGGTCAATTTCACCGCCCCGGAATTTCATGAAGGATTGGCTCTCGTAGGAAAGAACAGAAAGGCGGGATTCATCAATCATGACGGGGAATGGGTGATTCAACCGCAATTCGACATCGCAGAGAATTTCAAAGAAGGCCTCGCGGCGGTGATGGTGGAGGAAAAGTGCGGTTTCATTGACAAAACCGGAAAGGTGGTGGCAGAGACACGTTACGAAGCCGTTGGTTACTTCTCCGATGGCCTTGCAGCCGTCATGCTCAATGGAAAATGGGGCTACATAAACACCACTGGCAGAATGGTCATCCCACCCCAGTTCTTCAGCGCCAAACCCTTCGACGCAGAAACCGGTAGGGCCAAGGTAAGAGTCGGCGACCAAGACAACAACCAAAGCGGCTACATCGACAAAACCGGAAAATTCACACCGGATCCCAAAGAACAATAACCACCCTAAACTCTAAACCCTAAACTACTTTAGGATCACCCGCACGCCGACATACCCCATGATTCCCGTGACGGGCTTGTACACCATCGTGGCGTCGAAATATTCGCCGAAGGGGTTCTCGGCCTGCACGATCGGGTCTTTCTGCTTGACGTTGAGGAGGTTCTCGCCGCCCGCGTAAATCTCCCACTTACGGAACTTCTTGGTGATCTGCGCGTTGAACAAGCAATACGGCTTCGAGACGTCAGGACGGCGGTACGGCTCGGGGTTGCTCTGCGTGTTGGGCAGCGGCATCGGTCCGTAAATCTGGAAGTTGAGGTTGAATTTCCACTTGTCGTACGGCGTGCTGTAGTTGAGGTTGACGAGCGCCTTGTGCGGACTCATCATGTCTTTCTGTCGCATCACACCCTGACGCATATAACGCACGTCGTTGTAGCGGTAAGCCAACAGAATCTCGAATCGCTGCAGCGGTTTGAGGGTCAGCTCAACCTGCGCGGAATGCGAGCGGGAACGGTTATGATAGCCGTTATATTCGCCGTTGAGGGCGTAATAATGCACCGCATGGACATCCTGATCCAAATCCACAATCATCTGCTGCACGAAGTAGGTGTAGAAGTAATCGACTGCCAGTGTGGCCTTTCCGCCCGGCATGTTGAATTGCCAAACCAAGCTTGCACCGGCATTCCAGGCCTCTTCGGGTCTTTCATTCCCGTCAAAATAGATCTTACGCGAAGAGAGCAACAAAGACTGGTTTTCTGCGAAAAAATGGGCGTTGCGGTAGCCCTTGCCGGCAGACGCGCGTAACGACAGATCCTTGGTTGCCTGCCATTTGAGGTGTACTCGCGGCGTCCAGAAGAGCTGTGAATCATGAATCCAAATAAGAGATTCGTGTCTGTCTCTGACACGATTGTAATCCAAACGCATCCCTGCCGTGACCACCAACTTCGGATCAAGGATATAGGCATATTCGGCAAAGACGCCGGGTATCAAATCGTGGTGATGCGGTCGATAATAACAATACAAAGCCAAACCATCCTCGTAGAGTTCATTCAAACAATCATACTGTAAACTGGCACCTGCTGTCAATTTGTGTCGCTCGTTTGCGCCGAATTTATTGGAATACAACACATTAGCATAAACACTATATTGATCTCCGCTGTAAAGAGCGCCATTGCCGTAACGTGAATCCAGCCAATGTCCTGTAAAGGAGAGGATGGTTCCGATACTTTCGTGTTCGCCCTTCAACAAGAAACCGTTCTTGGTGATGACATCCAAGCGTTTGTTATCGGCGGTGAAACCGTACGTGAGCACCTGCGGCATAATACCCGGGTTGAAGCCCATCTGCCCACCGAAACGGTTGTCCCACACGAAATCGACCATCGTGCGGCCCTCCACAATGGGAGCCTTGTAGTCCCAGCGGTTCATGAAGTTCACCTGACGGCTTCTCGGTGCGTCCATAAAGCCGTCGTGGTTCATGTCAACCTTGAAAAACTGATCCGCGAGGAAGAGCAGGAAATTGGTGCTTACCTTCTCCTCTTTGCCTACGGGGATACGAGTATTCATGGCCAATTCGCCTTTTCCCATCGAATTGGCGTAGAAATTCATGAAGAAACGCTCCAAATTGCTCTCCGGTTTCTTATAGTCGATGTTGATCTGTCCTGTGATGGCCTCGAAACCGTTCACCACCGAGGAAGTCCCTTTCGAGAGACTGATGGATTCCATCCATGAGCCGGGGATGAAGCCGAGGCCGAACTGGTGCGAAAGCATGCGGATGTAAGGCACGTTCTCCAGTAGAATCTGACTGTAAGT
>CACXUB010000096.1 GCA_902770735.1 uncultured Bacteroidota bacterium | reverse complement strand
AAAACAGCTCTACTCGGAGAAAGCCCACAGCAAGATGGAACGTCTGTTGCAGAAGCCGATAGAGTGGGTTATAGCCATCAAGCTGGAACGCTACTTCACAAAGGAGGAGATAATATCTATGTATCTCAATTTCAGAAGTCAGCTCCAAACACTACGAATCCTGCTCTCAAAGGCTATCAGGAAGATTTTCAGTGTAAGACTTTGGACTCTTTGAAAGGCGAATGGAAAAAGTTAGGGGAAATTGCGGATGTTACTTGGGCGGAGAATCCCATACTGGGACAAGGGGCCTCCTACGGCATGGTGACGCTTAAAGTCGGAGATGAAATGGTGTCGATTTGCGACCGCACGGTTTCAGCCAATTTCTTCCGATTCTTTGGTATCAAAATGCTGGAAGGCAAAGACTTTGAAGAGGTTTGTAATGCATCGCGTAATGGCAGAATCCTTAACAAGTCGGCTCTGAAATTGACAAAGCAGTGGGAAATAGACTCGAATCGGCGCAATTCAGGCATTGATGGTGTTGTGCAAGATTTTCATAATATGCCACTCATCAATGAGATTGAACCTTGTATCTATTTTGCGAAGGTCAATGACGAACTCGTGTGGAATGATCCGTATATTTACATCAAACTGAAAGATGCTGGCAAACAAAAAGTTGACGCGTCTTTAGTAAGCCAAATGGACGCCGCTTGCGCCCACATGGGACAGTTATGCCCGTTCACCTCGCTGAAGGATGCCATCGACAAGGAGTACGAGAAAGAGGACGATTTCGCCAAGTTGATGGCGCTTTTCGGGGCGGTCACCTTGTTCGTCACGCTCACCGGCTTGTTGGGTATGGTGATATTGGAGTGCACGTACCGTCGCCGCGAGCTGACTTTGCGCCGCGTGTATGGTGCCTCCACCGGCAACCAGCTCTGGAAGATGATCCGCAACCAACTCATCATCTGCACCGTCTGCTTCGCCGCCGCCGCGCCCCTTGCTGTCGGACTCTTCCACAAGTGGCAGCAGCACTTCGCCTACAAAGCCGACATCCCTGTCTGGCCCTTCCTCGCGACCTTCTTCGGCATCACCCTCCTTGCCCTCGGTATCACCGCGTGGCAGACATTGCGGACGTTGCGGGAGGAACCCGATATATAGTTAGTAGTTAGCAGTTAGTAGTTAGTAGTTGTAACGAAAGAGCCCCAATTCCCCCCTTTAGGGGGGATGCCCGCAGGGCAGGGGGTATCAAAACTGCTTCCTTGAGCAGCCCCGGAGTTCCGAACTGCGGAGACAGCGATGACGACGAAGCGCAGCCTCAGTGTATGGGCCTGACAAGAACGAAAAAACCAAATCAGATATGAAAACCCCAAAAATCCTCAACCTTCTCGGCCTCGCCACCGCCCTGGCCGTCTTCATGATCCTCATGGCGCAGGTCCGCTACGACCGCCGCTATAACCGCTGCCTCGCGGACTCCGAACGGATGTACCGCATGGAGGAGAACGATCTCGGACAGGGATACTCCCACTGGATAAATGACAGCGACATAACCGATTACCTCGACAGTCTCGATGAGGTGGAGTCCGTCTGTCAGCTTTCCGATTTGGATTACAACTACAAGTTGGAACATCCTGTTGAGGGAGTGGGAAGCCTGTCGAATATAACACTCTATGACACGCTCTTCTTCGACTTTTTCGGATTCCAGTGCGTTGAGGGTGCGTTCAGCGAGCTGGATGACGATGAAGAGGTCGTGGTGCCCGAGTCGTTGGCCAAGAAACTTTTCCCCAAAGAGAGTCCTGTCGGGAAAACACTTTCCTTGCGAGACAGAGACAGGGGCAAAGACACCATTCTGCATCGAAAAGTCGTGGCTGTTTACAAGGATATGCCAGCGAACAATACTTTCGGCAACCCGCTGATTCTCATTAAAATGCCCCGCTGGGAATATAAAGCGGTGAAAGTCGATCAGGATTCGATTCAGGCGTTGTGGGACGGTCCCGGGAAATGTCAAGCGATGGTCTGGAATATTGAGGGTTCGGAAGATTCTCTGTTCGCTAATGCTGAGCTTTACGGAGAGTCGTCGGAATCCGATCCGATTTCGCTCTCGGCCAGCAGTTACCAAGCGACGGGAGAACCTGAGTATAAAGACGTAACGCTCAGGGCCTCCTGCGATTCAACCAAACCTGCACCCGTGATGGCGAAGCGCGTATGGAAAGATTATCGCTGGGGCTCCATCTATTGCAAACTGAAGCCCGGCACCAACCCTGACACATTGGCTGCTATGTTGAAGGCTAAGTTCTACACCGAAAAAATGTGGAATTCTGCCCCGTCGGATGTGCGGTTGGTGGCCGCCAAAGACATCCATTTCGAGCCCGATGCCGAACGTAGTGGAAATCCCGATGCAGTGAGCCGTTTCGTGACCAACTGTCTGTCGGGCATCGCGTGGGCGGTTCTCATCATCGCCTTCCTCAACTTCGCCAACTTCGCCATCGCGGAGGCACCCCTGCGGATGCGCCGTGTGAACACCCGCAAGGTGCTCGGCGAGTCGGACAGCGCGATCTGGTGGTCGATGGCGAAAGGCTACGTCATCCTTTCGCTCGTGGCCTTCCTCATCGCCTTCCTCGTCTTCCTGCTCTGCACCCGCTTGCCGGAAATCCCCATGCTGACTGCCCCCGTCACCTTGTCTGGCAATCTCTCTGTCATCTTAACTACCTTATTGTTGTCCATTGTTGTCGGCGTTGTCGTTTCCATCTACCCAACGCGAATGGTCACCGTTGTCTCCCCGGATGTCGCGTTGAAGGGCAACTACGGCTTCTCGAAGACGGGGATCCGGTTGCGCACGCTCTTCATCGGGTTGCAATTCTTCCTTGCCTCTGTCATCCTGACCTGCACGCTGTATGTTGCTGTCCAAAACCGCTACCTCAAGCAGTATGACATGGGCTTCCAGACGCATAACATTCTGAATTACAGTGCGGATATTCGTTGGACGGACAGCATACCGTCATATATCCATGCGGTTGGACAACTGCCTGGCGTCGAAGATATAACGGCGGCATCGTGCAACATCGTTCGCAATTCCGGCTACGTGTTGTATGGGGAAATGCTCAAAGATCCTGATAGCGAAAAGGAACAGAAAGTCGAGTTCAATTGCATGCAGGTGAGCCCCAATTTTATGGAGTTCTTCGGGATACGGATGAGTGATGGAAGTACGTTCAAGAATTGCGAGATGACTAAGGGTCAGCGGTATGTCATCTTCAATAAGAAGGCCCAAAACCTTTATCAATTGCATTTGAATTGGTATTACGAGGGAATGTTTGACGTCTCGCGGACAACGCTCATCGGCATTGCGGAGGACTTCCATTTTCGTCCGTTGTTCGACACCATCCAGCCGTTGGGCATAGAGGTCGGGAAATACGGTCAGGTGTTGCGCCAATTCTTCATCAAGTACGGGGAGAATGCCGACACTGCCGCGTTGATTCGGGAAATCCGCCGCATCTCGGGCGAATACGGTCACGAAACCGATTTGGAAATCAGTACGTTGGACGACGACATAGCGGGCTCTTACGCCAAAGAGGCCGGTCTATCGAAGGGGATGTTCATCCTCTGCGGCATCGCGGTGCTGCTCGCTCTGATGGGCGTGGCGGGGATGCTGCTGTTGGAGATGACCTACCGCCGTCCCGAGCTGGGCTTGCGGCAGATCTTCGGCTCCTCTACGGGACAGCTGCTTGCCCGCGCCAACGGCAAGTACGCCCTCGTCTGCACTGTCGCGTTCCTGCTCTCCGTGCCCGTCAGCCTCCTGCTGCTCCGCCAGTGGCTGAAGCTGTTCGTCGCCCACGCGCCCATCGCCGTCTGGATCTTCCTCCTCGCGTACGTCATCCTATTGGTACTCACGGCGTTAGTCGTCACGGTGCAGTCGGCGCTGTCGTTGAGGTTTGAGCCGGTGGAGACAGTTAGAAGTTAGTAGTTAGCAGTTAGCAGTTAAACGAAAATGTCTCTGTCGAAGCACCATTCCCCCCCTTTAGGGGGGATGCCCGCAGGGCAGGGGGGTAAATCTTCTTCCTTGAGCAGCCCCGGAGGGGCAAAACGCACGAAGCGCTAATAACCCCACACAAGCGAAGCGCAGTGTGGGGCTTGACGCAGCAGAAGGGTCCGGACTGCAGAGTCAGCGATGACGAAAAAATCACCTCCCACCCAAGATTCTCCCCATAAATCTCGTTATTACATATAGAAACCTATCCAAAACCTTAACCGTTATGAGAAAAATAACCTTAACCATCCTTTTCATCGCTGCAGTGGCGGCGACCTGGGCGCAGAAGCCCGACAAGAAAACCGTGAAATTGGAGAAACAGCTCGTGGGGACTTTCGTGGAAATCCCGGGCGCCCATTTCCTGACTCGTAACGCCAAAGGGGACACGATGCGGGTGACCCTCGCACCGTTCCGCATGTTGGAGACAGAGGTGACCAACGCGTCTTACAACCTCTTCCTTGACGACCTGAAGGCGCAAGGACGTATGGCCGACTACGAGAAGGCGAAGATTGACACTTCGCTGGGAATGTTGGATTACCCATATTACTACAATCATCCGGCGTTTGGCCCGTATCCCGTGTCGTCAATCAGCTATGACGGTGCGACACTTTTTTGCCAATGGTTGACCGAGAAAATGGGTGGTGAAGTGTGGGAATACACCTTGCCTACTGAACAGCAGTGGAAATATGCTGCCCGAAGCGGGTATCCATTTCGGGTATATTCGATGGGGTCACCTTACTTCAGAGATAAAAATGGCTATCCCTATTATACGTATTATCAAATTGGTGACCCAAATATCACCATGCGGGACGGGCAATTTGTGGTCGTGGCGGATGATAATCCCTTCATCAATAGAGGTTATACTTACATGGCAAAGGGACACTATCCTAATGATTTCGGTCTATACAACGTATGCGGTAATGTGGCGGAGATGGTTGCTGAGCGGGGCATCGCATACGGCGGCAGCTACCTCGATCCCGGCTACGACATCCGCATCGACAGCGAGAAACCCTACAACGGTCCGTCCCCGCTGGTCGGCTTCAGGGTGATTGCGGTGAGGAAAAAATGAGACGATGGAAAACGATGAAATAATACGTGAAGATACGAGCGATACGCGGGGATTTTTATCTCCACGTATCGCGCGGATCTGCACGTATAATTCACTAATACATACTTAAACTTCAAAATCCAAAAACAACATGCAAAAGCTCATCACCATCGTCATCCTGACAGCTTGCGCCTGTCTTCCGGCATTTTCCCAAAACACCGAGTATTCGCGAAGTGGCAAAGATGGCGTCTGGTTTGAGGTGAGAAACGACACCGCAAATCCTTGCCGCTACACCGAGGACAACAAAATCTATCAGGCGGAACGGGAGTTCACCTTTGGGTTCCACTATTACGATCCGCAGGGCAAGGAACGCTATATGCGGTATGAACTTGTGCCTATGCAAGGATATGACATTTTGGCAAATGGAGACACGAACTATTACACGGCTCTTTTACCGGATTTTTCCTTTTCGGACAAGTTCGATGCTAAAGACTCCTGCATCAATCAATATTTGTTGAAAGTGTTGTGTAATACCAGCCATTTCGAAAAAGATTATGACCAAACCGTGGAGGAGTTTTCTCTTCTTTTTGATGGTCAAAGGTCAAAAAGGCCGATGGAATGGTCTGGCATCGTAGAGAACGAGCGGAATTTATGGATGCATCCCATTAGGAATTGTCTTTTCAGGATTCTTGAACTCAATCCTTTCCCTTATATCCAATATCCCATCGAACAAGGGAAGAACTGGAAGTGGAAGCTCACCATCGGTAGTCATTGGGGCGACGAGCGTTGGAAGACATGGACGGGGAAAATCGTCAACAAGTACAAGTACAAGATCACCGACACGGATTGCGAGGTGGTCACGCCGATGGGCACGCTTCCCTGCGTGAAGGTGGAGGCAGTTGCCAAAAGCCGCATCGGAAAAACTTACCTCACAGCCTATTACAACGACACCTACGGTTTTGTCAAAATGGACAACACCAACATTGACGGGTCAAGGATCGTTATTGATTTGGTGGGGGTGAATTTTTAGATGTAAGACATGGAGAAGGTCGGCTTCCGGGTGATTGCGGTGCGGAAGAAGAATTTTTCTGTAAGGATTTTCGGGCGGTGTTGTCTAACGTCATAAAATCCCAAACGGTCAGATGAAAAGTGCCAAAGAAAAGCAATTCGAGGAACTGGTGAAACAGTACAAGCGGACGATCTACTCCGTCTGTTACATGTTCTCCCGCGACAAGGAGGAAATCAATGACCTCTTTCAGGAGATTCTCGTCCGGTTGTGGTTGGGGTTCGACCAGTTCGAGCATCGCAGCAGCGTGAACACGTGGGTGTATCGCATCGCGCTCAATACCGCCATCAACAGCGACAAACGGGCGAAACGCCGTCCGCAGACGGTTCCGCTCAGCACCGACATCGACCCCTATGACCCGCAGGACTCCTCGCTCGAACAGGTCCGACAGCTCTACGCGCTCATCAACCAGCTGGATGTCATGGACCGCGGACTCGTGCTGTTGTGGTTAGAGGGCATCGGTTACGACGAAATTGCGGCCATTATGGGCATCACGGTTGCCAATGTCGGCATAAAACTGCACCGTATCAAGGAAAAATTGGTTCAGAAATCGAAATCCGTCACCCATTAATTCATTACCATTATGACAACAGAAAATCAAAACCAAGAAATGGAGCTGGATGACTTGAAGCTGCAGTATCAGTCGCTCCAGGAGAAGTTCAACCAGCAGGAAATCGTCAACAACGACCTGATTCATGAGATGATCCAAACGAAAATCGCCAACTTCAAACGCCGAAACGCAGAAATCATCCTCACCTACGGACTGTTGGCCGCCACGGTCTATTGGAGCTCCTATCGCTTCGAACTCCGGTTTTACTTTATGGCGTTATCGGTGTTTATTTTTTTGTCCATAGGCTTATTTGAGTGGTTTAGTTGTCGGAAGGTTATGAAAATCAACGTGGAAGATTCTGATATACAAACGTTAATCCAGAAAATGGAGAATAGTCGCACCCGCTTCTCGTTAGTATGGATTACAGGCGTATTTGCCCTGTGCCTGTGGATGTTGTGGTTCATTTACGAGATCGGGGAAAAGCTGGTGATACCCTATTTGCGGAACCCGTTTGTCATGGTAGCGGTTGTTCTTACCATAGCCATTGTCTTGATAGTTTGCAATATAGATCGCCTTGCCAAGATGAGCGACGAGCTTTTGGCGCAGACTTCGCGGCTGAATGGAAACGATTCCTCAACGATACTGGTTTACCATCGAAGTGGCGCTTACTGGTCTAGCATTGTTATGCTCGTTTTATATCTTATTGTGCTTGTTTTCAAATTGTTACATTGGCCATTTGCAAACTTTATATGTCTGGCGGCGGCTCTTTCGGGACTGGTCTTTGTCATCCTGACCGCACGCCATCTGGTGCGGGTCGCCCCTGACGAGCGATCAGCTATCCGAATTGCAGAGGTTGGATGTCTGTTTCTTGTTGCCTGCATGGCATTAAAGATATTGCATATTCCATTCGGAAATCTCTCCGGCATAGTCGGTTTTTCGCTCCTCGTCGTCGCTTTCCTCGTCCGGCTGCTGAAGTCGTGGCAGGGGAAAAGACAACATTTCTGTTGATAATCCGTTAAATCACGTCTTTTTCTCCCAATATAACCCAAAATTAGTATGAAAAAACCGACCTGGACCATCTTTCTGCTCACTTTGTTCACGCTCGGCAGCTTCGCGCAGACGCCGGAGTGGACGGAATACTGCCAGATTAGGGATGAGATCAACCATAACGATTACCCGCCCGAAATCGCTTACGGGATGTATTGCAAGATGGACTCCATCTATAATGGAATCCCGCATTTCACCGATTTGTACAATTTTTTGTCAACCGCCGTGGCGTGCAACGAGCAGGAGAAAACCAAGGAGCTGGCGTTCCGCATTGTCAGATGGAAATGTTGGGACAGCCGTTTCTTCAACCAGCCCAAGTTGAAGGCGATCAAACAGATGGACTTTTGGCCAAAACTGGATTCCCTTTCCCAAATAAATGGTGAAAAACGGCAATATACAGACTATATGCTTGCGTTGTATGAAATGCGGATTAGCGACCAGCAGTGCCGTCAGGCTTTGCACAGGGAACTGACGCGCGAGGAAAGCGATTCGGTGTGGAGAATCATTCACCATACGGACTCCCTGAATCTGAACCGGTAGAAGGAGCTGATTGCCGAATATGGATTCCCTACTTGGGAGAAAGTGAGCTATGATTACGCCCTTTGCGCATGGCTGGTCGCGCAGCATGCCGACTCGGCCTTTCTTCACAATTATGTCGAGCAGCTCAAGAAAGCAGTGGCGGACAACAACGCCAACCCGGCCAATCTTGCTTATATGATTGACCGCGATCTGATGAACCGAAACCTCCCGCAACTTTATGGGACACAATTCATTGGAGTTTACAATGACGAAGGTGTTATGGAGAATATGCTTTGGCCGGTGGAGAATATGGAACAGCTGAACGCGCGGCGCGAGCACATGCTGCTGCCTCCGATGGACACGACGGGACTCAAGATTTACGAACTGGATCGGGATATTCGGTTTTTACACTGAGGATGTAGGATGCCATACACATGACAGCGTGGGGGCGTATCGCATACGCCCGATGAAAAAAAACATACAACCACCCAAGATTTCCGTCAAAAACTACGTTCTTATCTATAGAAACATTTCATCAAAACCATAACCGTTATGAAAAAACTGACCTTGACCATCCTTTTGGTTGCTGCAGTGGCGGCGACCTGGGCGCAGAAGCCCGACAAGAAAACCGTAAAATTGGAGAAACAGCTCGTGGGGACTTTCGTGGAAATTCCCTCGGTGCATTACACCGAGTACATCCGCGACACGAACATGGAAGTGTACGCGTCTCAGGAAATCACGCTGGCGGGATTCCGCATGTTGGAAACAGAGGTGTCCAACAAGGTGTATGACGCCTTTCTGGAGGATTTGAAAGCACAGGGGATTGTATTTCCAAAGCCTTTGGCTCCAACTCCATTGGAGTATGAGATGGATGCAGACACGAGCAATCGTTTTTTCTATACGTTGAACGTGTTGTCTGATGATAAGTTTGAACCACATTTGCACTATGCCCGTTATCGCGCTATTGAGTTCTTGAAACCAGAACTTCGTGCCAAATACCGCAACGCCGTCCATGTCGGTCAGACATTGGCTGGTATCTATCGAGTCCACATGGTGAAGCGATTGGAAAGTAGTTTCCATGC
>CACXUB010000095.1 GCA_902770735.1 uncultured Bacteroidota bacterium | reverse complement strand
AACTGAGAGTTTGAAGGACATCGGATAATCCTTCTGCGTTCTTTTAACGTACTTGTTCTCTGTTCTTTTCATATCGTTACTCTTTTTGTTGTAACGCTAATTTAGGACGAGACAGTTTGTTTGCAAAAAAAAGGCACTCCGTCCGGAGTGCTTTTTTTTTGCCTGTTGCCTGAAAAAAAACGCGCCATATTAGCGCGCTTTCTTATCAGTTCAAAAAATCATTAGTATTCGTCCTCGTTGAAGAAGAAATCCTCTTTTGACGGATAATCGGGCCAGATGTCCTCGATGGAATCATAGGTCTCGCCTTCATCGTCGATCTCCTGAAGGTTTTCAATGACCTCCAACGGGGCGCCGGAACGGATGGCGTAATCCAGCAGTTCGTCGCGTGTTGCAGGCCAGGGTGCGTCCTCTAATCGGGTGGCTAATTCTAATGTCCAATACATAGTTTTTACGTTTAAAAATGGTTTATTTTTTGAGCGCGCAAAAGTATAATATTAAACGGAAAAAGTCAAGGTTTTTGAAAATTTTTATTTCGCTGATTGATAGACAGTTTCAAAAATTTTTTCTTTCTTGTGGAAAAAACGGGCCAAAATAAAGAAAAAATCGGACAGCCGATTCAGCAAAACTTGCACGTTTTTGTATGCCTCGTCCTCCTCCATGAGTTGCACCACGTAGCGTTCGGCGCGGCGGCATACGGTGCGGCAGATGTGGGTGTCGGCGATGAGACGGCTGCCTTGCGGCAGGATGAACCCGCGCATGGGTTCCAGCTCCGCGCTCAGCTTGTCGATTTCGCGCTCCAGCTCCGCGGTGAATTCCGCCAGCCGTTCCACCTTCCAATACTTCTCCCAGTTCGCCACCGGCGTGGCCAACATCCCCCCGACGACGAAGAGCTCGTTTTGCACTTTTGTCAGAAAATCGTTCGGATTTTGCGAAATCACGGCGCCTATGAAGCTGTTCAACTCGTCCACAGTGCCGTATGCATGCAGTAAAACACTGCCCTTTGATATGCGTGAACCATCTGATAATGAGGTGGTTCCGTTGTCTCCTGTACGTGTGTAAATTTTCATCATTTTTTTTTTGCAAAGATAGAAAAAAAATGTATTTTTGCACCCGCAAAAGCAAAGGCAAAAAGTCTCCTTAGCTCAGTTGGTAGAGCAATTGACTCTTAATCAATGGGTCCAGGGTTCGAGCCCCTGAGGGGACACAAAAAGCGGTCATTTCGGCCGCTTTTTTTTATTCGGTTATGTCGTAAAAATTTCGCATATTTGCAGCCTGGTTTTTAGTGTCGAAAATATTTTAGAAAATCGTAATAAAATAACCTAAGTATGAACATTGTAGTTTGTATCAAACAAGTTCCGAACACGAACGAAATCAAGATCAATCCCGAAACCGGGACGTTGATCCGCGACGGCGTGCCCAGCATCATGAATCCCGATGACAAGGGCGGCCTCGAAATGGCGCTGCGCCTGAAAGACCAGTACGGCGCGAATGTCACCGTCATCACCATGGGTCCCCCGCAAGCCGACATCACCGACCGCGCCATACTGCTCACCGACCGCAAGTTCGCCGGCGCCGACACACTGGCCACTTCCTACGCCCTGGCCGGTGCGCTCAAGTCCCTCGACTATGACTTCATCATCGCGGGCCGTCAGGCCATCGACGGCGACACCGCGCAGGTGGCTCCCGAAATGGCCGAGCATCTCGGTCTGCCGCAAGTCTCCTACGTCATTGATCTTAAATACAACAATGGTCTCTGTACGGTGAAGAAGGAGACCGAAGAGGGCTATCAGATCCTCGAGGTGCCCGCGCCGTGCGTGCTCACCGTGCTGGCCACCGCCAACCAACCGCGCTACATGCGCGTGAAGGGCATCATGGAGGCTTTCGACAAGGACGTGGAGATCTGGACCGCCGACCAAATCGACGTGGATCCCGCCCGTCTCGGTCTGAAAGGCTCGCCCACGCGCGTGAAGAAGTCCTTCACCAAACCGCAGAAATCCCCCGGCCAGGTCTATGAGGTCGATGCCGAGGAAGCGGTGGGCATCATCATCAGCAAACTGAAAGAAAAATTCATCATTTAATCCCAAAACGACAGAAAAATGGAAAAATCCGATTATAAAAACGTATTTGTATTCGCTGAACAACGCGACGGCGTGATCCAATCTGTCGCGCTGGAACTGCTCGGCAAAGCCCATGAGCTCGCCGGCGTGCTGAACGAGAAGGTGGTGGCCGTCCTGCCCGGACACAACATCACCCGCCACGCCCAAATGCTCATCGAATATGGCGCAGACGAAGTCATCTGCATCGACGAGCCCGAATTGAAAGACTATCTCACAGAACAATATGCGCAGACCATCTGCCAGGTGGTGGACAAGTTCAAACCCAGCATCCTGATGATCGGCGCCACGACCATCGGCCGTGACCTCGGACCGCGTTTGGCCGCCCGACTCACCACCGGCCTCACCGCCGACTGCACGCGCCTCGAGATCTCCGAGGAGGGCGAGCTGATGATGACGCGTCCTGCTTTCGGCGGCAACCTGATGGCCACCATCATGTGCACGGAACACCGTCCGCAGATGTCCACCGTGCGTCCGGGCGTGATGCAGAAAATGCAGCGCGACCCCGAGCGCAAGGGCAACGTCATCAACTTCAAACCCGAGTTCGACAAGAGCAAGTTCCTCGTGCGTCTCGTGGAGAACGTGAAGGTTGACAAGGGCAAAGTCGATATCACCGACGCGAAGGTGCTCGTCTCCGGCGGCCGCGGTGTCGGTTGCAAGGAAGGTTTCGAGAAACTGCAGGCTCTCGCCGACGTGTTCCCGAACGCGGAGGTCTCCTCCTCCCGCGCCATGGTGGATGCCGGCATCATCGACCACGACCGTCAGGTGGGTCAGACCGGCAAGACCGTGCGTCCCGACCTCTATTTCGCCCTTGGTATCTCCGGCGCCATCCAGCACTTGGCCGGCATGGAGGAATCCGATTTCATCATCGCCGTCAACAAGGACAAGTTCGCGCCCATCTTCTCTGTCGCTGACCTGGGCATCGTGTGCGACCTGAACAAGGTCGTGCCGTTGCTGACCACGCGTCTGGCCGCTGAAATCGAGAAGAAATAATAACGAAAATCCCCTTGTAGGGCTGCCGCAGTGCGACAGCCCTACAATTTACATGATATGATCGAGGTCAAAGAAATCGAGAAATCCTACGGCAGTCTCAAAGTCCTGAAAAAGGTTTCGCTGACGATTGAGAACAGTAAAGTCGTGACGATTGTCGGTCCTTCCGGGGCCGGCAAATCGACGTTGCTGCACATCATCGGCACGCTCGACAAGCCCGACGGCGGCGAGGTGGTCATCGACGGGGTGAATCTGAACAGTCTGTCCGACGATAAGCTGGCGGAGTTCCGCAACCGGCACATCGGGTTCGTCTATCAGTTCCATCATCTGTTGCCCGAGTTCACGGCGTTGGAGAACGTGGCCATGCCCGCGCTCATCGCCGGGAAGAGTCGGAAGGAGTCGTTCGACAGAGCCAAGGAACTTCTTGATTTCCTGAAACTTGCGGATAGGGTAGGGCATAAACCCGCCCAGTTGTCCGGTGGCGAGCAGCAGCGAGTCTCCGTGGCTCGCGCCTTGATGAACAATCCCGAGCTCATCCTCGCCGACGAGCCCTCCGGCAACCTCGACACCGAGAACGCCCGCAAACTCCACGACCTCTTCTTCGTCCTCCGTGACACCTTCAAGCAGACCTTCCTCATCGTCACGCACAACGAAGAGTTGGCGCAACTTTCAGACCGGAAGATTGTGCTGCAAGACGGACAAGTAATTAGTAATTAGTAATTAGTAGTTAGCAGTTAGCAGTTAAACGAGATAGCTCCGGTCGAAGGAATATTCCCCTTTTTAGAAGGGGTGCCCGAAGGACGGGGTAGTATTATTACGAACACACATATTATTATGAAAACCCTAAAGAAACTCACCATCATCCTCACCGTCACCGCCACGATGCTCTTCATGGCAGGGTGCGGTCTCGCTCAGCTGATCAACCTGATCAACTGCAAGTTCAGTCTGGCCAACATCAGCGACATCACATGGGCCGGGGTTAATCTCAGCAACATCAACAATATCAGCGACTTGCAGTGGTCTGACCTGCAAAAGGCGTACCAGGCCATCAAGAACAAGGATTTCCGTATTGGCTGCAATGTGAACGTGAACGCGAAGAACGAGACCGAGAAGCCGGCCAAGCTGTGCGCCTACGACTACGATCTCTTCCTGGAAGGGTCTTCCATCGCGCAGGGCAGCAGCACCACGCAGACGACCATCATCAACCCCAAGAGCACCGCGCTCATCCATGTTCCGTTGAGCATGGACTTGGTCAAGATTTTCAAGAACGGCGACGCCAAGAACGTCATCAATTTCGCCCGTAACCTGATGGATTACGGCAACGGCACCGAGTCGAACGTGAGCGTGAAGTTCACGCCTTACCTCAACACGCCGAACGGTACCGGCAGAGGCACCAAACTCCCGCCGATAACCTTAAATAAAACTTTTCAATAAACCTAAACCATTTTCGCTATGATTCAAAGAGTTCAATCCATTTTCTTGTTGATTGCGACAATCGTGCCCATTGTGTTGATTTTCCTGCCTTTGGGATTTGTCACCACGGATTTGGCACAATATTCTTATAATGCCATCTCGTTGAAGGAGAACTGCCCGGACGGTAATTCGGTCATCCGTCTGTACTATCTCGCATTCTGTCTGGCGCTTACGGCCGGCATGGCTTGTTTTGCGCTGTTCCGTTTCAAAAACCGTGTGAAGCAGATGCAGACGGTCTCGTTCACGATGATTATCTTCCTGATCACGCTGCTGTTGATCTTGTGGGTGTGTCCTGACATCGTCTTCAAGAAATTCTTCGCGGCACGAATGGAAGATTTCACATTCACTTTCAACACAGTGCCGTTGATCATCTTGATTGTGGTGGAGGCGATCTGTCTTTTCCTCGCGAACCGTTTCATCAAGAAGGACGAAGAACTGGTGCGTTCCGCTGACCGCATCCGGTAGCCGGCATTTGCTTTTAGATGGAATCCCCCAAGGAGAAACTTTGGAATAGGGAATATGTAAAGGTGATGGTAGCGAATTTCTCGCTATTCTTCGCCTTTTATATTCTTACGCCCTTGCTTCCGATCTATCTGAGCGAGCATTTCGGTGCCACGAAGGATGTCATCGGGATGGTGCTGTCGGGCTATGCCGTGGCGGCGCTGCTGTTCCGTCCGTTCAGCGGCTACATCGTCGATTCTTTCGACCGCAAGAAGGTGCTGGTGTTCTTCATGCTGTTGAGTTTCCTGTTTTACGGGCTCTACCTGCTGGCGGGCACTTTGCTTCTTTTCGCGTTGGTGCGCACGCTTCACGGCGGGCCTTTCGGGGCGAGCACGGTGGCCAACTCCACCGTCGCCATCGACGTGCTGCCTTCTTCGCGGCGCAACGAGGGGATCGGCTACTACGGGCTTAGCAACAACATCGCCACCGCCATCGCGCCCACCGTCGGCATCGCCCTTTACAAGTATTGCGGCAACTTCAACGTCTTGTTCGTCGTCGCGTTGCTGTTTTCATTGTTGAGCGCGGTCGTCGCCGCTATGGTGAAGCTTCCGCAGCGCGCGCCTGTCGCCGACAAGAAAAAGCTCTCCCTCGACCGTTTCTTTCTGACGCGGGGTTGGTTCCTCGGGGTCAACATGGTGTTTTTCGCGCTTTGTTACGGCATTCTGAGCAATTATCTGGCCATTTACGCCAAGGAGGTCATGGGCATCACCGGCGGGTCGGGCACTTTCTTCCTGTTGCTGTCGTCGGGGCTGATATTGTCGAGGCTTCAGGGCGGGAAGTCGCTGCGGGAGGGCAAACTGACGCGCCACGCGGGTGTCGGGGTGCTCATTTCCACCGTCGGGTACACGGTGTTCATCATCTCCCCGAATCTGGTCTGTTTTTACGCTTCCGCCATGCTGGTGGGACTTGGCAACGGGCACATGTGGCCGGCGTTCCAGAACATGATCATCTCCGTGGCGCACCACAACGAGCGCGGCACCGCCAACTCCACGCTGCTCACCAGCTGGGACTTGGGCATGGGCCTCGGCATCGTGCTCGGGGGTGTCATCGCGGAATATTTCGGCTATTCCGCCGCGTTCTGGAGTGTGGTGGGCGTCCATGTGGCCGGCGTGGTCATGTATTTCACTGTCACCCGGAAACTGTTCGTGGAACGGCGGCTGTCGTGACGAACGGGTTCTGAAAAAAAATCGTATCTTTGCAGCTTAAAATCGTTAAATCAAAAATTGATGATTATGAAAAGAGAAGGAGAGCCGACAAGGCATTTTTTCACCTATTATAACCGGACGATTCCCGAGAACTGGAATGCGCCGGCGTTGACGGACTACAACGGCACCACCAGTTACACGTACGGCGAGATGGCCGCGCAGATGTTCAAATTGCAGATCCTGTTGGAACAGGCGGGGTTGGAGCGCGGCGACAAGGTCGTGATTTGCAGCCGGAACTGCGCCAACTGGGCGGTCGCGCTGCTGGCCATCGCCACCAACCGCGGCGTCATCGTATCCATTATGGACGCTTTTGCGCCGACCGATATCGAAAGCCTCACCAACCATTCCGACGCCAAGGCCATGTTTGTCAGTCAGAATGTGTGGAAAAACATTGATGTTCAGCATCTTGAGAATGTCGATCTGATTCTTGACACTGACGATTTCCAGCTGCTTTACGCCCGCACGGACCAGCAGGAAAGGGCTTTCGAACAATACGGAGACGTTTACCGCGAGCGTTATCCGAGGGGATTGCAGCGCGAGGATGTGGACCTGCCGACCGACAATCTCGACGACCTGATGATCATCAACTACACATCGGGGACTACGGGTGCGCCGCGCGGCGCGATGCTGTCATATCGCAACATCTCCGCGAATGTGCAGTACAGTCAGGAGGAGATTCCCAACCACGCCGGATGGACGGAGGTGTGTATGCTGCCGTTAGCCCACATGTTCGGCATGACCATCGAATTCCTCTACCAGGTGGCGGGCGGCTGCCACGTTTATTTCCTGGGCAAGACCCCTTCGCCGGCCACGCTGCTGAAATGTTACGCCGAAACAAAGCCTTACATGATCCTGACCGTACCGCTGGTGATCGAGAAGATTTTCCACTCGAAGATTTTCCCGGCGTTGCGCAAACCCGGGGTGAAGGCATTGTGGAACACGCCGGTGCTCTGCAAAATAGTGGAGAAGAAGATTTACAACCAGCTGATGAACGCTTTCGGCGGAAACCTCATCTGGCTGATCACGGGCGGCGCCGCCTTGAACACGAGTGTCGAGAAGGTGCTTAGACGCATCAAGTTCCCGTTGGTGGTGGGCTACGGCATGACCGAGGCCGGTCCTTTGGTGAGCTATGAAAGTTGGTACAAGCAGCCGATTGGCTCCTGCGGCAAAGTGGTAACCCGCAACGAAGTGATAATCAACTCGCCCAATCCCAGACAGGAAGTCGGTGAAATCCTCTTCCGCGGCGAACACGTGATGATGGGCTACTATAAGAACGAGGAAGCCACGAAAGCGGCCATTGACAGCGACGGATGGTTGCATACCGGCGACCTCGGACTGATGGACAAGAAAGGGAACATTTATATCAAAGGACGCTCCAAGGCGATGATCCTCACCTCGGGCGGTCAAAACATCTATCCCGAAGAACTGGAATCGAAGCTCAGCACGCTGCCCGGTGTGGGCGAGACTGTCGTGGTGGGCCGCAAGGGCAAGATCGTCGCCCTCGTCTATCCCGACCCCGCTTTCGACTGGAGCAAGATTTCCGTGGAGGAGCAGATGAAGCAGAACTTGGAAACCGTCAACACGATGGTGGCGAAATATGAGCACATTTCCGCTATCGAGACGGTGGATCAGGAGTTCGCCAAGACCCCGAAACGCTCGATACGGCGGTTTTTGTACAAATAGACGTATATTAACAAAGCATTGTGCATTTTTTTTTGGAACAAAATATGTTGGTTGTTTGAAAAAAAATTGCAGTTTTGCACCGAAAATAACTTTGCCGCATAATGGATTCCGGGTGTGGCAAGGTTGAAACAAAGTCGGAATCTTCACCAAATTCATCAAAATTATGAAAAAAACGTTTACTATCTTTGCATGTCTGATGCTGGTCGGTTTGTTCACGGCCAAATCACAAGCTTTGTTGCAAGAAGGTTTTGAGGGCGAGGATGTCCCCGCTGGCTGGACGCTCATCGACAACGACGGTGACGGCGCCAACTGGTATGTCCTGAACAATTCCCAGAGCGAAGGCGGCGGTTACGTCAATCACTCCGGCGCAGGCCACATCACCTCCGCTTCCTGGGCCAGCGCCCCTCTGACTCCCGACAACTGGTTGATCACCCCTGCCTTGAACCTCACGGGTCCCGCAGTGTTGAGCTTCTGGGTGGCAGGTCAGGATCCGAGCTATGCTTCTGAGAACTTCTCCGTCCTTCTTTCCACCACCGGCACCAATGTCGCCGACTTCACTCACCCGCTGTTGCAAAACCAGACAGCCACCGCTGAGATAACCCAATACACCGCAAACCTTTCCTCGTATGCAGGTCAAACCGTTTACATCGCCTTCCGTCACCATGACATTTCCGATATGTTCCGCATCAACCTCGACGATGTGGAGGTCCTTGTGTCGGGAACTGGCGTCAATGAGTACGAGACCGTGGCGAATGTGTATCCGAACCCCGCCACTGACGTGGTGAACGTGAACACCAACGCTGCTCTCCAGCACATCGAAATCGTCAGCATGAACGGTCAGAAAGTTCTGGACGAGCAGGCTGAAGGCTTCAAGGCCACGGTGAACACCTCCACGCTCGCCAAAGGCGTCTATATGATGAATGTTTACACCGAAAACGGCGTTTCCCACAACAAACTCACGGTGGTGAGATAGTTTTTGGAACATTTGAGATAAAAGGACGTGTCGCAAGGCGCGTCCTTTTTTTTGTATTCGAAATTTGTGTACCTTTGCAGGCTTATATATCCAAAGATGAAAAATAGAATACGTTTGTTCGTCAATTGCTTAGTCTGTAGCATGTTGTTCCTTGTGCCGGGGCATTCCCAGCCGTTGGTGATCATGCACACGAACGACACGCACAGCCAGATAGACCCCTATTCGAAGCACGAGGATGTCAATGTGGGCGGTTTTCTGCGACGGGATGCGGCCATACGCGAAATTCGGGCTGAAAACCCCTATACGCTGCTCTTCGACGCCGGTGACTTCTCGCAGGGCACCCCGTATTTCAACATCTTCAAGGGGTATGTGGAGGTGCGGCTGATGAACGACATGGGCTACGACGCAGCCACGCTCGGCAACCACGAGTTCGACAACGGTTCCGCCGCCCTCGCCGCCCGTCTCAAGACCGCCAAATTCCCTGTGGTGTGCGCCAACTACCAGTTCGAGAACCGCAAATTGGGCAAGATCGTCAAACCGTATGTCATCATCGAGCGTGGCGGAAAGAGAATCGGCGTGTTCGGCCTCGGCGTGAACCTCGACGGCTACATCGCGCCGCAGATCGCCCGCGAGGTCACCTACCTCGACCCGTTCATCTGC
>CACXUB010000094.1 GCA_902770735.1 uncultured Bacteroidota bacterium | reverse complement strand
GGAACTGCACAAGTACATTTGGAAAAAGCAGTACAACTACGACAAGGCGCACAATGTCAACAGTCCGTTCCACGGTGACTACAAATACACTCCCCGCGGGCGTGTCTTCTACGACGACGAGTTGGACGAGTATCACATCATGATCGGTGCCTGGCTCAACGACTACCCCGAGGCCCGCGACATAATCCGCGCCGCCTTCAACCTAACCGACCCCAACCTGCACGTCACCTTTGAACGCGGCATCCACTGGGAAATCGGCATGGGCTACGGCGAATAGTTAGCAGTTAGCAGTTAGTAGTTAGCAGTTGGCGCTATCCCTGGCGAGAGCCCTTAAACCTTAAACATTAACCCTTAAACCTTAAACATTAACCCTTAAACCCTAAACTTTAAACCAATAATGATCAACCCCAAATTATTAAATCCCCAAAGCATCGTGATATGCGGTGCGTCAAGTGACATTCACAAACCCGGCGGCAAATCGCTGAAGAACCTCCTGGAGAGCCCCTTCAATGGTCAGATTTATGCCGTCAACCCGAAAGAGACCGAAGTGCAGGGTGTGAAATGTTACGCCAACGTCAACGACCTGCCGCAGGTCGATTGCGCCATCCTCTGCATCGCGGCCAAATTCTGCGCCCAAACGGTCGATGTGCTGGCCAAGGAGAAAGGCTGCCGAGGCTTCATCATCGTCAGCGCCGGTTTCTCGGAAGAGAACGAGGAGGGTGCCGCCATCGAGAAACACATTGTCGATACCATCAACAGTGTCGGCGGTTCGCTCATCGGCCCCAACTGCACGGGATTCCTCAACACCAACTACAGCGGCTGCTTCGACACGCCGATCCCGAAACTCGACCCCAAGGGCGTCGATTTCATCACCGGCTCCGGCGCCACGGCCGTCTTCATCAAGGAATACGGCATGAGCAACGGTCTGAAATTCAACAGCGTATGGGCTGTGGGTAACAGCGCCCAGCTTGGTATTGAGGATGTGCTCGAACACTTGGACGAGACCTTCAACCCCGAGACTTCCAGCCACGTCATCATGCTCTACATGGAGAAGATCGGCGATCCGCAGCGTCTGCTGAAGCACAGCCGCAGCCTCATCAACAAGGGTTGCCACATCGCCGCCATCAAGAGCGGCGGTAGCGCTGCCGGCTCCCGCGCCGCTTCGTCACACACGGGCGCTCTCGCCACCAACGACGCCGCCGTGGATGCCCTCTTCCAGAAGGCCGGCATCGTGCGGTGTCACAACCGTCAGGAACTTACCACCGTGTGCGGTGTCTTCATGCATCCCGAGATCAAGGGCAAACGCTGCGCCGTCATCACCCACGCCGGCGGTCCGGCCGTGATGCTCACCGACGTGCTCAGCAACGGCGGCATGGAAGTCCCCTCGTTGAAGGAGCACCCCGCAAGCCCTGCCCTGTTGGCGAAACTGTTCGGCGGCTCCTCCGTGGGCAACCCCATTGACTTCCTCGCCACCGGCACCGCGGAGCAACTCGGCTACATCATCGACACCGTCGAGAACGAATACGACGAGATCGACTTCTCCGTGGTCATCTTCGGTTCTCCCGGTCTGTTCAGCAACAAGGAGGTCTATGACCTGCTCAACGAGAAGATGAAGACCTGCAAGAAGCCCATCTTCCCCGTGTTGCCGAGCATCATCAACGTGAAAGACGAAATCGCGGATTTCATCGCCAAAGGCCGCATCAACTTCCCCGAAGAGTGCGTCTTGGGCAATGCCATTTGCAAAGTCTATAACACCCCGAAGCCGCAACCCGAGAACGTGGAACTGCCGAAGATCGACGTGGCCCGCATCCGCGCCACCGTGGATCGCTGCAAGGACGGCTACATGGAAATCGCCGACTACAACGAACTTCTCGACGCCGCCGGTATCTCCCGCAAGAAATCCGTGGAGGTCTCCAAGAAGGAGGATGCCCTCGCGTTCGCCAAGGAGGTCGGCTGCAGCAAGGATGTCCCGTTGGTGATGAAGGTCGTCGGCCCGCTGCACAAGAGCGACGTGGGCGGCGTGACCCTGGGTGTCAAGGATTTGGACACCGTGGCCAAGGAATTCGACCGTCTGATCGTCATCCCCGAAACCTACGCCGTGGAGATGTACCCGATGCTGGACGGCACGGACGTCTATATCGGCGCCATCCGCGACCCGAAGTTCGGGCATCAGATTTTCTTCGGTCTGGGCGGCATCTTCATCGAGGTGCTGAAAGACGTGCAGAGCGCTTTGGCGCCCATCACCGCGGCCGAGGCCAAGGAGATGCTCACGAAGCTGCGTGGCTACAAGATCCTGCAAGGTGTGCGCGGGCAGGAGCCCGTCAACCTCGACCTCTACGCCGACCAGGTGGCCCGCGTGAGCGCGTTGGTGCAGGCCGCTCCCGAGATCGCCGAGATGGACCTCAACCCGCTGTTGGGCAACCCGCGGTATGTCACCGCTGTCGATGCCCGCATCCGGTTGGAGAAATAATTGCGGAAACATTCGCGGAAAATGCAGAAAAGCGCGGAAACCTTTGGGGATTCCGCGCTTTTCTTATTATTTATCTGCATAATGACCACATAATGAAAGAATCAATATATGCTGTCGTTCTTCGACAGGTTGATATATAATCCTATTATGCCTATCTATACGACGCGACCAACATCCAGACAAATTGCCTTTTAATGCTTCGGGATGGCCGATGCCGTTTTTGTAATCCTCTTTTATAGCAGACAACAGGAATGAAATCTTCTCTTGGTTTCGTTTACTGCCTGATTTACGCCAATAATCCAGATCTTTTTTAGCATTAGGCAAGAGTATTATTTCCATAGGTTGTCAATATCCAATACTTCATAATCCCCTCTCTGGTAGGCAGCTCTTCCTTCTTCCACTTTCCGAACCATTTCTGGATCATATTCAACATCGTCGGTATCATCAATAGACACTACCGCTCCCAATTTTTTGATAATCGAAAGAAGCAAGTTTATTTCTTTTCGGTTTTTGTCGTATGATATCGTAGCCGTACACATAATATTCTTTTTTAATGCCGCAAAAATACAACAAATCTTGGAAACTTCGTTTATTCAAACACATTATTTTTTCAAAAAAGTGACGAACGGCACATTTTCAAAACATTTTCCGCCGATTCAACATGATTATTGACATAAACCATAAAGTTTGTGACACAATTGTCATGCCAACGATGCCGGGAATGCAGAAAAGCGCGGAAACCTTTGGGGATTCCGCGCTTTTCTGCAAAATATTGTAGGGCTGCCGCATCGCGACAGCCTTACAAAGGGATTACAACGTGTGGTAGGGAGTCAACAAGCCCTTGCCGATCTCCACAGCCTCCTCGTTCTTGGGAATAAGGTGGTGGTGGCGCTCAGGCAGGGATTTCTCCAGACCTTTGTGCAACATTTCGGGGGTGACGAGGGGTTTCACCTTCAGGAAACCGCCCAGCACGATCATGTTGAACAACTTGGAGATACCGAGTTCGCTGGCCTTGTCGGCGGCGGCGACTTGGTAGATGTTGATGTCCTTGCGGGTCGGATGATGCGTGATGCCGTTCGGGTCGTAAATCAAGAGACCTCCGGGTTTCACGGCGGATTCGAACTTGTCCATCGACTGTTGGTTCAGGATGATGGCCGTGTCGAACTGGTTGAGGTAGGGGGAGCAGATGCGCTCGTCGCTGAGGATGACGGTGACGTTGGAGGTGCCGCCGCGCATTTCAGGACCGTAGGAAGGCAACCAGCTCACTTCTTTGTCTTGCATGATGCCGGCGTACGCCAGGATCTTGCCCATGGAGAGCACACCTTGTCCGCCGAAGCCTGCTATAATGATTTCTTCAGTCATGTCTTTTGGATTTTAATGATTATTTTTTTCTCAGTGAAAAGATGGTTTCGTTGGGCTGGTCGAAGGTGCCGACGCGCTCGATGAACTTGGGATCGAACTTGCCGTCAACTTTCATGTCGCCGAGCGGGAAGTATTTGAGGGTGTTCTCTTCCATCCACTTGTTGGCTTGGACGGGGGTCATCTTCCAACCGGAGTTACAGTTGGAGGTCACTTCCACGAAGGAGACGCCCTTGTTCAGTTTCTGGTTCTCGAAGGCCTGACGGATGGCTTTCTTGCACTTGCGGGCAGCTGCCGGGGTGTAAACGGCCTGACGGGTAACATAGTACGTGCCAGGAAGTTGAGCCAGCATTTCGGTCAGACGCATGGTGTGACCCATGATCTTGGGATCACGGCCGTAAGGACAGGTGACGGTTTCCATACCCTCGAGGGTGGTGGGAGCCATCTGACCGCCGGTCATACCGTAGATACCGTTGTTGATGAAGATCATGGTGATGTTCTCGCCGCGGTTGCAAGCGTGGACAACCTCGCCGCAGCCGATGGAGGCCAAGTCACCGTCGCCCTGGTAGGAGAACACGAAGGTCTCGGGGCGGAGACGTTTGATGGCGGAGGCGCAGGCCGGGGCACGACCGTGGGCGGCTTCCACGAAGTCAACGTCGAAATAGTTGTATGCCAGCACGGAACAACCCACGGGGGAGATACCGATGACATTGTCTTGAATGCCCATTTCCTCGATCACCTCGGCGATGATTCTGTGCACGACGCCGTGACCGCAACCAGGACAATAGTGCATTGTAGCATCCGTGAGAACCGGAGTGCGTTTGTACACCAAATTTTCGGGTTTGATTATATCTTCTCTTGTCATAATTTCAAGTGCTTAAATTATTTAACCATTTTTTTCAACGCATCGAGGATTTCGACCGGGGTGGGGATGACACCGCCGTAGCGGCCGTAGTGTTCGACGGGGACGTTGCAATCGACAGCGAGTTTCACGTCTTCGATCATCTGACCGGCGTTCATTTCCACGCTGAGGATCTTCTTCATGCGGCCGCCGATTTCCTTGACGGCTTTCGTCGGGAAGGGCCACAGGGTGATCGGGCGGATCAAGCCGACCTTGATGCCTTCGGCGCGGGCGAGTTCGACGGACTTCATGCAAATACGGGCTGCGGAGCCGTAAGCCACGAAGACGTATTCAGCGTCGTCGCATTGGATGGCCTCGTAACGGGCGTCTTCCTCTTCGCACTTGCGGTATTTGGCTTGGATGCGGTCGTTGATGGCCTCTTGTTTGAGGGCTTCCAGCTCGAGGGAGGTCACGATTCTGTGCTTGCCGGTGGAACGGTGTCCGGTGGCAGCCCAAGGACAATTTTCCTCGATGTATTCGTTGGTCCAGCGCGGTTTGTAGTCGTCAACCATGACTTTCTCCATCACCTGGCCGATGACGCCGTCGGAAAGGATGGCGACGGGGTTGCGGTATTTGAAGGCGAGGTCGAAGCCGAGTTCCACGAAGTCGTACATTTCCTGCACGGATGCGGGGGCGAGGGTGATCAGACGATAGTCGCCGTGACCGCCGCCCTTGGTGGTCTGGAAGTAGTCGGACTGGGAGGGTTGGATGGTGCCAAGGCCGGGGCCGCCGCGAACGACGTTCACGCACAGTGCGGGCAGCTCAGCGCCAGCGATATAGGAAAGGCCTTCCTGCATCAGGGAGAATCCCGGGGAAGAGGAAGAGGTCATGACACGCTTGCCGGCAGCAGCGCCCGCGTAAACCATGTTGATGGACGCCAACTCGCTTTCGGCTTGCAGTACAACCATGCCGGTGGTCAGATATGGTCTCTCCGCCATCAGGTGCTCCAGCACTTCTGACTGCGGGGTAATGGGATAGCCAAAGTAGCCGTCACAGCCACAACGGATGGCGGCTTCTGCAATGGCTTGGTTTCCCTTCATCAATACTAATTGTTTTGCCATTTTGTAGATGTTTTGATTAATTGTTGTTTGATTTCTTGACTCTCCGTGCGGATTAGCATTTCGCACGATACACTTCAATGACCCCGTCGGGGCAGATCACCGCGCAGCTCGCGCAGCCGATGCAGGCCTCTTCGTTGACCATTTCCAGATAGTTGTAACCCTTGGCGTTCACCTTTTTCGACAAGGCAATGCACTTAGGGTCTTGAGGGCAACCGGTTATGCACACGGCACAACCTTTACACTTTTCAGTGTCGATTACTAAAGCTCCTTTAAATGCCATAATTTTAATATTTTAGGTAGTTATTGTTTTGAATTTTTGTTGATTCCAGACTTGAAAATCAAGTTTGCAAAGGTACACTTTTTTTCGTTATAACTGGCGGGTGTTGATAAGTTTATGGTTTAGGGTTTAAGGGGTAGAGTTTATGAGTATAAGACGATAGTCAAAGTTCAATGTCAACAGTTTCTCGCAAGTGAACAGCCAACATCACTCGTTCTTCCTCAAGTACTCCTCCGCGTACTGATAGAATTTCCGCGACATCTCGTGGTTGCCGCGTTTCTCGGCCTCGCGGGCGATGCTGAGGTACGACTCGTACACGCCCTCGCGCGAGAGCACGATGCCTTTGTAGTAGTCGTCGTTACAGTAGCCGCTGGGCATGTTGTTGCAGAACTGCTCCAAGGCGAGGAACACCTCCAACGCCTCCGCCGACCGTCCGGATTTCACTAAAGTGCTGCCGTGCGTGTAAAGCCGGTCGTAGAGTTCCAACGTGAAATCCGACACGGCCATCTCCTGTTCCTCGGAAAGGGTGGTCTCCGTGTAAACCTTGTGGATAAGATCGACGCACGGCTGGTATTGTCCCTGCGCGAGCAGTATCTTGCATTTCAGGAGCATGGCGTCGGCGTTGAGCGGGTTGTACTGCAGGGCGCGTTCCAAGTTGTACATTGCCCGCGTGGTGTCGCGATAAGCCATCTCCTCCATGGCACGAAGGAAGAACTCATTGTCAACCACGGACTTATGAGCCACAAAAATCTCATTCAGCCGTTGCGCCTTTCCATAAACATGCCGATAAGCCTGTTTCGTGGCATAGAAATCCATGCGAGGACTGCGCGCCAGCGTCCGGTCGAGTCCCTCCCCCACCCTGTCCATCTCCTTGATGACGTCCTGCAGGAAAAGGTAATGCAGCGACACGATTTCCGGATCCTCGTAGTCGAGTTCGCCCAAGCGTGCCTGCCAACGCTGGAACACCGACGGCAGCGAATCCGCCGGTACCTGCGCACTGGCGAAGGAACATGCGAACAGAACGGTGAAAAGAAGTCCTTTACGCACTTTGTAACAGTTAATGGTTAAAGGTTAATGGTTAAAGAGGTTAGGAGGTTGATAGTTTAGGGTTTAGGGTTTAGGGGTTAGAGTTTAGGGTTTATTTCACGAAAGTCAAGGTCAAAGTCAATAGTCATAGTCAACGTTCAATGTCACCAGTTTCTCGCCAGTGAGCAGCCAAAAGCTAACCGCCAACAGCTATTTCAGGAATTCCTGAATCATCTGGTCCAATTCCGACTCCGACGGGGCGCCGACGATTTTGCCAGGCTGGGCGTTGGGCTTGAAGAAGAACAAGGTGGGGATGCTCTGGATGCCCAATGCACTGCAGACATCCTGCGCCTTATCGACGTTGACTTTGTAGATAATAAGCTGACCTTTGTACTTCGCGGCGAGACGTTCCGCGACGGGCGAAAGCTGACGGCACGGACCGCACCAATCAGCGTAGAAATCGACCATGCACGGGGTAGCGCCCTTGTAACGGAATCCCTTCGCCGGATCTATGTCGGTGATTCTATCCAGAAACTCGCTGGCTGTGAGCGAGATGATCTTGCCAGAGAGATCCTCAGCCGGTCTCTGATTGTTTTCAGCCTGCACCGGATCCATGTGACCGTAATCGTTTTCGACAGCAGCCGTTTGCGTTTCGGCTTGCGCCGACTGCTCCGGCGTGCTTTTTTGTCCGCAGGCAGTGAGCATGACTGCCGCGAGAAGAGTTAGTAAGAACTGTTTTTTCATATTAGGAATGGTTTTGTTTATACTCCAGAGTGCGTTGCGCCCGGTGCACACCGCTCACTTCGTTCGCATAATGTCCCAGGGCTCACTTCGTTCGCCCTGGGTTGACACGTGTCGGGCCTGCAGCCCTCTTGGAAAGTGTTATTATAATGCATTAGTAACCAGCTGTTTGAAGGTTTCGCCGCGCTCCTCGAAGTTCTTAAACTGGTCGTAGCTGGCGGCGGCGGGAGAGAGCAGCACGGTACCGCCCACGGGCGTTTTTTCGTAGCAGAAACGCACAATCTTCTCGTAATCGTCAGTTTCGACAAAGTTCTGAGGCACAGCGTTTTGCTCGCGTAACATTTCCAACATGCGGTGCCCGGCGGGACCCGTGAAGGCGATGTT
>CACXUB010000093.1 GCA_902770735.1 uncultured Bacteroidota bacterium | reverse complement strand
ATGTGCCGGAGGGATAGGGCGAGAGGTCGATTACCGGCAAAGATGACGAGGGTACCGATTGTAGAGACGTGCCATGGCGCGTCTCTACGAGGTCTCCCAATTTCCGCCCTTGAAGGTCATACAATTCGATGCCCGTGTAGCCGTACATATAGCCGCACACGGTGGTATGCCCGTCCGTGGGGTTGGGATAGAGGTAGATTTCGCGCTCGCGGTTCTGGTAGTACTCGTCGATGCCCACGGAGTCGTCGGGGACGAAGGGCTGGGTGAACTCGGGATTGTGATAGAGGGCGAATACCGCGTTGGAATGCCCGGATGGGCAGCTGACGGAGACGTTGTTGCCGAAGTTAACTGGTGATGTGGCCTGACAAGATAACAGTAAATCACCGTTTTCGTTGGCAACAATAGAACCATCGCCAAGTGGTTCTGATGCTAAAAGTAACTCTGATGAGATAAAATGTCCGTCGGTACTCCATTGACTCATCATTCGGCTTTGGCCGTCAACATTTGAGTATGCAAATAATCGATTGCTTATTACAGCAGGACATTTCCCCATTACAGCCTGTGCAGCAGGAACTATCCCATGATTGATGTATTGCCCCGATATTGCGTCATATCCAACAAAAAAACCTATGTCAGATTTGACAGGCTGAAATCTTTGCAGGTAATTCTCCTCATTGTCAAAATAAATGAGAGCGTCGCCACCTACCGCATAACTTCCAGTGCCAATAATGTACAATGAATCGTTCTTCTCAATGACATTGTTCCATAAGCCATGTGCGTATGAGGATGATATGCTTGGATTACCTCTTGAATATAATTGGTTGCACCAAACGACATTACCATCAGTATCATATTTAATTACAAAATTACACGCATCTGCCGAGGAAATATCATTTATGGTCACATGATGCGTACTATCCCACCAAACATGTACGGGATAATCGTGTAATTCACCGCCTTGCCCGACTATACATTCTGCTAATTGGACATATCCTGTCAAATACATGTTGTCATTTTCATCAAATGACATTCCTTTGTAGTATACGTTGAAATATTTGTTTATGCTATCCCCTGTAAGATTATATGAAGAAGCGATACCATCCGTATGGTTGACCAATAGCTTTGCAAACAACAATTCACCTGACGAAGAAAATTTGTACAGAATCGCATTAGTGATATGGGCCACATAATTGTCGTTTGGAACATTGCCTGGCAGGAACAAGTTGTATGTTTTGTTGGAATCACCATCAACAACTATAGTCAAAGAATCATCTTCTGATCCTTTGTACCATATCGGAGTGAAAATATATGTGTTACCTTGAAAATCTGTATGAATAGGCGTTGGAACGTGTCCCGAATAAGAACACAACGATGATTCATATCTAATGTATTCGTTCCCTTGAAGAATACGTTCCCGCGAAAACGATTCGACAAAATGGCTACCTATCACCTCTCCGTCAGTGTCTAACGTTGTGAAAAAGGTCCAACGACCAGTTTGGAAAGGTGGATGCCTGTTTTCGACAGGTGTCAGATGAACTTGCGAGCCTGTGATTAATGTGTCTAAAAAATACAACCACACATTGTTCCAATTCCAATCAACATAATCCAAGCCTGTATCTCCTGAAATATGAATTTGATTGTTTCTAACCTCCATCCATTTGGGTACAGACCATGTACCGCTGTTTTTCACCACCTTGTACCACAACATATTCCCCAATATGTCAAACTTGGCCAATAAAATAGAACGCTCATTTCGGTTAAGTACTTCGGCATTGTTGACAAACTGAAGAGTCTGCCCGTCAAAGACTGCATTTCCACCCATAGTGCCATACACATAAATGTTCCCGTCCTCGTCAAAGGCGGTGTTGATGATTTTATTGTAATAGTCGCCGTAGGAACCGTCGCCTCCCGTCCAGTAATGCGCCCATTTCCACTCGCCCTGGGCGGAGACGGTGAGGGTGATGAAAAGGGTGGCGAGGGTGGCCACGAAAAGGGATAGTTGGTTTTTCATATTGTTGGGGTTTAAGTTAATAGGCAATAGGCAATAGGCAAAAGGCAAAAGGCAATAGGCAGTAGGCAGTAGGCAGTAGGCAGCAGTTTAGTCTCAAGTCTCAAGTCTTAAGTCTCAAGTCTCAAGTCTCAAGTCTCAAGTCTCAAGTCTCACGTCTCAAGTCTCATTTCCGGCGGCAAAGATACAACCTTTTTTCCGAACAATTATATGCCCCACGGCAGAAATGTGTTGCCCCACGGCAAAAATGTGACGTGTCGCCCCTATCCGGCAGTTGTGCGGAGTGGTTAGTCGCTTGACAACCAGTAAATTATCCACAGTTCGCAAGATAATGCCCCAAACGGCGCTTTTTGGGGCAATAAGGCTGTGAGAGGGTACAACGGAGGAATAAAAATGACTATCTTTGCCGCCGTAATCAAACAACATTGTTATGAAACACCGGAACACCATCGTCACCATCCTGCTGAACATCCTGTTTTGCATCGCTCTGCTGTGGTTCTTTTCAAGGAACGCATTCCTCCGGCCCTATTTGGGCAGTGCGACCAAGGAGTTTTGTTCGGGAATGCTGCTGCTGACCACCTTGTATGCCAACTATTATATCCTCTACCCGAAACTCTATCGGGGCCACACTTCGCTGTATTGGCTTTCAGTCGTCGCGGCCTGCCTTGTGGCGGGAGCCCTTGAGCTGGCCTTGGGCTACCCGTTCATCTCGCAATGCCATGCATTGTGGATCAAAGAGATAGGAGCATTCCATTATTTCACCAAGCTCCTGTTCCTGGTCTTCAGCCGCAATCTCGCTTTCAACTTCTTCCCCTTTATGTTACGGGAACGGAAGCAGCTGCGGCAGTCCTTGGAGACGGAGGTGAAGGTGGTTTACCAGTACGCCCGGATGATTGACGTGTGCGACGACGACAACAACTGCCGGCATATCCCCGCCGACGATATTCTCTATTGCCAGAAGAACGGGAACGAGACGGATGTCCATACGGTGGACGGCGTCAAATACACCCGCTACTGCACCATCAAATATCTGAGCCAACATCTTGGCGATGAGGAGTTTGTACGCATCTCCCCTTCCGTCATCGTCCCTTTCCGGCACATCGCCTCCTGCAACGGGAAGACGGTGATGATGAAGAGGATGCCTGACACGGAGACGCCCCTCACCTTCGACATAGACACCCAACGGCACCCCCAGGCGGCGGCCGCCATTGCCGAGCACCTGCGTGCGGACCAGGCGGACACGGAAGCCGCACAGCCGGACAGCAAGGAGGGGAAGGCCAAACGGGGCCCGTCCGTGCCGCCCCAGGGCAAGCTCGACACCGTGCTCAACTACATCCGCGAGCACCCCGGCTGCCGCTCCACGGAAATCATCGCGCACACCTCCTACCCGAAAACCACCCTCGATCGCTGCCTCTCCGACCTCAAACGGCAGGGGCTGATCGAATACCGCGGCAGCAAGAAGACGGGAGGATACTGCGTGGTTGACCTTATCGCTTCGCCATCACCCCATTCTTCGCCCAAATAATCACCCCGATTAGAATCAGCGCCATCGGCGGCAGAATCATCAGCCCATTGTTGAGGTAGCCGGCGGCGTACCAGCTGTCCGGGACGACCTGGTGGTTCCACAACGTGCCGGAGCCGAGGAGTTCGCGGAAGAAGGCCACCACGACGAGTACCAGCCCGTAGCCGAGACCGTTCATCACGCCGTCCATGAGCGACGGAAACGGTTTGTGCGACAGCGCGAAAGCCTCCAACCGCCCCATAATGATGCAGTTGGTGATGATCAGCCCAACAAAAACAGAAAGCATTTTGCTGATGTCATAGAGATACGACTGCAGCAACAGGTCCACGAGGATCACGAAGAAGGAGACCACCAGCAGTTGCACAATAATGCGGATGCGTGGCGGTATCGTATTGCGCATCAGCGAGATGATGAAATTGGAGCAGGCGCACACCACGGTCACGGAGAGGGCCATGACCACGGCAGGTTTCATCTGTGCGGTCACCGCCAGCGCCGAACAGACGCCCAACGTCTGCACTAAAATCGGGTTGTCCTTGCTGAGAGGTCCGAGGTATTTCTTCATATTCGGGATTTGACGCCGCAAAAGTACATTTTTTTTCAGTGAGCAGCACCCACCAAACCTCTAAACCTCTAAACTTCTAAACCACTAAACTAATAAACCTCTAAACGAATTTTTTTTGTACTTTTGCAGCCGATTATAATTTTGTCAAATTATGCGCAAAGAAGTTGACTTTTTGGTTATCGGATCGGGAATCGCGGGGCTCTGCTTCGCGCTGAAGGCCGCCAATTTCGGCAAGGTCTGCTTGGTGACGAAAGCGAAGATGGACGACGGTTCCACCCGTTACGCGCAAGGCGGCATCGCCTCCGTGATTTACAAACCCGACACCTACGAACAACATATCCAGGACACGATGGTGGCCGGCGACGAACTCTCGGACCGCCACATTGTGGAGCTGACCATCCGCGAGGCCACCGAGCGGGTGATGGAACTGGTGCAGTGGGGGGTCGATTTCGACAAGAACCAGGACGGCAGTTTCGCCCTCGGCAAGGAGGGCGGCCACTCCATGAACCGCATCCTGCACCACAAGGACATCACCGGCTATGAGATTGAGCAGAAGCTGATCATGGCCGCGCGGAAGAACCCGAACATCGAGATTTACGAGAACCGTCTGGCGGTGGAGATCATCACCCAGCACCACCTCGGCGTGGAGGTGAACCGTCGCACGCCCGACATCACCTGCTACGGGGCGTATGTCTATAACCCCGAGTCCAAGAAGATCCACACCATCCTCGCGAAGGTGACGATGATGGCCACCGGCGGCCTCGGCATGGTCTATGAGCACACCACCAACCCGGTGGTGGCCACCGGCGACGGCGTGGCGATGGTCTATCGCGCCAAAGGGGTCGTGCGCGGCATGGAGTTCATCCAGTTCCACCCGACCTCCCTCTACAACCCCAAGGAGTCGCCCTCGTTCCTCATCACCGAGGCCATGCGCGGCGCCGGCGCCATCCTGCGCGACGCCAACGGGGTGGCCTTCATGGAAAAATACGACAAACGCGGCTCCCTCGCGCCCCGCGACATCGTGGCCCGCGCCATCGACTCCGAAATGAAACAACAAGGCGTCGATCACGTCTTCCTCGACACCTCCCCCATCTCGCAAAAGGAGATTTTCGAGCATTTCCCCAACATCTACGCCAAATGTCTGAGCATCGGCATCGACATCACCAAGGAGATGATCCCCGTGGTGCCGGTGGAGCACTACTCCTGCGGCGGCATCCAGACCGACGAATGGGGCGCCACCTCCATCCGCAACCTCTATGCCTCCGGCGAATGCGCCTCCACGGGCTTGCACGGCGCCAACCGTCTGGCTTCCAACTCATTGCTCGAAGCGTTGGTCTTCTCGCACCGCGCCTGCATCCGGGCTCTCGAAGACCTGCCGAGCATCCAGATCTGCCGCGACGTGCCCGATTGGAACAGCGAGGGAACAGTCCTCAACGAGGAGATGGTGCTCATCACACAGGAACGCAAGGAACTGCAGACCATCATGAGCAGCTACGTCGGCATCGTGCGCTCCGACCTGCGCCTGCAACGCGCCTTCGACCGTCTCGAAATCCTCTACCGCGAAACCGAGGACCTCTACAAGAAATCCATCCTCAACCCCGAAATCTGCGAACTCCGCAACCTCATCAACATCGGCTACCTCATCGTACGCCACGCCATGGCCCGCAAGGAAAGCCGCGGCCTCCACTACTCCCTCGACTACCCACCGCATTCAATTAAGAATTAAGAATTAAAAATTAAGAATTAAGAATTACTGACTATAAACAACGATTCACTAATCACCAATCACCAATCACTAATCACTATTCCCTAATCACTATTCCCTAATCACTAATCCCTAATCACTATTCCCTAATCACCATTCACCACCAATAACCCATAACCAATAACCATTATTATGAATTTAGAAGGAAGAAGAACAAGTTCAAACGTGGAAGACCGTCGGAGAGTGTCTGGCGGCACCATAGCCGGAATCGGCGTCGGAGGCACCATCATCGTGGTATTGCTCTCCATGTTTTTAGGCCGCAACCCCCAAGACGTGTTGCAACAGATCCAGTCACAGAATGTGACCACCACCGAAAGCCAACGCGAGTTCACCAAAGAGGAACAGGAGCTGGCCGAATTTGCCAGCCGGATCCTGGCCAGCACCGAGGATGTCTGGACGGAGGTTTTCAAGAGCATGGGCAGGACCTACAAATCGCCCACGATGGTGCTTTACACCGACGCGGTGCAGTCAGGCTGCGGCAACGCCACCTCTGCGGTGGGTCCGTTCTACTGTTCGGCCGACGAGAAGCTGTACATCGACCTCAGCTTTTTCAGCACGATGAAAAAACAGTTGGGCGCTGACGGCGACTTCGCCTACGCGTATGTGATCGCGCACGAGGTGGGTCACCACGTGCAGCACCTGTTGGGCACGCTCGACCAGGCGCACGCGCAGATGGCGCGTATGAGCAAGGCCGACGCCAACAAGGTGAGCGTCCGCATCGAGTTACAGGCCGACTTCTACGCCGGCGTGTGGGGATATTACGAGAACAAGACCTTCAAGTCGTTGGACGACGGCGACTTGCGCGAGGCCATCGAGTGCGCGGCGGTGATCGGCGACGACTACCTCCAGAAGAAGGCCACCGGCGGCTTCAACCCTGAATCGTTCACCCATGGCAGCAGCGACCAGCGCATGAAGTGGCTCAAGCTTGGCCTCACCACCGGCGACATGAGCAAGGGCAACACGTTCAACATCCCGGAATCGCAGCTGTAAGACAGTTTAGTTGAGATATTTTTCAGGAGGGGGACTCGAAAGGGTTCCCCTTTTTTCGGTTTAAAAGTTTAGGGTTTAGAGTTCAGAGAGGGTGGCTTGGTATAGATCGCCTTGAGAAATCCCGTCCAAAAAATTTACTATTCCACTTCGAACATTTCCCCAGCATCAGCAACGCAATCAAAGAAGAAAAGACACGCCTACTCGTCCGCAACATGCTCGCCGAGAGGCTCGCGGCGGAGCCGCGAGCGGGCGGACCACCCCCTACCCCCTCCTAAAGGAGGGGAATTGTGCCGTGGCCGGGAGTTTGCGTGGGGGAGGCGGAAGTGTGTGGGGAAAGGAATGGCCTTATCCGGGATCCGAGATGGGCTCGGGGATCGGACTTTCCGGACAACAACGGCCTTCCCACGAATAGTTCGGCCCCTGCAATCGGTTTCCCACAGAAAAATCGAGCGACACGGGCAAGAAACACCCCAACCCTGCAGTATCGGCCACCCCGGAACCCCCTCCTCCCAGGAGGGGGCAGGGGGTGGTCCAGAACAAGACCGCCGAATGAGAAGAAGACAACCGGCAAAACCGACGCAAAAACGCCGCCATTCGCACATCTGCGCCCTGCGGATCCTCCCCCTTTTTTGTGTTGTAAAAAAAACTACAGTTTGTTGTAATCATCTCAACTGAACATTGTTTTTTGTTTCAATAAAAATCACATATTTGCACTCTTTAAAAAAAAAGTGTAAATCGGAATGCATATAGGACAGCTTATTAAGAAAGTTCTGGACGAGAAACATATAACAGTCAGAGAATTCGCCAAGATGGCCAACAGCGAACGCACCAACATGTACAGAATTCTTCACCGAGCGAGCATCGACGTCTCCATCTTGGAACGCTATTCACGCATCCTCGGACATAATTTTTTTCAAGATTTATCCGACGACTACAAAAAAAATCTTCACCAAAGCCGCTGATTTGTTGTATTTTTTTCGACAATCTGTTGTTTAGTAAACAACTATAACGGCATTTTCTTTTTTTTTTAGATTTTATCTTTGCGCCATAGTAAATTGCTATGCGGTGTATAATTTATCATCTTGACAATCAGCATGATAGATTATCGCATTCCATTTGCTATAGTTCTTTTGCCGTTTATTACATCGTTCGAAGAAATACTAAAGAAAATATATGAACACGAAGAAGATTTTTATGCTTTTCGGAGCCTTGATGATCATGCTGAACGTGGCAACAGCACAAGATTGTCCTTTCAGAGTGAAATTCGAGGTGATCCCGGCCTCCTGCTACAACAACGGCATGGTGGCCTACGCAATGACAAACTCTTCGGGAGCAGTGCAAACCACCGCAAGCGGTTTCACTGAAGTCCGAGCCTATTACATCGAGCAGGGCGACACCACGAATTCCGGACGTTATCTGGTGGATGCCAGCGGGAACATGAACTACCTGTCAGGCTGGGACACGCTCACCGTTGACTACGGCACCTACACCATAGGTGTGGAGGCCCTTTGCTGGGATGGTGCCACATTTGTGAAAAAAGACACGCAAACGGTGCTCACCATCCCCACAACCTACGTCAAGCCATCGGCTTCGTCGCTGTATGTGACCGCGAACACATTGGATGGTTTCGGACGGAGGCCCACGCTGGAATGCAAAAACACGGGGCGTGTGCAACTCAAGATTGAGAATGGAAAGTTCCCCTATTACGTCACGGTGGTCCGGCACGGCACTACCGACACACTCAGGACCGACACCATCACCGGGCGTCAATATTCCGGCACCAACGAAACGCACTACGACTACAAAGATTACTACTCCTTCGACTCCCTTCCCAAAGGTGATTGGGACTTTTACGTGGTGGATGGGTGTAGCTACGGTCTCCCGAGAACAGGCCAGACAGTGGAGGTTGTGGACTACCCGCTGCTGGACTACGTGGAAGTATATGCCTCCTCCGGCAACATGCACGACAGTAATGTGGTGAAAATCAACGCAGTGCTCGACAAGGACTACTCATATTACGCGACTGCACTGCCCGACATCGCACAATACCGCTTCGTTTACGAAGGCGAGACCCCTGGGGAATGGAAGCCCTTCCCTTTAATCCTGAACGGTTTCCGCGCCATGCTCACCGACACGGTGACAAGCGCCGACAAATACTGCGACATCTGGAACAAAAAAATCACTTTGGAATACAAACGCAGCCAATGCAGGGAAAATAGACTTTGCGTTAGTGACATTTGGTCGATCTGCAACAGTCACTCAGAACTGGACTAAAGACAATGCTGCTTTTAAAACAACATGTG
>CACXUB010000092.1 GCA_902770735.1 uncultured Bacteroidota bacterium | reverse complement strand
CAGCTTCAGCGCGGGCCGCAGCAGCAGATACGCCACGCCCAGCAGCACGCCCGCCTGCAGCCCCGCCATCACGTCCGCGGCGGCGATGCCCGGTATCAGCTTGGCGCACGTGGGCACGCCCAGCACGCAGCGCACGTACGCGGAGCCGTAGTACGACATCAGCAGACGGCCCATCGGCCAGTTCAGCACGTTGACGCCCTGACAATAACGCGAGCCGATGGCGACATCGGCGTTCTGCGTCTCGCAAGCGTCGAAAAGCCGCTGCAGGTCGTGCGGGTCATGCGAGAAGTCGGCGTCCATCTCGAAGAGATAGTCGTAGCCGCGCGCCAAACCCCACTTGAAACCGTGGATGTAGGCCGTGCCGAGTCCCAATTTGCCGGAACGCTCCTCGATGAAAAGGCGCCCCTCGAACTCGGGAATCAGCGACTTCACAATGTCCGCCGTGCCGTCCGGCGAATTGTCGTCTATTATCAAAATATGGACATCAATCAAGTCATAAATGGCTCTGATGATGTTCTCGATGTTCTCTTTTTCCTTGTAGGTTGGGATAATTACAAGTCGTTTCATATTTTTGGTTTACAGTTTACAGTTTAAGGTTTAAGGTTTAGGGTTTAGAGTTTAGGGGGGCTACCGTGTCAGCACTATATAGACCGGCAGGTGGTCGCTGTAGCCGCCTTGGTAGTTGCCGCCGGCGAAAGAACGGAAGGGATAGTCTATGTAGGAGCCAGATTTGGTGAACATGAATTCTTTGCGGAAGATGTGCGCGGAGCTGAACTTGTAGGTGCCGGGAGCGGCGTTGACCAGTCCGCCGGAGATGATGATGTTGTCAAGCATCTCCCACGAGTCGCGGTAGGCGTAGGAACCGAGACCGTCGCGGAAAAGCTTCCACATCGGGTTGTAGAGGTCGGTGGAGGTCAGCTTCTCGGGTTTGGTCTTCGTGGCCATCTCGGCAATGATGCACTTGGAGGTCGGGTTGTCGTTGAGGTCGCCCATGTAGATGAACTTCGCGTTCGGGCGGGAATTCAGCACGGAGTCGGCGATGCTGCGCCCGAGCTGTCCGGCAGCCATACGGCCCGGCAAACTGCGTTGTTCGCCACCCGACTTGGATGGCCAGTGGTTGACCACAATGTCGAGGGTGTCAATACCGTCGAGGACACCGGTCATCAGCCACTGGTCGCGGGTGATGAAGTCCGGATTGTTGGGCACGATGGTCGGGAACGCGCGGGTGCTGAGGATGCGGAAGCGGGAGGCGTCGTACAGGAAAGCCACATCGACGCCGCGGCGGTCGGGAGACTCGTGGTGGCACACCGAGAAATGGTACGGTCTGAGCAGCTCCGTGGCGGCAAGGTCGAGCAACACCTGTTCATTCTCGATCTCGGACACGCCCAGCACCACCAACCCGCCGTCCAACTTGGCGATCTCCGAAATCACCTTGGAGAGGTGGTCCAACTTGGTGTTGTAGCGTTCCGTATTCCAACGGTAGTCGTTGTCGGGCAGGAACTGCTCGTCGTTCTTGTTCGGGTCATCGATCGTGTCGAAGAGATTCTCCACATTATAGAATGCGATAACAGCCTTGCTGCCAGGTTTTTGCGAATAAAGCAAACCGACTAAGAGAATGGCGGTTATGGTCAAAAGAGTTCTTTTCATATATATAGAATAAAAGTTCCGCAAAAGTACAAAAATTTCCGTAACATCACACAACGCTCTTTTGAAGAAAAAATTGCAGGGCGGAATAGGCTTTCCGATTTCACGTTTTTTCACTTTTTCAGCAAAAATCTTCCAAAACGAATCCGACAGAATGGCGGAGAGAGTTCCAAAAAACGCCGAGCAGAGGGTTATTTCAGACGAACAAACGATTATACAAACTTGATAATCAATTTGTTGAACAAAAATCAAAAAAAATTATCAATCAGAGTTCCACCATATCGAAAAAATACTATCTTTGCCACCGCAAAAACGACGAGACGTTCATTGAAACATATGCCGATATAGCTCAGTTGGTAGAGCAGCTGATTTGTAATCAGCCGGTCGTTGGTTCAAGTCCGACTATCGGCTCAAGGCATAAACGAGAAACAATATGGGAGAGTTCCAGAGCGGTCAAATGGGACAGACTGTAAATCTGCTGGCTAAGCCTTCGGAGGTTCGAATCCTTCCTCTCCCACTTGTTTTTTTTTATGCGGAAGTAGCTCATCCGGTAGAGCGACAGCCTTCCAAGCTGTAGGTGGCGGGTTCGAGTCCCGTTTTCCGCTCCAAGACTTATTTTTTTCATAACATTTAGATGATTTTTGTAAGCAACGTATGGGTTTTCCGTATGTTGCTTTTTTTTTACCCTAAACTCTAAACCCTAAACCAGAAATGTACGAACAACAACTTACACACCCCATATACGCCTACGTGCGGCGGGCGGCCGACGAACTCGGCTGCGACGCCTACGTGGTGGGCGGTGTGGTCCGCGACCTGATCATGCGGCGCCACAACACCGACATCGACATCGTGACGGTGGGCAGCGGCATCGAGCTGGCGACACGGACTGCGGCGCTGATCTCGCCCGACTTGCATGTCAACGTCTATCGCAACTTCGGCACCGCACAGTTCCATTTCGAAGACTCGGTCATCGAGTTCGTGGGTGCGCGGCGTGAATCCTACAACCGCGACTCCCGCAAGCCCATCGTGGAGGACGGCACCCTGGAGGACGACCAGCTGCGCCGCGACTTCACCATCAACGCCATGGCCATCTCCCTCAACGGCGAGCACCCCTACACCCTCGTGGACCCCTTCAACGGGCTGCAGGACATCGCCGACAAGATCATCCGCACCCCCTGCGACCCCGACCGCACCTTCTCCGACGACCCGCTGCGCATGATGCGTGCCGTCAGATTCGCCACCCAACTCAACTTCACCATCTTCCCCGAGACTTTCGAGGCCATCAAACGCAACGCCGAACGCCTCGACATCATCTCCGAAGAGCGCATCATGGACGAGTTCAACAAAATTCTGCATTGCATCCGGCCCTCCAAAGGCATCCGGCTTTTGGACGACAGCGGACTGTTGGAACGGTTCCTGCCCGAGGTGGTGGCGTTGAAAGGCGTGGAGAACATCAACGGCAAAGGCCACAAGGACAACTACTTGCACACACTCGAAGTGGTGGACAACGTCGCCATGAGCGGCACCAACGTCTGGCTGGTCTGGGCCGCGCTGCTCCACGACATCGCCAAACCCGTCACCAAGCGCTTCGACCCGGTGCACGGCTGGACATTCCACGGCCACGAGGTGGTGGGCGCGAAAATGGCCTCCAAAATCTTCCATCGACTGAGACTCCCCGTGAACGAACGGCTCAAATACGTCCAGAAACTCATCAACCTGCACCTGCGCCCCATCGTGCTGGTGGAGGACAACATCACCGACTCCGCCGTGCGACGGCTGCTTTTCGAGGCCGGCGACGACATCGACGACCTGATGCGCCTGTGCGAGGCCGACATCACCTCCAAAAACTCCGACAAAATCAAACGCTACCACCGGAACTTCGAGATCGTGCGCGAAAAACTCATCGAAATCGAGGAAAAAGACCGGCTGCGCAACTGGCAACCGCCCATCGACGGCAAAGACATCATGGCCGCCTTCAACCTGAAGCCCTCCCGCACCATCGGCGACATCAAGGACGTGGTCTGCAACGCCATCCTCGACGGCGAGATCGAGAACACCCGCGAAGCCGCCTACCAACGCATGCTGGAGGCCGGCATCAGCATGGGATTAACCCCTATTGAATCCGCAAACACCTGCAAGTCAAACGATTAAACACTAAAACAATTTGCGGTTTCACAAATCACACGAAACAATATAATACAATGAATAATCTGGCCAACAAACTGCTGAAAAAGATCCTGTTCGTTCTGACAATGCTGGTCCTCTTTTCCGGCTGCAAAAGCAAAAAGCAGGTCATGGAGAAGCCCGAACATCTGATCAACCGAATCACGTTAGTCAACATCTTGGCTGAGAGCTATTTGATTGAAAGCACGCTCCAAATGTCCGCGCCCGACAGCATCGGCAAGAACGATTTGGCACGGCTTTACTACAAGGACCTCTTCGACCGATACCACATCACCAACGAGCAATTCGAGAGTTCGGTGGCCTATTACATCAGCGAGGAAAAATCCGCCGAGAAGCTCCTCAACGACGCCGCCACGCTGATTGTCAGCAAGAAGAGTGAAATGTTGATGCAGGAAAAATAATCAATTAAAACGCCTATGCTTTTCAAGAACGCCTTCGAGCAGCAACCGTCGCTGCGATTCGTATACGAGAAACTGCAGTTCAACTCCGCGTTGGGCCGCCAGCACCTGCTTCATCTTCCATTTTGCACGGACGAAGCCTCGTTGTCAACGGAATTTTCTCATTTGGAAGAGTTTCTGGCCATTTGGAAAGACGAAGGCAACCGCGTGGTCTTCTCCCATCTCTGCCAGCAGATCCACCAGCTCAACAACATCGCCCCTACCCTGCTCTCCCTGGAAAACGGAGCCGTTTTGGATGACATACAGCTTTTCGAAATCAAGAAGACCGCCATCCTCACCGATGTCATCGCGCAGGATGTCAGGAAGTTGGGAATCTCATGGCTGCCTTACACCCCGATGGGCGAAATCGTGGACATCCTCGACCCCGAGCAGACGCACATCCCCCATTTCTACGTCTATTCGGCCTACGACGAGGAGTTGGCGTGCCTGCGCGAGAAGATGAAAGCGACAGATGACGCGCAAGAGATGGAATCCTTCCGTTTTCAGGCGCAGCAGGCGGAGGACCGCGTCCGACTACAATTGAGCGAGAAGCTGCGTCCTCACCACAATGCCCTGTCCCAAAACCTGCACAGCACCGCCTATTTGGACATGCTCGTCGCCAAAGCGAAACTGGCTCTTGAGTGGAAAGCCTGCAAACCGCAAATCGGCGACGGTCACGACCTTAAAATGTTGATTAACCCCGAGATAGCGGAATCTTTGGAGCAAAAAGGTCGGAAATTCCAGCCAGTGAGCATCGCGTTCGGGCGCGAAACCATCCTCATCACGGGCGCGAACATGGCCGGCAAGTCCGTGCTGCTGCAGTCGTTGTCGTTAGCGCAGCACCTGTTCCAGTTCGGCTTCTACCTGCCCGCCGAATCGGCCACCTTGCCCGTTGTCGATGAGGTGATCACGAGCATCGGGGACCGGCAGTCGGCATTGAGCGGACTGTCGTCGTTCGCCGTGGAGGTGCTCACCATCGACCGCATCATCAAGACGGCGCGGGAGGGCAAGCGGGTGCTCGCGTTGGTCGACGAGCTGGCGCGCACCACCAACCCCGACGAAGGCCGCCGCATGGTGAACGGATTCATCCGCCTGAGCCGTAAACTCGGGCTCACCGCCGTGGTCACCACCCACTACAGCGGTCTTGACGTGGACTGCAAACGTCTGCGTGTCAAAGGGTTGCAGATCCCCGAAGGTGTAAGTTCCCTGAGCGTCGGGCACATCTCCGACTACATGGACTACAGCCTAAAGGAAACGCGCAACGACGACGTCCCGAAGGAAGCGTTCACCATTGCGCGTTTGTTGCACGTGGACGAGGATTTCCTCGCCGAATGTGATCCTGTGGAGTAGCGGATTACGCTTCAACAGCGCATTTCTCATGCAGTTCAGCCAGGAATTCGGGAACATTCAAGCCGAGTTCCTCAGCCTTCTTGGAAAGCATGGCCTCCTCTTCGGGGGTGATCACGCCGTCCTCGAGCGCCACAGCCACCATCATATCCAGTTCGTCGAGCATGTTCTCCTGGGCTTCGGTGTCCTCGGGCATGTTCTGGAATTTGTCGGCCGCGCCTTCAATTGACGCCAAACCTGCCACTTTACCCAATTTTCCGAGAATTTTACCGCCCTGTAAAGACTTGAACATCTTCAACACTTTCAGGATGCCGAGAATGCCGCCGCCTTTGGTCACAGATTTCAACACATCCGTGAGTCCGCCGCCTTGTTTTTCTTCGGCTTTGACCTCGATGTCCTTGGCTTCTTCCGCCTGACGGATCAAATCATTCAATTTGAAATTTTTCAACAAGTCCTGCAATTGGGACAAGATATTATTGTTATTTTCTGCCATAGCCGTGTGTTATTTAATGTTTTGAAGTTTTTCAACGAAATTGATTAACGCTGACATATCCTTGCCGGAGGTCTCTTGCTTTTGGCGCAAAGAGGCCAAAGTCTTCTCGAAGTCGATTTTGCCGAGGAGCTTCTTGAATTTCGCCGAGCAGAAGTTGGAAACGTCGCTGCTCACAGACTTAACTTTGTCGACGACAACGTCTTTCATGTCACCGACTTTGTCCGCGAACTCGCTCTCTTTCAGATCTTCCACCATGTCTTTGGCTTTGTCGCTGACATTTTTGGCCGCGTCGGACACTTTTTCGCCGAATTCGGAATTCTTAACGTCTTCAACAGTATCTTCCACCTTGTCGGCGACTTCCTTCGAAGTGGATTTGAACTTGTCGAAAATCCTCTGGAAAAACCCTTTTTTCTCGGGTTGGGGTTCATTTTCTGTCATAGTCTTTAATTTTTAAAATTAACGCTGCAAAAGTATAAAAAGATTTCATTCACTATACCCTTTTCAACCGAAAAAAAATGTATCTTTGCGCCGTTTTTTCAGAAAAGCCGCTTGGCCCAAAGCCGAGCGGGCAAGTAAACAGCAAACGGTAAACAATTAACAATAAACCAATATGTCAGAGAAAATTTTATCGAAAGTGAAACCCGGAGTGGTTTATGGCAAGGATCTGCAAGAGATCTTCCGCATCGCAAAAGCTAACCAATTCGCTCTCCCGGCCGTGAACGTGGTCGGCACCGACTCTATCAACGCCGTGATGGAGGCCGCCAAGGCGGTGAACTCCCCGGTGATGATCCAGTTCTCGAACGGCGGCGGCGTCTTCTGCGCCGGCAAGTCGCTGAGCAACGACGGTCAGCAGGCCGCCATCCAAGGCTGCATCTCCGGCGCCATGCACATCCACCGCATGGCCGAGATGTACGGCGTGCCCGTGGTCGTCCACACCGACCATGCCGCCAAGAAACTCCTCCCCTGGATCGACGGACTTTTGGACGAGGGCGAGAAATTCTACGCCGCGCACGGCAAGCCCCTCTTCAGCTCCCACATGCTTGACCTCTCGGAAGAGCCTCTGAAAGAGAACATCGAGATCTGCAAGAAATACCTGGCCCGCATGGCCAAACTGGAGATGACCCTCGAAATCGAGCTCGGCATCACCGGCGGCGAGGAAGATGGCGTCGACAACACCGGCATCGGAGGATGTGGCATACGCATACGAGGAACTCAGCAAGATCAGCCCGAACTTCACCATCGCCGCCTCTTTCGGCAACGTGCACGGCGTCTATAAACCCGGCAACGTGAAGCTGGAGCCCATCATCCTGCACAACTCCCAGGAATACATCCAGAAGAAGTTCAACACGCAGCCGAATCCCGTGAACTTCGTGTTCCACGGCGGCTCCGGCTCCGAACCCGCCAAGATCAAGGAAGCCATCAGCTACGGCGTCATCAAGATGAACATCGACACCGACACGCAATGGGCTTTCTGGCAGGGCGTCATGAACTACTACAAGAAAAACGAAGCCTACCTGCAGAGCCAGATCGGCAACCCCGAAGGCGACGACAAACCCAACAAGAAATACTACGATCCCCGCGCCGTCCTCCGCGAAGGCGAGAAATCCATGGTCGAACGCCTCAAAGTGGCCTTCAGCGACCTCAACTGCATCGACCGCCTGTAATCAGTTGGCAGTTAGCGGTTAGTAGTTAGTAGTTGGCTTCGGGTCGAGAGTTTATACCTTAGAACTTGGACTTAAACTTAGACTTGGACATAAACTTAGACTTAGACATAAACTTAGACTTAGAACTTAGACTATTCCCTTGGCCCTAAACCCTTGACCCTTGACCCTTGACCCTAAACTTTAAACATTAAACAATTAAACTATAAACTAAAAAAGAAATGGCATTCAATTTAAGAAACAGAAGCTTCCTGAAACTGTTGGACTTCACTCCGACGGAAATCCAATTCATGCTTGACCTGGCCCGCGACCTGAAGCGCGCGAAATATGCCGGCACGGAGCAACCTCGCCTGAAGGGCAAGAACATCGCCCTGATTTTCGAGAAGACCTCCACCCGCACCCGCTGCGCTTTTGAGGTGGCCGCCTACGACCAAGGCGCACACGTGACCTACCTCGGACCCACCGGTTCCCAAATCGGCGTGAAGGAGTCCATGGAGGACACCGCCCGCGTGCTCGGACGCATGTTCGACGGCATCGAATACCGCGGCTTCGCACAGGCCACCGTGGAGAAACTGGCCGAATACGCCGGCGTCCCCGTCTGGAACGGTCTCACCAACGAGTTCCACCCCACCCAGGTCCTCGCCGACTTCCTCACCATGAGCGAGCACGTTGACAAGCCCCTCAACCAGGTGACTTACGCTTACCTCGGCGACGCCCGCTTCAACATGGGCAACTCCCTGATGGTCGGCGGCGCGAAGATGGGCATGGACGTCCGCATCGTGGCCCCCAAGGCCCTGCAACCCGACAAAGCCCTGGTGAAACAATGCCAGGAGATCGCCAAACAGACCGGCGCGAAGGTGACCGTCACCGACGACGTGAAGAAAGGCGTCAAAGGCTGCGACTTCCTCTACACCGACGTCTGGGTCTCCATGGGCGAACCCGTCGAAGTGTGGGCTGAGCGTATCAAACTGCTCAAACCCTACCAGGTCAACAAGGAAACGATGGCCCTCACCGGCAACCCGAAATGCAAATTCATGCACTGCCTGCCCGCTTACCACAACCTCGAGACGCAGGTCGGCCGCGACGTGAACAAACAGTTCGGCTTGGACGGCATCGAAGTCACCGAGGACGTTTTCGAGTCCGAGAACTCCATCGTCTTCGACGAGGCCGAGAACCGCATGCACACCATCAAAGCCGTGATGGTGGCCACGCTCGGCGACTAATCCATCCTTGACAAGAAAAAACGACGGCCGGTAATGGTACACCGACCGTCGTTTTTTTGTTTAATCAACCGATTCAATTTATAACGCCAAAAATTATATCTTTGCAGCGGCAAGCAAAACCGCCAAACAAGTATCAACAAACAGTCTTATTACATCTTAAACATAGTAGAAATGAAAAGAACAACCCTCAAGAGCCTCATTGCCGCCTTCATCCTGTCCGTGTTTTGTCTCGGAAATTGGAATGCCTGCGATGCACAAACCCTCACCGAAGTCGTCGAGACGCTTCACGAAAGCCTGCCCATTTCGCTGGGGCAGATGGGCGAAATCACCAGCATCTCCGTCAGCGGCGGCAACCTCCTCATGGAATGCAGCGTGGACGATGACGTCGTGGACATCCCCGGCCTCAAAAGCCAGCCGGAACTCATGAAAGAGAACATGAGGCAGTGGCTGTTGGGGGGAGACTCCCAATACGGCATGTTCTTCGACGCGATATCCAATGAGGGCCTGGGGTTGAAAATCCAATACACCGGCAAGAAGACAGGCAATCAAGTCTCCTGCGAGCTGACCAACGCCGAAATCAAGGAACGGAAAGCACACCTGTCCGAATACGACCCGAAAAAGCAGCTGGATTTCCAAATCGAGGCCGCCAACAAACAACTGCCCACAGACGAGGGCGAAGGCTTGATATGCACCAAGGTGGTCCGCAAAGGGAAATATGTCGTTTACTACTTCTCCTGCGACGAGGCGAGTTTAGACATGAAACTCCTGAAAAAACTCCAGCCCACCATGCGCGTCATGGCTCTCACGAGCCTGAACTCCGACGAAGACGCGTCGATAACCCAGCTCCGTCGCTCCTGCAAAAGAGCCAACGTCGGAATCGCCTACTACTATATCGGGAGCAAGTCCGGCAAAACCGTGAAAGTCCTCATCCCCGCCAAAGAACTCAGATAATTTCCCATTCCTGAAAAAACGGGAAGTGATATATCAAACCGACAAGTAAATTAGAATAAAACATTAAATAACAGCAAGATATGGCAAGAGAAGTAAAATGTCTCATCATCGGTTCCGGTCCCGCAGGTTACATGGCCGGCGTATATACGGCACGTGCCGACCTGAAACCCCTCCTTATCGAGGGCATGCAGCAGGGCGGTCAGCTGACCATCACCAACGAAGTGGAGAACTTCCCGGGATTCCCGGGTGGCGCGGGCGGTCCCGTGATCATGGACAAACTGCGTGAGCAGGCGCTGAAACTGGGCGTGGAGATGCAGCCCAAGAGCGTCGCGAAGGTCGACTTCAGCAGCCGGCCGTTCCACTGCCAACTGGATGACGGCGAGGAGATTATCGCAGAGACAGTCATTGTGGCCACGGGTGCGAGCGCGCGCTGGCTGCACCTGCCCGGCGAGAACGAGTTCCGCGGCTTCGGGGTCTCCACCTGCGCCACCTGCGACGGCAACTTCTTCCGCAACAAGACCACCGTGGTCATCGGCGGCGGCGACACCGCGTTGGAGGACGCCCTCTACCTGTCGCAGCTCTGCACGAAAGTCTATATCGTGCACCGCCGCGACCAGTTCCGGGGCACCGTCGCGCTGCAGAAGAGCGTGCTGGCGACTCCGAACATCGAGGTGGTGTGGAGCCACGTGCCCGTGGAGATCACCGGCGAGCAGAAAGGGTTCATCAAGAAGGTGACGGGTTTAAAGGTGAAGCATGCGCAGACCGGCGAGGAGCGCACCTTGGAAGTCGATGGCGTGTTCGAGGCCATCGGCGTGGTGCCGACCACCGAACTGTTCGTAGGACAACTGGATATGAACGAGCAGGGCTATATCGTCACGAAGCCCGACAGCACGAAGACCAACGTCGAGGGCGTGTTCGCCGCCGGCGACGTGCAGGACCCCGTCTTCCGCCAGGCCGTCATCGCCGCCGGCACCGGCAGCATGGCGGGCATCGAGGCGTCGCGGTTTTTGATGGAAAACTAACTCGAAAAATCGTATCTTTGCCGCCCGAAATCAGGGGACGTAAGACGTAAGACGTAAGACGTTAGACGTAAGACGTTAGACGTAAGACGTTAGACAAAAAATGTGGGATTTCTGACGCGACCACAAAACCTGATCACTATTCACTGATCACTGATCACTAAAGAAATGAAACAAGAAGAAACCGAACAAAAGGACATATTGAAAGACATCACCGACAAGGAATACGAATACGGTTTCGTGTCGGACATTGATATCGAGGATTTCCCGAAAGGGCTGAACGAGGACATCGTGCGGCGGATTTCGCAGCGCAAGGGCGAACCCGACTGGCTGCTGGAATTCCGGCTGAAGGCCTACCGCTACTGGACCACCTTGGAAGAGCCCGACTGGGGACATCTTGAGTTTGAAAAACCCAACTACCAGGACATCAGGTATTTGGCCATCCCCAAGAAGAAGAAACAGCTCGCCTCAATGGACGAGGTCGATCCCGAGTTGGTCGATACGTTCAACAAGCTGGGCATCAACCTCGAAGAGCAGAAAGTGCTGGCGGGCGTGGCTGTCGATGCGGTCATGGACTCCGTTTCCGTGAAGACCACCTTCTCCGACACGCTGAAGAAGTACGGCATCATCTTCTGCTCCTTCGGCGAGGCGGTGCGCGAGCATCCCGACCTGGTGCGGCAGTACCTCGGCACCGTGGTCCCCTACACGGACAACTTCTTCGCCGCCCTCAACTCGGCGGTCTTCAGCGAGGGTTCGTTCTGCTACATCCCCAAGGGGGTGCGCTGCCCCATCGAGCTTTCCACCTACTTCCGCATCAACGCGGCCAACACCGGCCAGTTCGAGCGCACGCTGCTCATCGCCGACGAGGGCGCGTACGTGAGCTATATGGAGGGCTGCACCGCCCCGCAGCGTGACGAGAACCAGCTGCACGCCGCCGTGGTGGAACTCATCGCCATCAAGGACGCGGAAATCAAGTACTCGACCGTCCAGAACTGGTACCCGGGCGACAAGAACGGCAAGGGCGGCATCTACAACCTCGTCACCAAGCGCGGTCTCTGCAAGGGCGCGAACTCCAAGATTTCGTGGACGCAGGTGGAAACCGGCTCGGCCATCACGTGGAAGTACCCGGGCTGCATCCTCAAGGGCGACAACAGCGTGGGCGAGTTCTACTCCGTGGCCGTCACCAACAACTACCAGCAGGCCGACACGGGCACGAAGATGATCCACTTGGGCCGCAACACCCGCAGCCTGATCGTCTCCAAGGGCATCTCCGCGGGCCACAGCCAGAACAGCTACCGCGGACTCGTGCGGGTCGATAAGAACGCCGAGAACGCCCGCAACTTCTCGCAGTGCGACTCGCTGCTGATGGGCGACAAGTGCGGCGCGCACACCTGGCCCGACCTGCAGTGCGCCAACTCGTCTTCGGTGCTGGAGCACGAGGCCACCACCTCGAAGATCTCCGACGACCAGCTTTTCTACTGCCAGCAGCGCGGCATCGACCAGGAGAACGCCGTGAGCTTGATTGTCAACGGCTACGCCAAGGAGGTGCTCAGCAAGCTGCCGATGGAGTTCGCCGTCGAGGCGCAGAAACTGCTGAGTCTGACGTTGTCGGGAAGCGTGGGGTGATGTAGAATGTAGAATGTAGAATGCAGAATGCAGAATTAAGAATTAAGAATTAAGAATTAGGAATAAAATCAATTTTGCGGGTTGAAAAAAGACGCGAAATGAAAAAAGAGCCAATCTCATCTTGCCAAACCACAAAAGCCAAAACCACCCCGCTCGAACCCATCGAGGCGGAACGGAAGTTCTTGGTGGAAATCGTGGGCGAAATGCCCGAATGCCGCGAACTGGAAATCTTTCAGACCTACCTGAAAGAGAAAAACGGTTTGGAGCCGCGCGTGCGTAAGCGGAAGGAGAACGGTCAATGCGTCTATTTCTTGACCACCAAGAAGTTCGTCTCGGTCAACGAGCGTGTGGAGATCGAGCGGGAGATCAGCCAAGCGGAATACGAGGCGCTGCTCGCCGAGGCCAACCCTGCCAAACGCACTATCCACAAACGCCGCCAATGCTTTGAATGGGACAATCGTTACTTGGAATTAGACACGTTCATAGAACCTCCCCTGCCCCATCATCTGCTCGAAATCGAACATGTCAGCATGGAGGATGAAATCAACTTCCCGCCGTTTCTCAATGTCCTCCGCGAGGTTACCGACGACCCGGAATGGTACAACGCGAATATCGCGAAACGCAAATAATGACCAATTAGAAGTTGCGCCTGACACAGATTTTTCGTATTTTTGCGGCGGCAATTTTTAAGTTCGCCCCATAAAATCGTACCGTTATGAAATATCCTATCGGCATACAAACATTCGAGAAGATTCGTACAGATGGTTACGCCTATGTTGACAAAACCCAATTTGTATATAAGCTTGTCACAGAAGGCTCTTGTTACTTCCTGAGCCGTCCGCGCCGGTTCGGCAAAAGCCTGATGCTCTCCACCCTGAAGGCCTACTTTCAGGGCAAGAAAGAACTTTTCGACGGATTGGCGATGGCTGGGCTGGAGAAGGAATGGAAGGAGTATCCTGTTTTCCATTTCGACTTCAACACCGGGCTGTACACCAATCTTGAAGGACTTAACTCGACCATAGACTACCAGCTCCTTAAGTTAGAGCAACGGTTTGGTATTGACAAGGCAAGCCTTTCGCTTTCCGACCGATTCAAAGAGCTTATTTCGCGCGCGTACGAGCAGACGGGCCAAAAGGTGGTCATCCACCCGAGGAAGTTGTTCAAAGTCGGGGTCTGTTTCGGCAGCGAAAGCAAGGGAATCGACGAGTGGAAGGTGGTGGAATGATGACGGTGGGTAATATCAGGCTAGTTAATGGTCACTAAATGTAAAGCTATGAACTATAAAAAAGTATTCGACACAATGGTGAGAGAAACAGCAAATTATCTCACCAAAAACGGGCTGAAATCCATGATTCTGGGCCTCTCCGGCGGACTCGACTCCACCGTGACGGCCGCCATCTGTCACGAGGTGGTAAAACGCTATCCCGAACAACAGTTCAAATTCATCGGAGTCAGCCTGCCCTGCTCGTCGAACTCCGCCGAGGAGAACGACTCGGCATACTTGGCCATGAAGGCTTTCTGCACCGAATACTGGGTGGAGAACCTGCAGAAGGAGTATCTGCTGATGAAAGCCACCTGCGAGCAGCGATACCCCTCGACACCCATCTCGCAGGGCAACATCAAGGCCCGCCTGCGCATGATCTACCTCTACAACCTCGCCTCGGTGACCGGCGGCCTCGTCATGGACACCGACAACCTGACGGAGCACTATCTCGGCTTCTGGACCATCCACGGCGATGTGGCCGACTACAATCCCATCGGCGGGCTGTGGAAACACGAGGTTTACGAACTCTGCAAGTACCTCTTCACCGAAGTCCATCCCGACGAGAATTGCCCGTGCCATCAGGCTCTTCGCGCTGGCTACGACATCACGCCCACCGACGGCAACGCGGTGGCGGCCGGCGGCGACATGGCCCAGATCGCCCCCGGACACACCTACGAGGAGGTGGACGACATCCTGAACACCTACCTGCAACATGGCGACGACGAACAGGAGATGAAACGCCTGAACGAAGCCTACGGCGAAGAGACCGTGGAGCGCGTGCTGACCCGCCACCGCAAATCCGAATTCAAGCGCAAACGCATGCCGTTAGTCATCGAAAGATCCCTGTATGACACGGAAGAGTGATACCGGTTTCAAGTATCAACTCCAAACCCTTAAACCTTAAACCAACCTCATCATGTACTTTACCGACTACATCACCGGAACCGTCATCCAAGGACTCGGGAACGGGCACAAGTTCGGGTTCCCGACCGCCAACGTGCAGCCCGACACGCCCGTCACACTGGAGAAAGGCGCTTACGCCGCTTGGGTGAGATACGATGGGAAGCGATACAAGGGTATGCTCTACGTGGGCACGCGCCCGACACTGGACCTGCACGAGCTCACCTACGAGATCCACGTCATCGACGCCAGTCCCAGACTTTACGGCAAAAAGATCTCGTTCAAGCCGGTTTATAAGATAGCGGAGGAGAAAAAATTCAGGAGCGAGAAAGAACTCATCAAAGCTCTTTTTGATTATAAAGGAACCGCCAAAATGATGCTAAGTCCAAGCCGTTCTCATCTTTTCAAACCAAGATTAGACGACATAGACGACATCATGAAAATCATCGGGCAGGCGAAACGCAGGATGAAAAAGATGGGGCTCGACCAGTGGCAGGACGGTTACCCCGATGAAGAGACTGTCCGCAACGACAAGCGGAAACATCAGGCAGTCCTTGTCCAGAATTGGTTTGGACCCGCCGCCTACGCCGCCATCGTATTTGGGAAGGATCCTTATTACGAACATATTGACGGGAAATGGATCAGCGACTGCGAGCCATACGTCACCGTTCACCGTCTCGCCGTTGCCGACGAGTTTCTCGGCCTCGACCTCGCCAAGCACATTCTCCGTTTCGCGGAACGGAAGGCTCGTGCCAAAGGCGTGAGATGGTTCCGCATCGACACCCACCACGACAATATCCCGATGCGCAACCTCATCCGTGACTTCGGGTTCACCTTCTGCGGCGTGGTGCAGGTGCGGGACGGGAAGAGAATGGCGTATGAGAAGCAAATTCCACAAATGTTAGAATAGACACAAACAAAAAAACGCCCTCTTGCGAGGGCGTTTTCTTTTAGAGTTGTTGTCCGCTCTTATTTACCGGCCTTGATGGCAGCCTGGGCGGCGGCCAAGCGAGCCACGGGCACGCGGAACGGGGAGCAAGAAACGTAGTTCAGACCGCTCTTGAAGAAGAACTCCACAGAGGCGGGATCACCACCGTGCTCACCGCAGACACCGCATTTGAGGTTGTTGCGAGTGCTGCGACCGCGCTCGACGCCGAGCTTCACCAATTGACCGACACCTTCCTGGTCGAGGGTGTTGAACG
>CACXUB010000091.1 GCA_902770735.1 uncultured Bacteroidota bacterium | reverse complement strand
AACGCCGAGTTGCGCGGCGACTCGCTGGTGATTGCCCCGCACTCGTTCAACACGAACATCCTCTCCACCAACACGATCCCGGACTTTGACGTCGATTTCGAGCAGGATGATGACGCCACTATCGTCTATCGCATTTCTGCCTCCGGCGGCGGGATTGTTAATGGCAATATGTTGATTATTAGAGAAATATGGGATGGTCATCAGAGTGGCAACAGTGCAGTGTCCATCAGTGGGCCGGAAATGACCATCATAGCAGAAAAGAACTGAAATGAAACGAACAACAATAATGATTTTGGCCGTGGTGACGCTCTGTGTCGCGACAAACGGCTGCCGGCACGAGGCGAAACAGCAGGAGCGTACCCCTGTTTCGGTGGAGGTGATGCTTGTGGACACGGTAAGTGGCGGGGCGACCCGTACCTACGTGGGCGAAGTGGAGGAGAACCTCTCCGTGTCGGTCAGTTTCCCCATGGGTGGGCGTGTGGAGCGCGTGTATGTGCATGAGGGCGACCGCGTGCGTGCCGGTCAGGTGCTCGCCATCGTCAACAGTGCCACCGCCCAAAACGCCTACAACTCAGCCAAAGCCTCGCTGGAACAGGCTGAAGACGCCTACAAACGGCTGAAAAAAGTCTATGAGCAGGGCAGTTTGGCTGAAGTGAAATGGGTGGAGATGGAAACCACGTTAGAACAGGCCCGCTCGATGGAGCAGATAGCTCGCAAACAGTTGGATGACTGTACGTTAAAAGCCCCGATTTCGGGTGTGGTGGGCACCTGCAACGCCAAAGCGGGTGGTTCGCTGCTGCCGGGCGAGCCGGCCGTCAACATCCTCGACATGGGCAGCGTCTCCGTCACCTTCTCCGTGCCTGAAAGCGAAATCAGCACGGTGAACATCGGCGACGAAGCCACTGTTTGCGTGCCTGCGCTGAACAACCGTATTCTTGTCGGCCGGATCACCGACCGCAGTGTCAGTGCCTCGCGCGTGTCGCACAGCTACCAAGTGAAAATCGCTTTCCCCAACTCTGACAAGACGTTGTTGCCCGGAATGGTTTGCAAAGTACTGTTAAGCCAGTCTGACGACCATGGATTTGTGGTCCCTGCCAAGTGCGTCCAGACCCGTCCGGAGGGCCTTTCCGTGTGGGTGGTGGAGAACGGCCGCGCGCAACACCGCCTCATCACCTCCACCGATTTCGTGGCCAACGGCGTTCTCGTCTCCTCTGGGCTCCGTCCCGGCGACACCATCGTCACCGCCGGCATGGACAAACTTTATGTAAATGCAGAATGTAGAATGCAGAATGTAGAATAATTATGAATTATGAATTATGAATTATGAATTATGAATGAGACCATTAAGTACGTTCAGTTTAACTGCCAACTTCTAACTACTAACTGCTAACTATGAGTAGTCGTCACCATATTCTCGCTGCGATGCGCAGCCACAAGATCATCTTCTTCATTGTGGCGTGTTTGGTTGTATTCGGCATTTTCGCGCTGACGAGGCTGAACAAGGACGAGTTCCCGCAGTTCACCATCCGGCAGGGTGTTGTGGCTGCCGTTTATCCGGGCGCGACTGCCCAGGAAGTGGAGGAGCAGGTCACCAAGCCGCTAGAGCGGTTCCTGTTCACCTACGCCGAAATCGACAAGGAGAAAACCTACTCGGTGACGGAGAACGGCATCGTGTATGTGTATGCGGAGCTGCGCGTGTCGGTGACCGACAAGGACGGCGCGTGGTCGAAAATCCGTCATGGCTTGCAGCTGTTCAAGAAGACCTCGCTGCCGGCGGGCGTGCTCGAAATCGTTGTGGTCGATGACTTTGGCAACACCTCCTCGATGCTGTTGACCGTCGAGTCGCCCGAGCGGACACCGCGCGAGCTGGAGCATTACGCCGAACAGCTCTGCGACCGGCTGCGCAGCATTCCCGAGATGGGCAATATCAAGATTTTGGGGAAGCGCAACGAGGAAATTGCCGTGATGGTTGATCAAGAGAAATTGGCGGCATACGGAATCAGCCAGCGGGCACTGTTGGTGGAATTGGCCACGCAGGGAATCCGTACCGTCGGAGGCAGCGTGGAGAACGAGGCCGGCGAGGCGCAGGTACATGTTTCCATCCCGTATCAGTCTGAGTATGAGATTGGTGAACAAATCATCTTCACCGACCTGATGGGACATCATGTGCGGTTGCGCGACATCGCCGAGGTCCAGCGCCGCTATGCCGAACCCACCAGCTTCATCAAGTACAACGGCGGCTCCACCGTGCTGATTTCCATGGAGATGGCGCCGGGCAACAATATCGTGGCCTTCGGCAAAAAGGTGGAAAAAGAGATTGTGAAATGCAAGCAGACGTTCCCGCCGGACGTCGACATGCACAAAATCACCAACCAGCCATACGTCGTCAACAAGTCGGTGATGTCGTTCCTGCGCGACCTGCTCTTCTCGATTCTCGTGGTCATCGCGGTGATGCTGTTGCTTTTCCCGCTGCGCACGGCTCTCGTTTCCGGCTCCAGCGTGCCCGTCTGCACCGCCATCACCATGGGGCTGATGTACATCTTCGGCATCGAGCTGAACACCGTGACGTTGGCCGCCCTCATCGTGGTTCTGGGCATGATTGTGGACGACTCGGTCATCGTCATCGATGGCTACACGGACATATTGCAGAGAGGGTATTCGCGCTGGTATTCAGCTTTTACCAGCACCAAGGCCCTGTTTGTCCCGATGTCGTTGGCCACGTTGGCCATCTCGGGCATGTTTTTCCCGATGACGCATATCATCACCGGGCCGTTAGGCGATTTCGTGCAGCTGTTCCCCTGGACGGTGGCGTTCGCGTTGGTCTGCTCCATCTTCTACGCTGTCTGGATAATTCCTTATCTGTCAACAGTTTTCATCAAGCGAAACAAAGACGGTGTCGCGCCAAACCGATTCGAGGCCGCGCAGAACCGTTTCTTCGTGTTCTTGCAGGAACGTTACGATATGCTGCTGACCCGCTGTTTCCGGCATCCTGCCGTTGTCATCTGCTTGGCCGTCGCAGCTGTCAGTCTCGGCGTGTTCCTGTTCACGCGGCTGCAAATCCAGATGTTGCCGAAGGCTGACCGCAACTGCTTCGCCGTGGAGATGCACCTCGCCGAGGGCAGTACGCTGGCGCAGACCGAGGCGTTGGCCGACAGCATGGAGCATGTGCTTCGCGCTGACCCGCGGGTGACGTCTGTGACCTCCTTCATCGGCTGTTCCTCGCCGCGCTTCCACGCCACCTACGCCCCGCAGATGGCTCACAAGAACTACGCCCAGTTCATCGTCAACACGACCTCCGAAAAGAGCACTTTGAAACTTATCCGTGAATACGGTCCGAAGTACGAATACCATTTCCCGAATGCCTACGTTCGTTTCAAACAAATTGATTATCAAGCTGTAAGCAATCCCATAGAGGTGCGTTTCTCCGGCGAGGATTTCGATGCGATGAAGACCGCCGCCGACTCGCTGAAGCTTTTCCTGCACACGATGCCGGAACTCACGTGGGTGCATTCCAACATGGACGAGACCTCGCAGAACATCGGTGTCACCCTGAAGAGCGACGAGGCCACGCGTCTCGGGGTTACGCAGAGCATGTTGTCGCTCTATCTCTCCTCCGTGCTCGGTGGACAGAACCTCACGAATGTGTGGGAAGGCGACTACAAAGTGCCGGTGATGCTTTACACGCGGCAGAACGGTGATTCCCTCAACTATCAGGGGTTGGAAGACCTCCTGATTCCAACCTCAGTGCCGGGGACGTGGGTGCCGCTGCGGCAGGTCGCCGACGTGAGCCCCGAATGGCGCGACGCGGTCATCCACCGCCGTAACAGCATCCGCACTGTCACCGTGGGCGCAGACCTCAACTACGGTTACAGCCAACCTGATGTGATGAAGAAAATCGACCAGTATGTCAATGAGGAGTTAAAACCGAATATTCCTGACAACGTGGAGATTAGCTACGGCGGACTGACTGGTATCAACGGGATGGTGATTCCCGAAATCGCGCTCAGTTTCCTGGCGGCTGTGCTGGTGTTGTTCGTCTTCCTGCTCTACCATTTCGGGCGGTTGGACATCGTTTTCCTGACCCTTTCGGCCAGCCTGATTTGTGTTTTCGGGGCGTGCCTCGGGCTTTGGATTTTCGGGCTGGATTTCAGTATCACGGCGGTGTTGGGTGTGGTCAGTCTGATCGGCATCATCGTGCGCAACGCCATCATCATGTTCGAATATGCTGAGAGTCTGCGCAAGGTGCATCGCAAGAGCGCGAAGGAGGCCGCCTTCGAAGCGGGCCGCCGCCGTATGCGTCCTATCTTCCTCACCTCCGCCACCACCGCCCTCGGTGTGATGCCCATGATCGTGGCGCACACCAACCTCTGGATGCCCATGGGCGTCGTCATCTGCTTCGGCACCATCTTCTCCCTCCCGTTGGTGGTGACCGTGCTGCCCGTGGCGTACTGGCAAATCTTTAAGAATAGTTAGCAGTTAGTAGTTAGTAGTTAGCAGTTATGACGAAAAAACCCTATATTATTAAATATTTCCTTAAGCAGTCCCGGAGGGACAAGACGCACGAAGTGCTAATAACCCCACACAAGGCGGTAGCCGCAGTGTGGGGTTGGATGCGGCAGTCTGATTCGGACTGCGGTGACAACGATATCGGAATCGCGAAGCGCAATGCGAGGCAAGGATATGATGATGAATGAACTAAATAATGTTATGAATAGAATAACAACAATCATAGCGATCATGCTGGGTTGTGCAACGATGTCTGCGCAAAGCCTCTCGTTGGACAGCTGCAAAGCTCTTGCGTTGCGGAACAGCGCGGCGGTGAAAAACGCGGCGTTGGATGTGGCGGCGGCGCAGGAGGTGAAGAAGCAGGCGTTCACGAAGTATTTCCCCAACGTGAGTGTGATGGCGGGCGGCTACTACGCGGCCAGTCCGCTGATAGAGTATAGTATAGACGACATCGAGAACGCCACGGCGCGGCAGTGGCTCCACAACCTCTACTACGAGTACGGCGCGGCAGCGGGTCTCCCGGACCGTATCTCCCTGTGCGAGAACGGGCTGACGGCGGGCGCGACGCTCGTGCAGCCGGTCTATATGGGCGGACAAATCGTCAACGGCAACAAGCTTGCGAAGGTGGGTGTGGAAGCTGCGGAACTGAAAGCGCAACTGACCGAAGATCAGATTCTTCAAGAAGTGGAAAAATACTATTGGCTGATTGTCTCCTTGCGTGAAAAAGAGAAAACCTTGCAGCAGGCACTGGTTTTCTTGGACACCTTGGAACGCGATGTCACCACGGCGGCCGAAGCTGGATTGGTCTCGCAAAACGATGTCTTGAAAGTGAAACTCAAAAGGAGAGAAATGGAAGCCAATCAAACGAAAGTTGACAACGGAATCCTTCTCGCCAACCAGGCGCTTTGCCAGGCAATGGGCATGGAGATGCGCGGAAATTTGACACTGTCGGACACGCTTGGGGAAGTCTCGGAAATGTTTGACTGGGGCTTTGTGGACCATCGAACGGCTGTTCAGGGTCGCAAGGAGAAACAATTTGGCTTTAGGGGAGACGTTGCCCCATCTGATGGTCGGGGGAACGGCCTCCTACGGCAACCTCGTGTTCGACCACTACTCCGCCAACGCACTGGCATTCGCGACGTTGCAGGTGCCGCTGACCGGCTGGTGGGAAGCCTCGCACAAACTGAAAGAACACGACATCTTGGTCCAGAAGGCGGAAAACGAACGGGCTGACCTCATTCAAAAGATGTACTTGGAGACCATGCAGGCGTGGTACAATCTCGATGATGCCTACAGCCAACACCAGCTCTCTGCACTGGCTCTGCAGGAGGCGGAGGCCAACCTCCATGATGTCAAAGCTGACTACGACGCCGGCCTCGTCCCCGTTTCCGACCTCCTCGAAGCCCAAACCCTCCTCCTCCAAGCTAAAAACCAACTCACCGACGCCCTCATAGACCTGAAAATCAAGGCGGAACGCTACAAAATGCTGACAAAATAAAATACCGCCAGCTCTAAACTCTAAACTCTAAACCCTAATGAACCTCCTCGTTTTCAACCCCGAACACGACTACGCATTAGCCGACAACCAGCCGCAGTTTGTGGCGTTGCGGTCGGCGGCGCAGTTTGCCTACGACTGCGCGCTGTTCATGCGCTATCTGGTTGAGGATGAGATGGTTGTGTTAGATGCCTACCATCCTTTCGGGAGTGAGTTCCAGAAGCATTTCGCCCCGCTGGAGAATGCAGGCCGGATCACGAAGGTAACTCCGTGGGGCTGGGACGCGGCGGTGGTGTATCAACTGCGGCGGATCGGGGTGGGGGAGTCGCTTCTGCCGTCGGAGGCACGGTTGACGAAACTCCGCGAGTTGGCGCACCGCAAGACCACCATCGCGGCGATGAACTACCTGCGGAATCACCATCCCCGCCCCGAAGAGCTGCCCGATCCTCCCGAATATCTGACTGAGATCCAGGAAATTGAGGGTTTTGTGCAACGAAAAACAGACGTCATCTTCAAGTCGCCGTATTCGGGCAACGGGCGCGGGCACCTGTACGCGCACGGGACGACGAACCCCACTCTGCTCCGGCAATGCGGTGGCGTGCTGAAACGGCAGGGCGGCATTCTGGCGGAAAAGCAATACACGGTGGTCCAGGACTTTGCCATGGAGTTCGAGTGCCGGAACGGGGAAGTCATCTTCCGGGGATATTCGCTCTTCAAAACCGAACATTATGGCTACGGCGGCAACCTGTTGATGCCGGATTCCGAAATTCTACGGGCTCTTTCCCGCTATGTCGATATAGAGGAACTGGCCGCCGTCCAGTCGCTCGTCAGCGATTTTTTGCAAAAAGAAATCGCCCCGCATTACGAGGGCGATGCTGGTGTCGATATGTTTGTCTATCAGGAAGATGGGTCGTACAAGCTGCATCCTTTCGTGGAGGTGAACCTGCGGAAAACGATGGGGCTGGCGGCGCACGACATTTACGCACGATATTGCCATCCCGAGGCGCGGGGCACGTTCCGGGTCGTCCGTGGGGAGGTAGAGACGTGCCATGGCGCGTCACAACAGACGGGAATGCAGTTGCGTGACGGGTTGTGGTGGCGCGGCACGATGGCGCTGAACCCCGTCACGGCCGCGACAAGGTATGCCGTGGTGATGGAATTGAACGACAGCAACTAAATCTTGCGGCGCTGCACGATGCCGTCCATCTCGATTTCGATTTCCTCGGGGTTGAGCACGGTGATGTCGGCAGCGTTGCCCTGACCTTCCTCGTCGAGGGCCTGCAAATGCACCTTGCCGGCGGAAAACGCGATAAAATAATCATTCCGGTTAAACTGACTTGTCCAATTGATGCGTCTCGCATCCTGCGTCCAGCTGGCCTCGAACGGCTGTTGGATGTCGTACGACAGGTAGGTTAAGTAGGTCTCCTCCGTACAGACATCCCCCGAGCAATGCGGTATGACGGTTCTTTCGGTGAAAGTGCCGGCACCTGCTATCTTGAGGGATGTTTCGGTGAGCGATTCAGGGACTTCAGACGTGCCGAGCGTGAATTGGAGATGGATTTGTCCGTCTTCAGAATAAAAATCCCACAGACCGTCCCCTTTGTTCTCCAAGACAAAGACGGTGTTTGTCCAAACGCTGTGATCATAATTTTTCGTATAAAGCAACCGCATCTTCGCCCCGGCTTCCGCAAGCGAAGTCCCATTTACCAACGCCACCCGAAGCGAGGCCGTGGTGCCGTCAACCCGGATCCGCCATGTGTGGTCCGACAGCACATCGATGACCGTGTTGCTGTAAAAGTGTTTTTGGAAAATCTCCGGTTTCTGATCTTCAGACGCTTGCACCCAAGCGTTGAGGTTGAAGGCCGGCTCCACTATGTTGAACACAATGCCGTTGATGTCATCCGTCCAGCCGAGGTACATCAGATGTCCGGTTTTGGTCTTCATCAGTTCGCCTTCGCCGACTTCGCAGCCCGCCATCATCACAGCGACCATCATCACGATAAGAACTTTGATTGATTTATTCATATTTCTAAATTTCTATTATTCATACAATTATTACAACTTTCTTTATGGCTACAACCCGTAATGGTTTCCTTTCAACTCCAAAGTCTTAAGTCTCACGTCCTACGTCTCAAATAAGAATCGGCTCTATCAAAAGTCTTAATTCAACTTATCTCAACAGGTTAAAACTCATATCCAAATCCTGCTGACAGAATTCCCTTGTCCCCGTAGCCCAATTCCAAGTTGCCGAACCAGTGTTTTGCGCCGGCCTTCACGCCGAAAGCGGTCAATTGGTAGGCCAATCCAAAGTAAGACTGTGTGTTTTCACCGTACAAATGGGGATCTTTCAGGAATACCATATTCAGTCCGAGCCCGAATCCGGAGTATAAGGTCACATGCTTGCGGTTGAGGTAGGAGAAGCGCAGGTCGGGCATCAGTGTGACGTGGACTTCACTGCCGTGGCCGGTCACTTCGTCCGTGAAACGGTCGTGCCACGTGTTGTGCAGTCCGGAAACCGTGGTGAGCCCGCCCACCCATAGCCACTTGGCGGCGCGGTAGTGGTAATTGAAGGAAAACGTCGGTACAATACGGGTTATGGGATAATCACCGATGGGGTGCGTCCAGTACGTTGGGGAATAGATGAACGGGAATCCGCGGAAAAGATTGTAGAAGAAATTGTCAAAGCCGATATGGCTGCTGTTCGCGGTCAGCACCGGGTCGCCGACGTTGAACTGGAACTCGTGGCGCGGCAGTTCCGACTTCCAAGCGGTTTCCGTCACGCGGCGCTGCTTGTAGCGGTGGAAAGTGTGGATATAGGCCGCTTGCACGTTGAAATTGGTGTTCCGGCTGAAAAACGTTCCTGACCCCTCCACGTTGCAGCTCGGATTTTGGTAACTGTACTCGCCGTCCGTCACGTGTTGGAAGCCCACGTTAGCCCCGATGGAGCCCCGGATCAGATCGCCGTAGGGCAGGCGGTAGTAGAATCCGATGTCCGTCACCAAGGAGGCGAACAACGGCTTCATCGCCGCATCCTCGTAGGTCGTCATCCACATGCTCCCATCAGCCATTAGGAGTTGGTATCCAACGGCGAGCTTTGTCCCAATGTCGGCCATGATGGCGAACTTGTCGTTGAACGGGTAGTGGAACTCGAACTTCAGCGGGAGGAACACGTTGTGGACCATCGAGTAATGGTGAAATTGGTTGTAGAACCAAAAGTCCGGGTCGTCATAGTCGGCGCCGGGCGCGTCATCGAAATGGGGCTTGAAGTTGAACACGCGGAACGTTCCGAAAGTCAGCCCCAGGGAGACCCCGAAATGGCCGAAATGGTAGGAGAACTCGATGCCGTTCTCGCCCCCGAAGCCGGGCAGACTCTTCACGTAAGGGTCGTCGGCCGAGAGGGTGGCGGGCAGCACCAGCTGTGCCTGGGAGGTCAGCCCGATGCGGAATCCGTTGTCCCAAATCGGGATATTCACGGGCTCAGCACCGACGATACTGTCGGAATCTTGTCCGCAGACCGTCCCCATTCCCATTCCAAGCAACAACAAAAGACAGATTAGGGTATGTTTTGACATATTCGTGGCTTTAAAATACAACTTATACGATAATCAGATAATCGCAACGCTGAAAAAGGTGATTTTAGTATATGATTTGAAAGCAAAAAAAATAACAAAATTATCAACAAACTGCAACCTTTCGCATTTTTTGTGTTATATATGCAGATAATTGTATTATTTTTGCAGCGTTGTTTGCTCATCTTGATGTTAAACGGACTTCGCGTCATGGTCGGCGACAACGTGAAAAGGTTTTTGTGGAAGTCCTCTATGTTTTATGAAAAAAGTATTCGTATTGTTGGCCATTTTCGCCTTAATCGCTGTTGATGTTAACGCGCAAAGCGACCCGCATGAGCAGCATATCGACAGTCTATGCCAGTCAGGTCTCTTCGAAGAGGCATACCAGTACGCCAAACAGCGTTGGCAGGGGCTCCCGGCTGACAAAAGCCAGGCATACAGGGATGCCACCGACGATTATTACAGAACGACCTTTATGCTTGAAATGGCATACCGATATCAGGAGAATTTCAGGGAGGCGTTGAAACTCGATGAGGAGATGCTGACCTTGATGAAACCGGAAACCGATTATTTTGCCATCCGCAACAAGATTGTTTGCTACACGGGTTTGGGAAATTATAAGAAAGCCGCTGAAAACAGGGCCTTGCTGTACAAAGCCTACAAAAAGAAACGTCTGGGGTTATGAATGGTACGACGAGTTGCCGAAAAACCGTTTCTCCACCAGTTTCACCAAGGTTGTCTATTACGTTTACAGCACCAATCCCGACGGCAGCGACAAAGACCAGCTCTACCGCCTGCATTTGATTATGTTTCATGGAATAGATATGCCTTTCGACTACATCATGACGAGATACATCTCAACGGAGAACGGCGAAATACGGGGTTCCATGTACGAATACACCTACAAGGAAAACATTGATTACGAAAAGCTGCACAATGACGTAATCGAGATTGTCAGGGGAGGCAAGAAAACCGACACTCAAAATAGTTCTCGTTACAGAGCATTTGAGGTTTTCAGCCCCGATTCTGTCGGCGTCTCCGCAGAAGCCGTTGAGCCACGGGAGAAAACCGAATTCGTCTCCACGGAGCCTTACCAGGAGTTCCAACTTTTCTATGGCGACTACAAACATCTGGACATCTCGCTGAACGGGGCTGTCAGTTCGGTTGAACAGACCAAAGTGCTGAAACACGGCAAGGACCTTTGGGCCAACCAGCAGAGGTGGCATTTTTTGCGTAATGGACATTTGTGTATTTGTGATGTCAATGAGTTATTCCTGAAAGATTCCTTGGCCTATGATCTTAACAACGCCCGCCCTTTGTCTGAGGAGGATTATGATTCCACCGCATTTGTGGCCAAATACTTCCTTGATGCTTCCGGAGCTCTAAAGCAAGTGATGTTGGGCTCTGTTGGTCGAGATATTAATTTCGAATATGACAAAAACGGGCATCTGACCAAGATGTCAACCTATTATCGAAAATTTGACGGCTTAAGCGAAAAGGTGATCACGTTAAATGACGAGGGAGAACCTGTACGGCTGGAAGAGTTTAACTATAAGGATGAATTGAAAAGCAGGGCTTGTCCATCCGACCTTGGGCACCACGGGGAAAAGAGTGTCGGCATCGTCGATTGCTATTGCTATGATGAGCGGGGCAATCTGGTGGCGCATCAGATGAACAATGGTGACGTACAATGGATGGACTATTTTGAATACGACAGCCTAGACAATATGGTTTTCAAAGGCCGTTGTAATGGCTATAAAGGCGACAACACCACCTGTAAGTGCAAAGGCTTTCGCGCAAGTCGTGGGTACGAATATGACACCAAGCATAATATGATCCGCGATTATTCCATCGGGGATTGGAAGCCCAGCGGAATGGACTGCTATTACCAATATGACAGCGCCGGAAGAGAGATTGAACGCAAGCATTATGATGTGAAGGGCACGCAACGCACCTTTGACCGTCATATTCAAACCACCTACGATTCCGCTGGAAGAATGGTGAAAAAGGAGGCCTTGGTCGGGGAATTTAGGATCAACGAGTCCTTTTTCGACTACAAAATGGCCGTTTTGGAAGAATGGTCGTATGACGAGCACGGCAATTTAGTGGAGCATGTCGGTTATCAGACAAAAGCCAATCCGTACAGGATTGTCCGCTACCAATATGAATATGACCAGCAGGGGAATTGGGTGAAGCGCGTGCGATACGAGGAAAGCAGCGACGACTCGATGACCGCGACGGAGGTCGTGTGGCGCAAGATTGAATATTACGAGTGACGGAGCGTTCCCCTCTCTGTGGTACGCACCTGAAAATAAATTTACCGCCACGCGAAAATTCCGTTGCGAATGTCATTTTATTTGATATTTTTGCGCTGAACTAAAAAAGAAGACAAACGAGGAATTAAGTTGCTGTATAACAAACCGTTGCTTGATTTTTCGTTTTGTGTTTTTTGCAGTTTGGGACTAATTTTTGACAATTAATATTTTTGCAGTAAAATAAAAGAATTTATGGCAACAGAGCAAATCACGAAAATTGACGACATCGTCGTCCGTTTTGCGGGTGACTCTGGCGACGGCATGCAGCTCTCCGGAACCTTGTTCTCGGACGCTTCCGCCCTCACAGGCAACGACATCGCCACCTTCCCCGATTATCCGGCGGAAATCCGCGCCCCTCACAACACCATCGCCGGCGTCTCCGGCTACCAGGTGCACGTGGGTAACCACATCTACAGCTCCGGCGACAAGTGCGACATCCTCGTCGCCATGAACCCGGCCTCCCTCAAGTCGAACCTCAAGTGGGCCAAGAAGGGCGCCACCATCATCGTCGATATCGACACGTTCACCGACGAGGCCCTCGAGAAAGCCGGCTACACCGAGAGCGACAACCCGTTCACGGACGAGATGGAGCGTGCCTACACCATCATCAAGGCTCCCGTCACCTCGTTCACGCAACGCATCGGCAACGAGCAGGGCGCCGACAAGAAGACCGCCGACCGCTGCCGTAACATGTTCGCGCTGGGTATCATCTTCTACGCCACCCATAAGAAACTCGACCAGACCTACGCTTACCTGGAGCGCAAGTTCGCCAAGAAGCCCGAGGTCGTGAAACTGAACAAGGCCGTCCTGACGGAGGGTTACGAATATGCCGACAAGTTGGAAGTGATGCACTCCCACATTTTCGAGATCGCGCAGGCTGACAGCATGCCCAAGGGCCGTTACCGCAACATCACCGGTAATGTGGCCACCGCTTGGGGTCTCCTGGCCGCTTCCGAGAAATCCGGTCGCAGACTGTTCCTCGGCTCCTATCCTATCACCCCCGCTACGGATGTGATGGTGGAGCTCGCCAAACATAAATCCTTGGGTGCACGTGTTTTCCAAGCTGAAGACGAGATCGCGGGTGTTTGCTCCGCTATCGGTGCTTCCTACGCTGGCGCTTTGGCTTGCACCTCCACTTCCGGCCCCGGTCTCTCGCTGAAGAGCGAAGCCCTCGGTCTGGCTGTGATGGTGGAACTGCCGCTCGTCGTCGTTGACGTGCAGCGCGGCGGTCCCTCCACGGGTCTGCCCACCAAGACCGAGCAGAGTGACCTGAACCAGGCCCTTTACGGTCGTAACGGCGAGGCTCCCCTCGTGGTGATGGCTGCCTCTTCCAGCGCCAACTGCTTCTACTGGGCTTACAATGCCGCCAAGGTCGCCCTGGAACACATGACCCCCGTCATCCTGCTCACCGACGGTTACCTCGGCAACGGCTCCCAGCTGTTCCGCATCCCCAAGATGGCCGACATGCCCGACATCAAACCGCGTCTGGCTACGCCTAACGATCCCAACTACAGACCGTTCCGCCGCGACCCCGTCACGTTCGCACGCGAATGGGCACTGCCCGGCATGGAAGGCCTGAGACACCGTGTGGGCGGTCTGGAGAAATGTCCCGACGGACCTCTGAGCACCGATCCCGAGAACCACGCCTTGATGGTGCACAACCGTCAGGAGAAGGTGAACCGCGTGGCCAACTACATCCCCGACCAGGAAGTGACCGGCGATCCTGACGCCGAGCTTCTCGTGGTGGGTTGGGGCGGCACCTCCGGCGCGCTCACCCTCGCTGTGGAAGAGATGAACAAAGAAGGTAAGAAGGTGGCATACACCCACTTCAACTATATTTGCCCGCTGCCGAAGAACACCGGCGACATTCTCAAGAAATACAAGAAGATCGTCGTCTGCGAGCTCAACAACGGTCAGTTTGCCGGCTACCTGCGCACCCAGTTCCCCGAATGCCCGATGACCCAGTACAACAAGATCATGGGTCTCCCGTTCGAGGTGGGCGAGCTAAAAGCCGAGTTCGAAAGACTGCTTGCCAAATAATTTCAATCACGAACCATTTAATCACAGATAATTATGGCAGAAAAACATTTTGTTCCGAAAGCGGATCGCGAATATACAAAAGCTGACTTTACCAGCGACCAAATGGTGAAATGGTGTCCCGGATGCGGTGACCACGCTATCCTCGCCGCATTGTTGAACACCTTTCCGAAGACCAACCACAAGAAGGAGAACATCTGCATGGTGTCCGGTATCGGATGCTCGTCACGTATTCCCTACTATGTGGACACGTACGGTTTCCACAGCATCCACGGGCGTGCCTGCGCCATCGCCACGGGCGTGAAGCTGGCCAACCCGGCTCTCTCCGTGTGGGTGAGCATGGGCGACGGCGACTCCATGGCCATCGGCGGCAACCACCTCATCCATGCGGTGCGCCGTAACCAGGACTTCAACATCACCATCTTCAACAACGAGATCTACGGCTTGACCAAAGGCCAGTACAGCCCGACCACGAAGTTCGGACAGGTCACCAAGACCTCTCCTTACGGCACCATCGACTACCCGTTCAACCCGGGTGAATTGGTGATGGGCGCACAGGGCACCTTCTTCGCCCGTGCGTTGGACTGCCTGCCGCCGTTGACCACCGACATCATGACCCGCGCCGCCCAACACGACGGCACCAGTGTGGTGGAAGTGCTGCAGAACTGCATGATCTTCAACGACAAGGCCCACGCCGCCATCACCGACCGCGCCGTCCGTGACGACCGCACCATCATCCTCGAGCATGGCAAGCCCATGATTTTCGGCAAGGAGAAGAACAAGGGTCTGCGTTTCAACGGCCGTTGCCTGGAAGCCGTCACCATCGGCGAGAACGGCATCACGATGGACGACATCATGATCCACGACGAGACCACCGAGGACACCGGCATCCACATGATGCTGGCCCGCATGAGCGGCGACCTGCCCGTGGCCATCGGCGTGATCCGCAACGTCAAGAAGACCTCCTACACGCAACTGTACGAAGACCAGATGGAAGAGCAGATGGCCAACGGCAAGTACAAATGCGTGGACGATTTGCTGAACAGTGGGGACACGTGGGAGATCTAACTTAGTTAGCAGTTAGTAGTTAGAAGTTAGTAATTAGGGCTCTCGGGAACGGGGGCCTTTTTTTACATCTTCCAAACAGGCAACTCCTTCCAATCGACCGGGAATCCCATTTCTTTGATTGTTAGAAGTTTATGATTCTCCATCAGCAATCCTTCCAATTGGTTTTTGAAAGAATTTCCCGGACTGATGATGTCAACGATATATTTGATTGCCGAAAGCATTGCAAAAATCTTGTTTTGTTTGATTGTTTTCAGGCTGCTTCGGGTAAGAAATGGGTTAGAAGTGTTATAGGGTAATTTCAGATGCACGACAAATCGCCTGTTCCAAATCCGACTATGGTGTGCACAACAGTTTCGTAAGTTGGAGAATGCATGCAGCCAGTTAGCAAGCACATCCTCGTCACCAATGCCAAATTCCCTCGCAATTTGTCTCTTCATGGGAGATTTGTCAAGCGATTTATACATCCTGCTCAATGTTCCAAACGAAAGCACCTCCAACGACATCCACGATGGTGGCATTGCAGGAGTGTCGTATTTGGTTTTGTAATGTTTAATGAAATCCTCATTGCTACGGTTCACATCGTCTGACACATCGTTTACGAGGTGTGGAAAAGTGTTTGGATTTGATTGGACGAACCAAACTCCATCTAAATACCAAAACGGATCTTGACTCTGAACGGAGTAAACCAGCGACAACTGTGTGCGAACAGCTATTTCTATCTTCTCTAATTCATTGAAAACCAGATTTCTCAAGCGACGATCAAAAACATACAAATCGACAATGTCGCTAAAGTCAATGTCATCTCGGAGAAACACATGGTCAGCAGAAGGGTCTGTGTTATTCTGAAAAGGGTAAGTGAACGCTCGGAGACGGTAATAGCTGATATTCTTCAAATAGTTCTTCGCTTGTTCTCTGTCAGCAAAATTCAAGCCTCGTTGTTTGAGCCGGTCAATTTGTTCCTCAATGGTGAGTGGTTTCTTTGTGTACTTCATAATTCAAGGTTCTTTATAAAAACTCGAAGACCCCCCTGGTGCGCTGGACGGACGGGAAGCGTGGGAGGTCATATTGGCGGCAAAGATACACTTTTTTTAATATCCAAACATTGTTCGATAATTTTTTATTTCCTCCCCTGCGTGCGGAACGCACGCAACTATTGCTCTTTGGGAAAGTGAAAAATATTTGCAATTTACCGTTCACCTTTGCTCCCTGAAATTTCCATAGGTTTTTTATGGAAACTTTGCGAGCAACGTCTTAACTGGTGCAGGACGCGGGTACTCCGTGGTTGATGTTGATGTCGGTGCCCTCAATCTGGAAACGGTGTTTTGTTTTCTACATCGGTGAACGGTGAAATGCCAAACAGACTGGCAAGGGCACCGCCGGCAGAGTTATCCTCTACTTCAAGAACTTTCTAACGACTTCGCCTTCAGAAGTAAACAATCTCATCAGATAGGTTCCCTTTGATAAATGAGATGTATTTATTATCCGACAATCTTTTACTACTGTTTGTATGAGACGACCTGTGATGTCGTATATTTCTATACCGTCCAACTGGATTTTGTTAGCACCATTAATAATCACATAGTCAGTTACAGGATTTGGGTAGAGCATGATGGAGGTCAATTCATTGTCCTGAATTCCAGATGTCCGCGAAATTGAAAATTGCAACTGATAGGTGCCCTTTGCTGCCGTCTGCTGTGGAACGACATGGTAATAGAGTCTGCCGCCATGTTCAATGGTCAAAGTAGGTATGGAAATCCCATAGAACGAAGACCAGTTGTTGCCATCGTCTGAGACTGCGATTTTCGCATCCACTGAGCAGTCAGGATCATTCGTGCAATCGAACAGCACAACATCAACATAGTATGTATAATCAACAGGGAAATCAATTTTGTAGTAATCTTCATCCGATGTAGTATGGAAAGAAGCGTTGGCAACAATATGTGATGCCGATTCATCGATTGTGGCCAACAAATACGAGGTGTTAACCGTGTTGTTCGGCTCATAAATATCAGGTTCTACAACTACAGTTCTTGTAACAGAAATATGCAGAGAATAGGTTCCGATTTCACTAGAAGTGACAGGCAGCACCCTGAAATACAACATGCCGCCGTCTTCCATTGTTAAAACAGACATGGAATTATTATAGTTTGACGACCATGCACTACCTGTCTGAGACGTAGCGAAATGCGCGTTAGCCGTATAGAAACTATTGTTGCCGCTGTTGAGTATGTTTGCATTTATGGTGTAGGAATAGCCTGTTGGCAGGTTGATTTTATAGAAATCGTTATCGGTAGTGAGATGGAAGTTGGCGTTAACGGTGTATAAAGTATTGTTGGCGTTAACAGTACCCAAGTTGTATGCTGCAGATGCTATGTTGTTCGGCTCGTATTGGTCGGGTTCAACACCGCCTGTCCGAGTGACGGCAATCTGTAAATGATACGTTCCTATTTCGTGGTCGGTATAAGGCAAAACGCGAAAATATAGTACACCTCCATCCGTAATGGTTAGTGCAGGCATAGTTGAACCATAGTTTGAAGACCAGTTTGAACCATTTGGGGATGTTGCAAACTTGGCATCAGCCGAATAATTACTATTATTGTAACTGTTTAAGATATTGGCGTTTATTGTGTAAGAGTATCCTGTCGGTAGATTGATTTTGTAGTAGTCGTTGTCGGTTGTGACATGGAAATTGGCATCTACCGTGTAATTTGCATTACTGGTGTTAACTGTTCCTAAATTGTATGCTGTTGATGAGGTGTTGTTCTCCTCGTATTGATCAGGATTAATTTGTCGAGAAATGTAAACATGTAAAGAATACGTGCCTATGTCACCAGCAAAAGATGGTAACACTTTAAAATACACGACACCTCCGTCATTAAACTGAGCTATAGGAGTATTTGGATCCATAATATTCCCATCATTGTCAAACGCATTTGACCAAGAAACAGCATCATTTGAGACATAAAACTTAGCATCTACGGAATACGTGATATCATCGTTGTAGTAGAAATCTTGTAATATGGGAATGATTTGATATGAATATCCTGAAGGAAGTGTAATTTTAAAATAATCCACATCTGATGAGTTATGGAAATTCGCCCCATTCGTGTTAACTTCAGCCATGTCATCTGTGAAAACAGGCATAAGCGAATAGGCGGCTGAGATTGTATTGTTAGCCTCATAAATATCTGCTACGGGTTCATCACGAATAGTGATTCGCACAGGATTTTGATAAAAATAACTACCCGCAAAGTACCAATATGACGAACCTTGTGGTTTATATCTTAAGGTCAAAAAATAATCGCCAGCAGGGGCGGTAATAACACCTGTGAAATCAAGCCCATTAGTGTAGTGTGTCATCGAATTAAGAGGACTTGTAAGAGTATATTCCTGAATAGTTTGAACATACGATCCTGACAAAGAAAGAAGAGCCACTGAAATATCGCCAGAATAACTGGAAGAACCAAAGTTGGCTACATCCACATTTACAGTGATTGATTGCCCTGAAAAAATGGTGTTTTCACTTTCAAATTCCGAAAAAGTTTCAATATCCGCTTCGTATGTGACTTTGAATGATGCAAAATTAATGTTGTTGATATTGTCTTTGACTATTCTTGAGGTTGCTGGGTCATTCAAATTTGTGACAGAGGTGATAATAACAAAATACCTTCCCGGTCCTAAAGGCAACCCTCCTTGAACAGTAAAGCTTTTATTTACATAATGATTTGGAGATATTGTAATATAGGAAGAGCTGATTTCAGCTACTATATTTCCGTTTAAGTCCGACACTAATGCGACAAGATACCCATTAAAAGTCGCATTGCCTGTGTTTGCCACTGCACAATTAATCGAAACTGGATGATTGGGACCAAACAAATAACTAGTGTCAGACGAACTACCTGATTGGATGGTGTAATGTGAATGATAGCTTGTTGACCATAAGTGTAATTGCCATTGCCACTACCTGATCCTCCAGATCCAGGAACAAGATTGTTAATAGAGTAATATCCGTCACAATACCCACTCCATCCCCAATTAAAATGAAAATTATTATTATTAGAATAACCATCACAAACAAAAGCATGTGCACTTGTGTTGTTCGCGTCATGACCTGTATAGAGAATCACTCTATTTGAATCCAACTCATTTTTTAATATACTTATCCATTGAGCAGATGTGAAATCAGATTTAGATATTCCCTCAAGATTGTCACTATAGTTAAAAAATGTTTTTAACGCCGTTTCAGGACAAGGTAATGGTAGTAGTCCATATTCGTTAATAAAATTTGATATCCCACTACCATAAACACCATAATTCATATCCACACTTACTCCGCACATATACATCAATGATGAAATAGCACTTGCTTGCATGAGAGTATATGAAGAAGATGTAGAATAGTCATTCAACATCTCATTCCAAGCAATTCCAGTCTCAAAATTCACACTTTGTGTGCCGTAAATAGGGTCCGTATAAGTATGGGAGCTGACACCAATTTGAGGATATTCCCAATATTTCAGCACTTGTGCCATAGCTGTTGCCACACACCCTGTCAAGGTATTATCTTCAGCATCATAATCGTATGGACAAGACAAATTATACGGCCAACCCTGGTCCCAATGGGTAGTCAACAGAGGTGTCACATTTGTTGTACTTTTCACAGGCAATGGTTCACCTGCCAACAGCCTTCCCCATTCGTTCCTTGTTTCATCAGAACATCTGAACATATCCGCACGCTGTATTTGTTGCTCGTAACCGTTTAACCAATCGTTGAGGTTAGGAGGCATATTCTCAATTTGGAAAGATTTGTCCATAGAATATCCTAATATGGGGATTGTATTATCGTTGGCCGAAACAATGACAAAGCCATTGCCATTTACTGCGTTAAAGATGTAGAACCCCGAAAAAAGAGAATCTGCCGGCAGAAGTCGAAAATCTGGAGTTTCTCGTTGGAAACGTAAAGTTTTCCCATTCACAGTAGGCCCAGTGTTGTTTTGTTTCCAGAAATTGACGGCTACTTTCTTAGCTGTTGCCGTGTCAACAGGGTTTGCGAAAAGCATGTTGATGCCGACAAGCAGAGCTAATGCTAATAGGATCTTTTTCATAATGATTGGGTTGAAAAGATGGTCATTCTATTTTTTGCTTTCCTCCACAGGAATTCGGACCTGACGTGAGGAAATGTTCCTCCGCGTTTTGGTCAGCTTGACGTATTTGGGAACAATCTTAGTGCGATGATACTCCACATCTTTATAGGTGATGGTTTCCACAAGTGCTACTACTTGGACATATACATTAACTGACCAATGAACATATTCTTTATTGTACAAACAAATATAGTATGTCCCTTGAGTATTATTATTGACGAATTTAGAATACGCTCCAGTTCCGTATCCCTGTGTTACACAAGAGAAGTATTGCCCATTAATAAAATTATTTGCATCGTTACCATTGTTTACTAAATACCAATAAATAATATCGGTTTCAGATTCTTTAGGTATGGTTATATCAACAGCTGTGCCAAGTAGATACTTCACTAATTTTGGGATGCCTGGAATCACAGTTGTGCCTCCTTTTATAAGATTTGATAAAATATGTGATTTCTTGCTGGTAACACCAATCCAATATGTCCAACCATAAATTCGTTGTTCTGTGTTACCAAATTTTTGGTTTTCTGGTAATTGAATTTTGATAAACTTTCGAGGATTGTCATGATCAATGTAGCCTATTGAATGAACTAATTCATTGTTGTTCGCTAATACGACCTCCGACATCTCTTTCGAAGCTACTTCTTTCATTGTTTCTGTAAAATGTACTGTGTCGTGTCCCACAAGAGAGTCTTCTTTATATGTGGTGTAGGTAGTATCGTAAAGTGTTTTCCATTGCCAAGCAGTGTTAAAGTTCACTGTTTCTTGTGATCTTGGAATACGTTTGATACTGAGAGAACACAGTTTGTTTCCCAAACCGTTTGTCACTCTAAACAAATATACTTTGGTGGAAGTGACATTTATCCGATAATTCGTTATTCTTGCTGTAAATTGTTTAGTTTTGGTCTGACTGGGTAGTTCGACTATTTCAAAATCAACCCCTTTACCTTTTTTGAGCTCAAAGTCCACCACCAGCACGTCACCTTCTGCAAAACTGTAATAGAACTCCTCTGTTCTGTTGCTGCTCATTTTGAACGACATATCGGCGACGTGGACTGAGGTTTGCGAAAAAACGGCAAATGGGCTTGCCAGTATGTACCAATAAACGAACAGTAAATGTTTTTTCATTGTGAGTAACAGCTTGTAAATGATATTTTTGTACTTACTCTTCGGGATCCGAGCCATCCGCACGCATCAACTTAACAAACTTGATAGTAGTTCTATTTGTGGTCCCATCTTCGATAACAACACAATTTTCAGAATCTTTAATAGCCTCCACAGTCCCTTTCTTGTATCCCGTGATCGTTTTCCACATTACATGATCACCTACACTAAAGCCTTTGTAGTTCGCATTCTTTTTCAATCCCCACACATCGCCTTCTACTGCAAAATACTTCTTTTTAACAAGGTAAATTTTGGCATTCATCACAAATACTCCACCAGGGACTTCTCTCACGGTTTGTTCCAGAGCATCGTCAATGGTTTTCGCCTTGCTCTTGGTGATTTTCTTTTGATTTCCCCTTGCGTAAGCGGCAATCAGCTCATAGTCGGCCATATTGTCGATGTTTTTCGACGAAATCATGTTGATTTGGCCAATCTGTATTACTTTCTGTGCATCGCAGTAACTGAAAACAATGAATAGTATCACACAAAGTAACAATACATTTTTCATGTCTTTACTTGCCGTTTTCTCTCTGTCGGCACATCAGGTTTCCTTGCCCTCCAGCACCCCTAGAGCAATAACACAAAAGAAGCGTGGTACTGTATACCACTTCTTCTAATGGAGGTCGTGAGAAAACCTAATGATGTAGATGTGGATTCAGCCCACGCTATTCGCGTAAGCCATCACACTCTCTTGCATCATTATTCGGGAAATTTCTCACGTTTCCATTAGCAAGACGAGCATAACGCTTCGTTTTATTCAATAAAAACCGCCAACCTTGGAACAAAACATGTTCTCGGATTGACGATGCAAAAATACAAAAAATATTACGTTGCGCAAGATTTTTTTGATTCGCGTCGACGACCGCAAGGATGCGGTCGCTCCTGTGCCACCTCCACGGAAGAGCAGATGGCCAACGGCAAGTACAAATGCGTGGACGATTTGCTGAACAGTGGGGACACGTGGGAGATTTAATGCAGAATTAAGAATTCAGAATTAAGAATGAAGGGCTCTCGGGAACGGGGGCCCTTTTTTTAATGTAGAATGTCTCGTCCTAAAATAGCGTTACAACAAAAAGAGTAACGATATGAAAAGAACAGAGAACAAGTACGTTAAAAGAACGCAGAAGGATTATCCGATGT
>CACXUB010000090.1 GCA_902770735.1 uncultured Bacteroidota bacterium | reverse complement strand
ATTTCGCTGCTGACGTTGCCGGTGGAGCGCTACCCCGACATCGCGCCGCCCGCCATCTACGTGTGGGCGAGCTATCCGGGCGCGAGTGCCGAAACGGTGCATAAGAGCGTGGTGATGCCGTTGGAGGAGGCCATCAACGGCGTGGAGGGAATGACCTACATGACCTCGTCGGCCAGCAACGGCTCGGCCAGCATCACCATCTACTTCGAGCAGGGTGCCAATGCCGATATGGCCGCTGTGAACGTGCAGAATCGCGTCATTCAGGCACAGGCGCAGCTGCCCGCCGAGGTGCTGCAGACGGGCGTGGCCACCGAGAAACGGCAACCCGGCCAGCTCCGCATCATCGCGCTGGAGAGTCCCAACGGCACCTACGACGAGAACTTCCTCAGCAACTATTTCTACAACAACCTGCGTCCCGCCTTGCTGCGCATCAAAGGTGTGGGCAAGGTGGAGGTATGGGGCGCACAATATGCCCTGCGTATCTGGCTCAAACCCGACGTGATGGCGCGTCACAAGCTGATGCCCAGCGACATATCCGCCGTGCTGGCCGAACAGAACATCGAGGCCTCCGTTGGTTCGTTGGGCAGCAATTCCGATAATGTGTTCCAATATATGCTGCGCTATACAGGCCGCAAAACCGAAGTGTCGGAGTTCGAGAACCTTGTGATTGCGTCGCTGCCCACCGGTGAGGAACTGTTGTTGAAGGATGTGGCGGATGTGGAACTAGGGCAGTCGGATTACGACTACATCAACAGCATCAACGGGCATCCGGGCGTGATGGGCTCGGTGAGCCAGATGGCCGGTTCCAACGCCACCAAAATCAACCTCGAAATCGATAAACTGCTGGCCGAAACCGAGAAATCGCTGCCCAAGGACGTGAAAATCGTCACCTTCGACAACACCAACGACTTCCTCTTCGCCTCCATCCGCGAGGTGATTCTGACACTCGTCATTGCCATTGTGCTGGTGTTGGTTGTGGTGCTCTTCTTCCTGCAGGATTTCCGCGCCACGCTGATTCCCGCCGTCGGCATCGTTGTCTCGCTCATCGGCACTTTCGCCTTTATGAAAGTGGCTGGTTTCTCGGTTAACCTGCTGACGCTCTTTGCGTTGGTGCTGGTCATCGGTACGGTGGTCGATGACTCCATCGTGGTGGTGGAGGCGGTGAAAGCCAAGCTGGACGAGGACTTCACCACTACCCGTAAAGCCTCGGAGGATGCCATGAATGGACTTTCCGTCACGCTGTTCACCACCACGCTGGTATTTATGGTCATCTTCATCCCCGTCGCCTTTGTGGGCGGCACCACCGGCATCTTCTTCAAACAGTTCGGTCTGACAATGGCCGTCGCGGTGGGCATTTCGTTGGTCAACGCGCTGACATTGTCCCCGGCATTGTGCGCATTGATGTTGAAACCGTCGTCTTGTAATGGCGAATCATCATTCGCCCCTACAAAGGCGGTGTCCGATCGAATCAAAAATGCCTACGATGTAACCTTCTCCGCCCTGTTAAAACATTACACCAATATGGTCCGCTGGTTGCTTGGCCGCAAATGGCTTACGGTCGGCAGTGTGGCCGATGGCAGCAGTTCGGGTCGTGCCATCAAGGCCATCCAGGAGACCGCCGCGAAGGAGCTGCCTGTGGGCTACAGCATTGAGTTTGGCGGCATCACCCGCGAGGAGAGCCAGACATCCGGCAGAGTGATCTTCATCTTCCTGATATGCATCGTGTTCGCCTATCTTGTGATGGTGGCTCTCTACGAAAGTCTCTTCATCCCGCTGGCGGTGATGCTGTCGGTGCCCTTCGGTCTGGCGGGCAGTTTGCTGTTCGCCAAGCTGTTCGGCGTGGAGAACAACATCTATATGCAGATCGGGATGGTGATGCTGGTGGGCCTGCTGTCGAAAACGGCTATCCTGCTCACCGAGTACGCCTCGCAGGCGCGTCGCGAGGGGATGTCGCTCGCCGAGGCGGCACTCCGCAGCGCCAAAGTGCGATTGCGTCCAATCCTGATGACCTCGCTGACGATGATTATCGGTATGCTCCCCCTGATGTTCGCATCGGGCGTGGGCGCCAACGGCAGCCGCACCATCGGGGTTTGTGTGGTCGGTGGAATGCTGTTCGGCACGCTCGGTTTGTTGCTCACCGTGCCGGTACTTTTTGTCGTGTTTCAGAAAATTCAAGAAAGAATCAGTAAAAACAAATCAGATCAATGAAAGCCAAATTCAACGACAATGTAACCCTCACGCCGCTGCAACCCGACGACCGCGAGCAGTTCATCCTCGACAACCAGCGGGCGTTCAAGTACGGAGCCACCGAGGAGTTCGGTCTCCGTGACGACCATTTTGAAGAGGACGGGGAAATCATTTCTCGTGCTACCATCGAAGCCTCCATTGATGGTGAAAACGCCGAATCCTACCGCATTCTCCTCGACGGGGAGAAGGTTGGCGGTGCCGTTATCAGTGTGAAAGGAGAATGTGGCGAATTGGAACTGTTGTTTGTCAACCCCGAGGTTCACAGCAAGGGCATCGGTTATTCCGCTTGGTACCTTATCGAACAACTGCACCCCGAAGTGACGGTCTGGGAGACCCACACCCCCTATTTCGAGAAGCGAAACATCCACTTCTATGTCAACCGCTGCGGTTTCCACATCGTGGAGTATTTCAACAGCCGTCACCCCGATGCAAACGACCCAGACAGTGGAGATCCTGACAGCGACGGAATGTTCCGTTTTCAGAAAAGAATTCGGAACCTCAAATCAGTCGTTTTCTAAATTCTTCCCCGTCGTATGGAAAAAAACGTATTTTTGCCGCCGTGAAGAAGACACGGATGAGACAACTGGTCGCGTGGGTGCTGCTACTTGCTTTCTGCGGCATGACTGGCACCAAGGCCCTCCACCACCATCATTGGACGGAGGCGGAAGATGTTGTCTGCCCGTTGGACGGTGTCACCATGTCGCACCACACGCTTGCGCACACAATCCTCCAAAACATGGAAGATGATGCCGACAATTACTGCGCCATCTGTCATTTCACCGTCACCAAAGTCGTTTTTCCGACCAGCTTGCACTTCTTCAACAACGACCAGAAACTTTTCCCCCATCTTTTCTTTTTTACACCCGGCATACAATCCAACCTGCAGGGTGTGAGCTTGTTACGTGCACCGCCTGTTCAGTTGGTAGTTAGAAGTTAGCAGTTAGTGGTTTGCGGCAACGTCGTACGTACCGTACACTATTCACTAATCACTGATCACTGATCACTAATCACTGATCACTGATCACTGATCACTGATCACTATTCACGGCGATAGCCTTTGGTGCGGGGGCTCAGGATTTGCCGCACCACGACCACGACACCTTGCACGTGGATGAAATCACGATTTCCGCGAACCGCGAGCAGACACTCCGCAGGGAGGCGCCGGCGCTGATCAACATTGTCACGCCGCGCACCATGACCGCCGCCAATGCCGTCTGTTTGGCACAGACGCTCGATTTCATGCCGGGACTGCGTGTGGAAGACAACTGCCAGAACTGCGGATTCACGCAGGTGCGCATCAACGGTCTCGACGGCCACTATTCCCAAATCCTCATCGACTCCAAGCCGATATTCTCCTCATTGAACGGCGTTTACGGTCTGGAGCAGATTCCGGCGGAGATGATTGGCCGCATCGAGGTGATGCGCGGTGGCGGCAGTGCCCTCTTCGGCGCGTCGGCGGTGGGCGGCGTCATCAACATCATCACCAAGGAGGCCACGGAGAACGGCGGCGGCTTCGGCCACACCGTCAGCAACTTCGACTTCACCCGCTCCTTCGACAACACCACCCATGCCTACGCTTCGGCCGTCACGAAGAATCGCAATGCCGGACTTTACCTCTTCGCGCAGGACCGTCACCGCAGTCCCTACGACCGCAACGATGACGGCTACAGCGATATTCCCAAGCTGCGCAACCTCTCCGTTGGGGTGAACGCGTTCGTGCGACCCACCCGGCTGTCGAAGTTGAGCTTCCGTTACAACATCGTCAGCGACGAGCACCGGGGTGGCAACAACCTCAGCCTGCAACCCCACGAGTCGAACATCTCCGAAGGCGCGTCGCACCTCGTGCACAGCGGCCATCTCAACTACCATCTCGACTTCGGTCACCAGCACGTGGAAGCCTACGCCGCCCTGCAGCACATCCGCCGCGACAGCTATTACGGCGGTATCGGCGAGGGCACGCCCGAGGAACGGGAGGACGCGTTGAAAGCCTACGGCTATACCCACAACCTGACACTCGCCACCGGTGCTTTGTGGCGCTATCGTTTTGATAAACTGTGGTTTATGCCCGCCTCGCTGACCGTCGGGGCGGAATACAACTTCGACCACCTGACTGACTCGATCCCGGGTTACGCGCAATATCTGCACCAAGACGTGCACATCGGCAGTGTGTATGCGCAGAACGAGTGGCGAAACGAGCATTGGTCGCTGTTGGCTGGCGTGCGCATGGACAAACACTCGCTCATCCGCCGGCCGATTTTCTCCCCGAGGGTGAACATCCGTTACAATCCGAATCGAAAAATCTCACTGCGAGCAAGTTACGCCACTGGATTCCGGGCTCCGCAAACGTACGACGAAGACCTGCATGTCTCCTTGGCGGGTGGCGAGCGTATCGTCAGCACCCTCGCCCCGGACCTCAAGGAGGAACGCTCGCACAGCGTATCGCTCTCTGCGGACTTCTGTCTCTACAAAGGCAATGTAGATGTGGACATTACAGGCGAAGGGTTCTTCACCTACCTGAAGGACATCTTTGCGGAGCGGCGCTATGAGGATGCCATCGGCAACGAAGTGTCGGAACGCTACAACGCCGGTCGCGGGTATGTGGCGGGCGTGCACGGCGCGGTGAAAGTGAGCTGGAGTCGTTGGATTTCCGGGCAAATCGGAGCCACTTGGCAGGTGAGCCGCTATAGCGAGCCCGTGGTGTGGAGCGAGGAAGCCGCCCCCGAAATCCGAATGCTCAAGGCGCCGGATGTCTATGGCTTTTTGATGCTGGAAAGCAACCCGTGGCGGCACCTGACCCTGAATGTCACGGGCAACCTCACCGGCCCCATGTTAGTGCCCCATGAATTGGACGAGCCCGTCCTGGTGAAAACCCCGACCTTCTTCGTTCTCAACGCGCAGGTTTCCTACGATTTCCACTTCAAGATCCAGCGGAAATCCGAAGTGAGAACTCCCGATGAAGTGGTGCTGCACCTGACAGCTGGCGTGCAGAACATCACCAACGCCTACCAGCGCGACCTGGACTACGGCGTGTTCCGCGACTCGGGTTACATTTACGGTCCGAAACAACCACGAAGTGTCTATCTGGGCTTCAATGTCAGGATATGATATTTTTGGCGATTCGCAAGGTCTGAGGTGAAAATTTACGTATTTTTGCCGCCGTGAAATTCGAACGGGTGAAAAAACAATATCAGATCTTATGAAAAAAACAAAAGAAATCTATCTTGCCGGAGGCTGCTTCTGGGGAACGGAGCATTACTTCAAACAGATTGAAGGTGTGGTGGACACGGAAGTGGGGTTCGCCAACGGGAAAACCCAGAATCCGACCTATCAGGAGGTCTATACCGACACGACGGGGTTTGTGGAAACGGTTCACGTCCGATACGATCCCGAGGTGGTCGGTCTGGATTTTCTGTTGCAGATGTTCTTCAAAGCCATCGACCCGACAAGCCTGAACAAGCAAGGGCATGACGAAGGAACTCGCTATCGCACAGGAATTTACTATACGGATGTCGAGGATTTGCCCATCATTGAAAAGGCATATCGGGAAGAACAGGAAAACCATCAGCAACCCTTGGCCGTAGAGAAACTTCCCTTGGAGAACTTCTACACGGCGGAGGAATATCATCAGGACTATCTGGACAAGAACCCCAGCGGGTACTGTCATCTACCGCAGTCGCTGTTTGAATTTGCCAAGAAAGCCAAAGACAAGAGGTAACAGTAAACAACAATCACTCAGATGCCGCCCCGTCACGTCGCTTTTCCATCACGAAAGGATTACTGCGATAAAGACAGTTACTCGCTGTTGCGGAATTCGGTGGGGGACATGCCCGTCTCGCGGCGGAAGTAGCGGCTGAAAGTGGATTGCTCCTCGAAACCTAACATATCGGCGATAAGCTGCACCGAGAGGTCACGCCGGACATGCAGCAACATCTTCGCTTCCGCCACAACTTGGCGATGAATCCAGTAGGCGGCATTTTGACCCGTCTCCTGTTTGACGACAGCACTGAAATGTTTGCTTGACAAACAGGCTTTCTCGGCGTAGAAACTCACCTCGCGGTGCTCCCGGAAATGCTTCGCGAGATCGCTTAGGAAACGTGCGCTGACACGCTTGTCGGCATGTGTCTCGTTCAACTTGTTCTTGCGGTAGTGACTTAACAGCCGCAGGAGGAATTCCAACAGGCGTGTCATCAGCATCCGACGGTCGGGAAGTTGGAGGCGTGTGATTTCGCACATCCCCTCCACCACACTCGTAATCATCTTGTACTCATGCCTGTCGAGCTTCACGTTGGGGTGCGGTTCGTAGCGGTAGCGAAGTTGGTTGATGATTTGCAGCATCGGGTCTTTCAGAAGCGATTCCCTGACTGCAATCAATGTGGCACGATAGTCGTCGGTTTTGTCCACTTTCAACAGTCTGTGATTGGGGAAGATGACGCCGACGGTGCGCTGCTCCGAGCAGTCGGCGATGTCGTCGTACATGAGGTTGATGCGTCCTTTGTGACCGATACAGATGACGTAGTCTGTCGAGACAAACGGCTCGTCCCCGGAGGGCAACCCCCTCACATCATTGAAAACCACAATGCCTTCCTCCTTGATTCTCTGAGGATAAAGGTTCATCGGATGGGTATATGTCGATTTCTTTTTCACGGTGCAAAAATACGGATTTCTTTTAACAATGCATCAAAAAAAATCGGTCTTTTTGCCAAATATTTGCGTCGATATGTCAACTTGCATGACGGTAGCGAAGTTAATTTTGCAGGTTAAAAATAATTGTTTAGTTAAAAGGATAAATTTCATGAAACGCACTGTTTTCTTTATTGGCATGTTGTTGCTGGCAACTTGCGGATTTTCTCAGACACCAGGCGACAATACCGTCGAGGTGATTTATAACGGCACATCGGCGACGGTGGCCGTCGCAAGCAACGTGACGCAATATCTCACTGTCACTCAGCAGGGGGCGCATGTCTCCATCGCGCAGAGCGACTCCCTCGCCAGCGAAATCACCTACAAACTGAGCGGCACATCGTCCGACGGTGAGTTCTATATGTCGGGATCCTACAAGGCCACTGTCGAGCTCAACGGTCTCACGCTGACCAACGTCACTCCCGTGTATAGTGGCGCTGCCATACACATCCAGAACGGCAAACGCATCAATGTGAAGGTCATCACCGGTACCACCAACACGCTCGTCGATGCGGCCGGTGGCACGCAGAAGGGATGCCTCTATGTGAAAGGGCACGCTGAGTTCAAGCAGCAGGGCACGCTCAACGTGGTGGGCAACGTGAAACACGGCATCAAGGCCGGCGAGTACGTCAGCCTGAAGAATGCCACGATCAACGTGACCTCCGCCGTGGGCGACGGCATCTCCTGCAACCAGTATTTCCTGATGGAAAGCGGCACCCTCAACATCAGCGGCACCGCTGACGACGGCATCCAGTGCGACCTTGAGGGCGACACGGCCACCGCCATCACCACCGACCACGAGGACGAGGACTCGGGCAACATGTACATCAGCGGCGGCACCATCACCATCAATTGCACGGCCATTGCCGCAAAAGGTTTCAAATGCGCGGGTGACATTTACATCACTGGGGAACCGGTCATCACGGTAACCACCAGCGGCAAAGGCACTTGGGATGAGGATGACTTGGAAACCAAAGCGGCCTGTGGGATAAGCGCCGACGGGGACATTAACATCGGCGGCGGCACGTTCAATCTCACCTCCACTGGATCGGGCGGCAAGGGCCTGAAATGCGACGACGTGCTGACTGTCAGCGGTGGAGACATCACCATTTCCACCAGCGGCGGTCTCTACTACAACAACGGCACGACGGAAAACACCAACTATACTGGCAACACCGACCACATAAACAGCGATTATTACTCGTCGCCCAAGGGCATCAAGGCTGGATTGAAAACGCAGGTCGGGAACAGCTACACCTACAGCGGCGGCATGGTCATCAGCGGTGGCAACATAAAAGTGACCACCACTGGCCGTAATGGTGAAGGCATCGAGAGCAAGAACACATTGAATATAACGGGAGGCGAAGTCTATGTCAACGCATACGACGACGGCGTCAACTCGGCCCAGAATCTGACCGTCACCGACGGTTATGTCTATTCCCACTCCAACAACAACGACGGCATGGATGCCAATGGCAACTTTTACATCAATGGCGGCTTGGTTTACGCCATCGGCTCGCGTTCGCCCGAGTTGGCCATTGATGCCAATTCAGAAGAGGGGAAGAAGGTCTATATCAACGGCGGAGTCGTCATCGCGGTGAGAGGCATCGAAAACGGCAGTAGCATTAATCAACCCTATATCCAGTCTTCATCTGTTAGCGGAAACAACTGGTACACGGTGACTTACGGTGACAATGCCGTGGCGTTTTATACTCCCACGATTAACACCGGCGGCGGCGGTCCTGGCGGTGGCGGTGGTCCTGGCGGCGGCAATTCGTCCACGTTGATATCTGCTCCTAGCACCCCGTCGCTCGCCACAGGCAACAACGTCAGTAACGGTACCGCCCATTTTGAAGGAAACTGCTATGTCAGTGGTGACGACGGCGGCGACGACACCGGCATCGACGAACTATACATGGAGGATGTCACCATCAAGGTTCTGAACGGCAATATCATCGTGGAAGGCTGTGAGGACTGCGCAGTGAGCATATTCAACATGGAAGGCCGTAGGGTAGGGGACCGCGGGCTCGCTCCCGGCGTTTATGTCGTCAAAGTCGGCGACCGCCCGGCGCGGAAAGTCATCGTGAGCTAGTCGGCGACTGCAGTCGGCAATCACTCTCCCAGCATCCGCTGAATTGCCTCCTCCAAATCCTCCGGTGACACCATCGGTTCGAAGCGCAGGATGGTCTTGCCGTCTTTGGAAACCAAAAACTTGCCGAAGTTCCACTTGATGGCATCGCCTTTGTCGAAACCGGAACCCGTTTTTTGGTGAATCATGTCGAGCTGGGCGGCGAAAGCCTCGTAGCCCTCTGGATATCCGGTGAACGGGGCTTTGGACTTCAGGAAGGTGTAAAGCGGGCTCTCCTTCTTCCCGTTGACATCGACTTTGTCGAACAGCGGGAACGTGACGTTGTAGGTCAACGAACAGAAATTCTGGATCTCCTCGTTGGTGCCGGGTTCCTGTTCGAGGAACTGGTTGCACGGGAACGCCAGTATCTCCAGTCCTTGGTCTTTGTATTTCAGATAGAGGGCTTCGAGGCCTTCGTATTGCGGGGTGAGCCCGCACTTGCTCGCCACATTGACGATAAGCAGCACCTTGCCTTTGTAGTCGGCCAGCGACACGTCATTGCCTTTGATATCCTTGACCGTGATGTCGTAGATGCTTTTATACTTTTTGTTTTGTCCGAAGCAACTCACCGCCGCAAGCAGGGCGAAAGTTGCAATGATGAGGGTTTTAACTTTCATAAGAGCTGTTCTATTTTTGAACGGCAAAGATATAAAATCTCACATAAAAAAATCTGTGAGATGGATTCACAAATTCAATCTTGAACAGATTGTTTTGCATTGTCCTCTATTTCCTCGTTCAACATCTCCTCGAACATTCGCACCGAGTTGGCCAGACTGTACTTCTTTGCCGCCACGCGGTAAAGTTCTCCCATATATTCCCGCTCATTCGGATGGTCAAGCCAGTAGTCGATGGCGCGGGCGAGATCCTTGGGGCTGCCGGGCTTGAACAGACTCCGGCCGTCGAGGGCGAACTGCGGCGTGGCGCTGACCTCCGAATTGGCGATGACCGGCACCAGACCAGTGGCGAAAGCCTCAATACACGATATGGCCTCGCTCTCCATATCGCTGGCGTGTACGTACAAGTCGCATTGCAGCAGTAAGTCAATCAGTTTCTGTTGCTCCAGATAGACAAATTGGGGTGGGTTTTTCAACTGTTTTCCAAGTTCCACATAACGATCGTACTCGGGACCTTTCCCGGCGAAAATCAGCTGTATCTTGTCGGCATATTTCGAATATTGCACCGAATTGATGATTACATCCTGCCTTTTTTCCTGCGAAAGACGGCCGATCATGATGATCGGTATTTTACCCTCAAATTCAGGCGATTTGGCCGGCCTGCCCTGCTGATGGACGAGATGTCCGGTCTCCAGGAATGCATCTTGGATGCCATTGGAAATGACGTGGATTTTGGCCGTGTACCCCCGTTTCTTGATCTCATCGGCCATGAATTGTGACGGGGCGTGGACATGACGGAACTTGTTGTACAGAAATGTACGGAAACTCCGATAAGTGCTGTCCTGAATCCAATCCACCTTGCCCAATCCCACCGACGACCAAAGGTTTTGCGGCTGGATGTGGAAAGCGGCGGTTGAGGGCTTCCCTATCTTGTCGGCATAGCGTTTGGCTTCCACCTCGATAGCGAACGGGAGGAAGCAATGTATGATGTCAGCCCATTCAACGGCTTCCCGAATGGTCTTTTTTTCACTATAGGCAAAGTTGAAGTTGTGCTTGTCCATCAATGGCTGGAATATGGGCATCTTGTACGTGGGCAAAGCAAAACGGTCTTCGCCCGGCTCGCCGGAAGTGAGAATTTTCACTTCGTGTCCTCGTCGGCGCAATTCGGCGGCAAAACGCTGCGCCGAGATGCTGGTACCGTTGTTATTTGTATCGTAAGTGTCTATGACAAAGAGGATTCTCATAACAGATGGAATTAATGAAAACAATTTTGCAAAAATAAACCCGTTATGCGATATGACAATGTCCTCAAGACAACAAAATATGTTCTATTTTATATATTCCAATTTGAAAAAAATGTATCTTTGCCAATTTTTAGTGGATTTAGAAATAATTCAACTGTTCTGATTACAATATTAATTGTTCTAAAATATAAGACAATGGATGTTATGAATGTTGAAAAGAAGAGAAACGGCGATTTGCCTGTTCTGTATGATTCGGAAAAAATCATAAAGCGCACCTCGTGGCGTAACAGCGAGATTCTGGTGGCGGAAATAGAGAGTTATATTGATGAAAACCTGCCAGAGTATTTTCATGCCAGCCATTATGCCATCCTTTTCGTCACGCAAGGTACACTTCGTGGAAAGTTCAACCTGCTTGACATTGAATTAAAAGCGCCGACAGCTGTGTATATTTTTAACGACCACATCTTGCATCATATCAGTAACACCCCGGATTTGAAGATTCGTTTGCTATCCTTTTCGCCTGTCATTGCGGAGAAACTGATGCTTTCATTGCCATACGACAAATTGCATTACGCATACATACGCCCCGCCACACAGATTGACGCACCCAACATGCAGACGATAATGCTTTATCTTGACCTCGTAGAGGAACTGATGCGGAAGGAAACCCCGAATCTGCAGACGACTATCCTGCACCTTATCCGATCACTCGTGTCTTTTCTCTACGGTTTTTTCGCCGACAGTCTTTCTTCGCAGAAACCGCTTTCCCGCGCAGAGGAATTGACGGGACGATTTCTCTCTTTGGTGGATCAATGTTGCCACGAGCATCATGACATCAAATGGTATGCCGACGAGCTGCACCTCACACCCACGTATGTGGCCAATGTGGTGAAACAGGTGACGGGCAGTACCGCCGGCGACTGCATCAGCGAAATCCTGATTCGGAAAGCCAAGTCGCTGTTGCGGACCTCCACGCTTTCTGTCCAGGAGATTTCCGACCGCCTCGGCTTCCAGAACCAGAGCCATTTCGGCACCTTCTTCCGCCGTGCGGTCGGCGTGAGTCCGAAGGCATTCAGGACAGGGGGAGAATAAAAGACCTTTTTTTT
>CACXUB010000089.1:9490-12501 GCA_902770735.1 uncultured Bacteroidota bacterium | reverse complement strand
CGGCGGCGACCGCACCTACAAGCTGACGGGCAAGGGGGAGCTGCAGAACATCAGCGGCAACTGGCAGTATTACTACCTGTTGGATAATGCCACGTTGTACGCCTCGCCGTATCTGGTGGCCACCGACAGGGGCTACACCAAGCACTATTACGCCGAGAGCGAGCGCATCGCCAGCAGGATCGGCGGCGGCGGGCTGGGGGATGCACTCGGCAGCGGGGATGGGAATGAGGAGTTGCTCGTCACCCATCAGGCGCATTTTGCCGAACATTTCGACGCGGTGATGGACTGCCTCGGCGCGGACGCGCAGCCTGCGGAGGACTTGCTCAAGAGCCTCTACAACTGGCTCGATTCCGTGCAGGATGAGAAGGATTGTTACTGGTACCACCCTGACCACCTGGGCAGTTCTTCTTGGATAACCTTCTCTGATGGTTCCGCCGTGCAGCACCTACGGGGTATTCCTACTTTGGTTCGCGGGATTACAGCTCCGACCCAAGTGTTTGGCTGAGCGTGGACCCGATGGCGGACAAGTACCCGAGTATGAGTCCGTATGTGTATTGTGCGGATAATCCGGTGAGGTGCGTGGATCCGAACGGGGAGGATATTTGGGAGATTAATTATGAAACGAGTGAGGTAACACGAACAACAGACAGAACGAAAGATGTAATACGTATTGTTGATAATGATGGTAACGTAGTTAGCGATAAGGATGGCAATCCCCAAAGTCTCACGTATAATTATGGAACAATAAAGCACTACAAAACCAAGAAAAAAGGTTATGATATTTTTACAGTTAGGGGCGATAACATTGGAACAGCAATTTTTGAACTTGCTGCTAAGAACACTAATGTAGAATGGTCACAATTTAAAACCGGCCACGAGGGAGATCGTGGATTGAATTTTATCACTACAGGACATACTGATGAGGGTGACCCTGCTGCAACTAATTTATATAACAAACAATTACAATATAAATACTACATTAGAGAGTTCATACACTATCATCCAGGTAGAATGCCTGTCCCTTCTGGAATGCTTGGCACCATACAAGAAGGGACGGGCGACATATCTTTCGTCTCTAAAATAAACAGAAATAACATTAGATTTGGTTATAAGATACCAACTTATAAAATATTTGCGAAAGGTTTTGGCTATAATGAGTATAATGCAAATTCACAAGTTCCTGATTTTGAATGTATTTATGATTTGTATGGTAGAAGACCAAGAATGAAAGAGTAAAATGATGAAGAAGATAATAATTGTTTTTTTGTTATGCGGTTTTATCGTTCCGGGTAATGCACAAGCATCGTATGACACAGTTTATTTCCGATCTAATAAAATTGAAATCATAGATACAGGATTTAAGAAAATTCTATCTTCTGTGATAGAAGAAGATACGATATGTATGCATTTTCAAAAGTATAATACATATTCTGTCATTGTTGAAAAGACGGACAGCGTTATTGACATACATATTACAATGGTGCCAAGGGTTTTAAAGTGGGCAAGTAAGGCTGCTGGGTATTTCTTCATAGGAAAATCACTTTTTTTCATTGATGGGGATTTAGCCGAAGATTTTGCGAACATAACAAGTTCTCAAAAACGGTTTTATTATAAGATCCCTAACCCAAATGCGTGGCCATTTGATCCCGAAGCCTGTGTTCAGGAATTTTGTGTTATCATGTTGCGTTTTGAAAATAACAAATGGCATTTTGTTGAGGAACGAGAGAATTATTAACAAGTTTATAATAATCTGCTATGCCCACCACCCACACATATCGCCCGCTGATCTCGCAGAATCCCGCAAAAATTCTACGTATAGATACGGACAATATGCGGAGATTCCCCGCCCGACACGGGGTGTCCTCCCCGGTTCAGCCCCTGAAGGGGCTTTGGGAAACCCGCGCCGCATCTATTTCCTACCGGGCTTTGGCCGGGGCCGGCTTCTGCTACCGGATCTGCACAGGCACTTCCGAATCCCGTCCAACTGCTCACTACTCACTGCTAACTGCTAACTCGACTTTCACCTTCTCCGCCAAAGAACGCGACTCCGAGACCGGCCTATCTTACTTCGGCTCACGGTATTACTCCTCCGATTTGAGCATCTGGTTGAGTGTGGACCCAATGGCTCGCAAATATCCTTCGCTGAGTCCGTATGTGTATTGTGCGGACAACCCTGTGAAGTTGGTGGACCCGGATGGGGAGGAGATAGGGGAACCTCCATTGAAAAGAATAGTGAACTTAGGGTTCCAGTCTAAAACTTTTCAGAAATTGTTTCGCAAATCAGGACTTACAATAGAAAATATGTCGGATATCATTAGTTTTGGCAACCAATCATTCATAAATCCTTACACTAAAAAGATAACACTTCGAGACGCTAATTCAGATATGGGTAATGTTATTGCGTTAACTCACGAAATGACAAATAGAATACATGCTAAAAAACTTAAGAATAATATGGAGAGTGTTAGGAAAGGTGACATTTCATATGAAACTTTTGCAGATAACGCTATTCGAATTGAAAGTGAGGGAGTCGCAAATCAAATCATCGTGGCATCGGAATTAAATTATTCTTTCCCTGACGACAAAGGGGTGATGAATGACTTAAAAACACAGTATAAAGAAGGAACTATTCGCAGACGAGAGATGTTAAATACAATCAAAGAAAGTGACTTCCAAGATGAATTTGGCAGAAACCCAAAAAAAGACTACTATGAACAAGGAAAAAACATTAGAGAATCTCAAATACGGAGAGAAAAACAAAGTAAGAGCGGTTTCTAAATACATAGCCCCCGTTTTTCTTGTCGTCCTGCTCCTGAATAGCAGGATCTGCGCCGAGGCGCAAAGTCCCATAATACATAATGATTCCATACAGTTCACTATGGCATTCACTTCGTATAGTGTATTAGATAGTGTGTATTCGCCTATGAAATATCATATTCTCATAGAGAATCAACCCAAACAGATTATACTTGACCATTATGCACAAATGGATACGGCAATAATATTTTCAT
>CACXUB010000089.1:0-9478 GCA_902770735.1 uncultured Bacteroidota bacterium | reverse complement strand
AGGCGATAAAAACTATGATTGGGCTACAAATCTCATACTGTATAATTTGTATGATATTAATGCTTATATGTTCTTTGCTTTTGAAATTAAGACGCGGGAAGATTGGATTGGATATTTTCAAGAGAGGGATCTGGCACTGTGGAAGGCTTTTTTCTTGTTCAAACAAACCGCTGAAAAAAGATATTGGAAATACTTCCAATTCGAAGAACAGTAGGCCAACTCCAATTTTTCGTATCTTCGCCCCGTCAAAAACCACCGATGAACCGCCGTAAACCATATCACCCGCAGCTCTCGCAGATTCCCGCAGATCCTCTCCGCGGAGGCCTGTGTGATACATGCGATCCGCGGAGATTCCCGCGCGATCCGCGGAGACATTCCCCGCCAGCGCACCCCATTCTTAATTCTTCATTCTTAATTCTGAATTGCACGTACACGTTCTCCGCCAAAGAGAAAGACTCCGAAACCGGTTTATCGTACTTTGGCTCACGGTATTACAGCTCCGATTTGAGCATCTGGCTGAGCGTGGACCCGATGAGTGGGAAATATCCTTCTTTGAGCCCGTATGTTTATTGCGCGGACAACCCGGTGAAGCTGGTGGATCTGAATGGGGAAGATGAGTGGGAGGTGAACCAATCTGGTTATATTAGACAGGGAACTTCTAATTATTTCTTCCTGATTAACAGCTTCTTATGAGCTAAAATCCGCTGAAAACGACACCCGAAATCCCCGTTTCGGTCAACTTGCGAACATACAAACAGCCTGGAGGAGAACAACCTGATCTTGCATGAGGGCACCATGATAGACGGGAGCTTCGTGGAGGCACCGCGCCAGCACAACACACGCGATGGCAAGCAAGGCGAACAGCTTCCCCGCGGCGCGAAACGAGGGCGGGGAAAGGGGCGCGGACAGCGTCCCGGAAGAGTTGAAAAATAAATTTTCAACCGCTGTTGAAAATATCAAAAAAAATTCTATTTTTGCGCGCTTAAAAAATCTCGATTATTATCCTTAAGTTAGCAAAGGAAAAAAATTAAGAATCAGAGAGATATGGGTGAAGATGTCTCTCACAAAAAAAAGAAGAAACTGAAAAAATGGATGCAGTAAGTTACAAAACAATCTCGGCGAATGAGAAAATCGTCAAGAAAGAATGGGTGGTAATTGACGCCCAAGAGATGGTTGTGGGCCGCCTTGCAACGCAAGTGGCACGCATACTGAAAGGCAAAAACAAGCCTTATTACACGCCTCACTTCGACTGTGGCGACAATGTGATCATCATCAATGCGGAAAAAGTGCGCTTCACGGGCCACAAGTGGACGGACAAGCAATATGTCCACCACACCACGTACCCCGGCGGCCAACGCTTCGCCACCCCCAAGGAGGTGATGCGCAAGGACCCGAGACGCATTCTGGAACACGCCATTAAGGGCATGCTCCCGAAAAACAGACTCGGCGCCCAGCTGTTCCGCAACCTCCACGTCTATGTGGGCCCGAACCATCCGCATGAGGCTCAACAACCCAAAGTCATTAACATTAAGGATATTAAATAACAATGGAAGTAATCAATACATTAGGCAGAAGAAAAACCGCAGTTGCCCGTCTGTATATGAAGCCTGGCAGCGGTCAAATCATGGTCAACAACCGTGATTACAAGGAATATTTTTGCGTTCCCACCCTGCAGTACAAGGTCGAGCAACCCCTCCAAGTGGCCAACCTGATGGGTCAGTATGACATCAAGGCCAACCTGGACGGCGGCGGCGTCACCGGCCAGGCCGAAGCCCTCCGCATGGCCATCGCCAAGGCGCTCACCCAGATCGACCCCGAACTCCGCCCGGCCCTCAAAGCCCAGGGATTCCTGCGCCGCGACCCGCGTATGGTGGAACGTAAGAAACCCGGTCAGCCCAAAGCCCGTAAGAGATTCCAATTCTCCAAACGTTAATCGGAATCTTGTTTGGACAGTGTTTAGTATCGAAACGGTGAAGATTCCCGCTTGAGGACTACTCCGCCGTTGCTTTTAAGAACGTAAACAAATCAAAAAAAACATGTCAAACGTACAATTTGAAGAATTATTAGAAGCGGGTTGTCACTTCGGACACCTGAAACGCAAATGGAACCCCGCCATGGCTCCTTACATCTTCATGGAGAAGAATGGCATCCACATCATCGACCTCTACAAGACGATGGGCAAGATCGAGGACGCTTGCGCCGCCGCCAAGAGCATCGCACGCTCCGGCCGCAAAATCCTCTTCGTGGCCACCAAGAAACAGGCCAAGGAAACCGTCGCCTCCATGGTCAAGGAAGTGAACATGCCCTACGTCACCGAGCGCTGGCCCGGCGGCATGCTCACCAACTTCTTCACCATCCGCAAGGCTGTCAAGAAAATGAGCGACATCGACCGTCTGATCGAAAGCCCCCAATTCCAGAACATCTCCAAACGCGAGCGCCTGCAAATCAGCCGCGAGCGCGCCAAACTGGAAAAGAACCTCGGCTCCATCAGCGACCTGTCTCGCCTCCCCGCAGCCGTCTTCATCGTGGATATCATGAAGGAACACATCGCCCTGGCTGAAGCCCGCAAGCTCGCCATCCCCACCTTCGCCATCGTCGACACCAACTCCGACCCGCGTCTGGTGGACTTCCCCATCCCGGCTAACGACGACGCATCCAAGTCTATCGCCGTGATCCTCAAAGCCATCTGCGACGCCATCCGTGAAGGACAAGCCGAACGCGAGATGAACAAGGACCGCATGGAAGAGGAAATGGCTGAAATGAACGCCGAAAACGAAGGCGAAGAGCGCGAGAACGACGACCGCGAAGGCGGCCGCCGCAGAAGAGTCTCCCGCAAAAACAACGAATAATTTTAATCACTGAAAAAAACAACATTATGGCTAATATCACTGCTGCTGATGTTAATAAATTAAGACAAGAGACCGGTATCGGTATGATGGACTGCAAGAAGGCCCTCGTCGAGGCTGAAGGCGACTTCGAAAAAGCTCGCGACATCCTCCGCAAGAAAGGCCAGAAAGTGGCTGCCAAACGCGCCGACCGCTCTTCCAACGAAGGCCGCATCATCGCCAAGACCAACGCCGACAGAACCAAAGGTTACATGCTCGTCATGGCTTGCGAAACCGACTTCGTGGGCAAAGGCGAGGAATTCGTCAACTTCACCGACAGCGTCCTCGACAAGGCTATGGCTGCCGACATCAAGACGAAAGAAGACCTCATGAACATGGACTGTGGCGGCATGACCGTCGCCGAGAAACTGGTCGAAATGACCGGCAAAACCGGTGAGAAGATCGAATGCCCCGACTACCTCGTCCTCGAAGCTCCCTACGTGGAGGCTTACAACCACATGGGCAACCACAAGGCCACCCTCGTGGGCTTCAACAAACCCGGTGAGAAAGCTGCCGAAGCCGCTCACAACGTCGCCCTCCACATCACCGCCATGGCTCCCGTCGCCCTCGACGAAGACGCCATCCCGCAAGAGGTGAAAGACAAGGAACTGGCCGTGGGTATCGAGAAGACCCGCCTCGAAATGATCCAAAGAGCCGTTGACTCCGCCCTGCACAAAGCCGGCATCAACCCCGCTCACGTCGACAGCGACGACCATATCAACTCCAATATGGCTAAGGGTTGGATCACCGAGGAGCAAGCCGAGCTGGCACGCAAGATCAAGGTCGAAGAGGCCGAGAAGGCAGCCGCCAACCTCAACGAGAAGCAGATCCAGCAGATCGCCCAAGGCCGTCTGGTGAAATTCTTCAAGGAAAGCACCCTCAAATACCAAGCGCTCGTCATGGGCAGCGACGGTAAAGAAAGCGTCGGCGACTACATCAAGAGAATGGACAAAGAACTGGCTTGCGTCGGTTTCGTTCGCAGACAGATTGGTGAGTAATCTCTTGATCTATTTTGATATGAAGACCGCGATTAACGTCGCGGTCTTTTTTTTTGACTTATTGCGGAAATAGATGCGGAATAGCGGAAAATTGCGGAAATTGTCAATACGATTTCCGCAGTTTTCCACAATAAAAACTCTCCAAAGCGAACAGGAATTTCCGATCCTGCAACCGTCGCACCGAACTCACATCGCCCACACCAGCAGCCCCCCGCAGATGATCAATCCGGTGACTGCCAAGTCGATGAGGCAGAAGCCCATGATGTCTTTGGCGTTGAGCTTGGCAATAGCCAACGCAGGCAACGCCCAGAAAGGCTGGATAAGGTTAGTCCACGCGTCACCCCAGGCGATGGCAATGCCCGTGAGCCCCGGATCAACCCCGAGGTCCGCACCCGCCGTGAAAAACACCGGCGCCTGGATGGCCCAATGACCGCCGCCGGACGGGACGAACAGGTTCAACACCGCCGCGCACAGGAACGTCAGCAGCGGGAAGGTCGTCGGCGTGGAGATGCCGATGCAGGCGTCGCTGATAACCGTGCCGTAACAGATGCCCGACTCCCCCACCCCGGTGATGATGCCCATGATGCCCGCATAAAACGGAAACTGCAGGATGATGCCCGCCGCGCTGCCCGCCGACTTCGTGAAGGCGCGGACATACCGCAACGGTGTACCGTGGAACAAAATGCCTGTGAACAGGAACAGCATGATGACGGCATTGAGATCCAACGAGCCACCTCTTACAAACAACTTGATAATCAGATAGCTGAAACCCAACAGCGCGACAATTCCTGAAACGATATAACTCTGCTCTAACTTGGCCGCCGGGGACTTGTCCTCCTTTGCGGGTGCCTCCTCAGGCTCGTACAGCAGCTGCGGATCTACCGTGACCACGTGCTCGCCCTTGGGGTGCATGAAGGTGTTGACCACCGTGATGGCGATGATGACCAACAGCACGATAATGAGGTTCTGCGGCGCGAAGAGCGTAGCAAAAACGCTTACCGGCTCGGTGAGCGCACCGTTGGTGGCCTTGGTGAGCGCTTCGCCAGCGGTGGCCATGGTCAGCGGGATGGAACCGGAAAGTCCGGCATGCCACACCACGAAACCACTGTAGGCGGAAGCGATCAAAAGTCTGTAGTCCACGCCTTTGCAGTCGCGGGCAATCTCCTTGGCGAGGATGACACCCACGATGAGTCCGAAGCCCCAGTTGATCCAGCAAGCGATGGCCGACACTAACGTCACCGTGGCAATGGCGGACGCAGGCGTCTTCGGCAGCGCGGCAATCTTGCGGATACCCTTCTTGATGGCGGGAGCACCGGCAAAAGTCGCGCCGCAGACCAAAATCAGCGACATCTGCATGGAGAAAGCTAACAGCCCCCACACACCGTTGCCCCAATGTTCGATGACCTCCACCGGGGTCTGGTGACACACCGGCATGGCGGTGAGCGCGGCGATGATCGTGAGCAAAATGGCCAGAACAAACGGCTCCGGTAAGTATTTCTGTACTAAGTTGACGCAGAAGTTGATGATTTTCATTGGGTTAGAAGGTTAATGGGTTAGAAGGTTAGGGGGTTAGAAGGTTAGGGGGTTAGAGGGTTAGGAGGGGATTTTGTGACGGAGTTTCATAAAGGGTTTTTCAACGAGAATATGAAGGAGATATCCGGCGAGGAATACAAGCAACCAGCAGAGGAAATATCCCCAAACGCCGAGTCGGTGGAACCTATCGGAAAATTGTGCGGTGATGAGCTGCGCCACCATGAGATTGGTAAGAAACAAGCTGTAAGACAGTACACTGAGGTGTGATACCATCCCGCCAAAGGCGTTTTTGACGGGGCGCATTCGGCACAACAGCGGCAGCCAAAGGGCAATGGAGATCGGCAACAACGTGGAATAGACCACTCTGGAGTAAAAGGTGTGAACAGGGCTCTTGACGACACAAAGGAACGCCATCATCAAAACACCTGATACAAAACAAAATAAGGCATGACGGTTCCACTTTTCAGGAAGATACTGATGGATCCAAGCGGCTAACACCCCGATGAAAATGCCGTCGATACGGGAAGCCACTGTTTTGCGGATCCACACATTCCACCAAAAACTGTCCACGGCATATTTCGACACTATTATTCTATAAATGACAGAGAAAATGCAGAATAGAAGACAAATGTACGGGACGCTTTTGCGAGGACGCACGAATCGGCACGACAGAAAGAGCAACAATGGGAAAATTATGTAGAACCACCACTCCACCGAAAGAGTCCACGACTCCCAATAGAAGCCCCAAAACGGTGTGAATAGATTCTGCGTGAAGGTGATGAAATTCCAGACAGAAAAGGTTTCTGTGCTTCCGGCAATGATTTGCTGTTTCACTAAGATATAGTACAGCAGCAGGATGAAATAGTAACAAGGAAGTATCCTCAAAGCGGCTCTGGCATAGAAGGACCCTAATTTTTTACGTCCAACCGAACCTTGATGGGATTCCGCATGTCTGAGGAATGCGCCGCCGATCAGGAAACCACTCAGCACGAAGAACATATCCACCCCGTGCAGCATCGGCCAGCGCATCAGGATTGCCAACGACGTGTCATTCAGCAAGAAAAGAATATGCCCGTGAATGACACAGAGTATGGCGAGTGCCCTCAAGAGGTCCAACCCGAAAATCCGCCGGTGGTCTATTTCAATTCCTAACATGGGCTATCGGGTTTTAGTTTTTGGTGTGCCGGACAGCCATGCACAGACAGTCGGGAGGACACGCTTTAGCAGACGATACACTAACAAGCTGAATCCCAGAGCAATAGCGGTATTCAGCAGGTGAATCATCAAATACAAGGGACATCCGGCATCGTGCGACACAAGCCAGTTGGCCGACAACTTAGTCAGCGGGCGGGCAAACATGCTGTGGAGAGCGAAGACGAAGAAAACGGGCTCCGCCAAAGCGCGCCAGTCGCGGTCCGGGTGCCGGAGCGTCACACGGTGGCAAATCCGCGCCACGACGGTCATGCCGAAGAGGTTGCGGATGAGCGTCAGCGGTGCGGTGGTCCACTCCGTCCAGGGATGCGACAGCATAAGGGCAACGGAAGCGGCAATATAGACCGGCAACGGTCGCCACACCGGTTTGCGAAGCAGTTCGGAGAGCGACGGCGTCCAAACATTCAGCCAGATGCCGATCATGAAGTACGCCATACTCGATTCGCACCACACCTGATGGGGCAGCGACGCGATCAGCAGCGGTAACACGATGGTGGCTTTGTGCTGCCGGAGGATGGCGAAATAGAGCGGCGTGAAGGCAGCGACCACCATCAAGTCGCGGAGGAACCACAGCGGACCGTCGATGGGCGGCGATATCAAATCATCCCCGTGGATGCTCCAGTACGCCCGCAGCACGTCCGTGAACGTCATCTCGTTCAACGGAGGGACAACGCCCAAGGCAGACGGATACAGAAGCCCGACCACCCCGTAAAACAGAAGGAAAATCGTGTTCCAAAGCAAGTACGGAATCAGCCAGGTCTTCAGCCGGCCGCGACATTTGCCGACAAAGACTTTCCAACCGAAACCATCGCGAGAAGCCACGAACAGGTAACCGGAAATCAAGTAGAACAGGGGATTCGCGAGCCACACCACATTGCCGAGCCAGCGGTAGAGTTCCGAATATGCGGGATTCGCAGCCCCCGAGTCCGCCACCAGATTGGTGTGAATCACCACCACGAGCGCAATCAGCACCCACCGGAGCAAGCCGATGGTCCGGCTGGACTCCGCGTCAGGGTATCGGGTCTGCAAAATAGTCTCTTTCATTTTGGCGGCAAAAATATACAATTTCCTCGAACTCCAAACTCTAAACCCAAAACTCTAAACTAATAAAAAAATATTATCTTTGCACCCTGTAAATTATTGTGTCAATAAAAACATAGAAAATATGAGAAAATCTTTATTCCTCACCTTATTATTATCCTTCATTCTCAGTTTCGTGCGTGCCGACGGCGGCATGTGGATCCCCCTTTATTTAAGCCAGAACGAGGCTGAGATGCAGCAATTGGGCTTCCACCTCACGGCGGACGACATCTACAGTATCAACCACAACAGCATGAAGGACGCCATCGTGCTCTTCGGCAGCGGCTGCACCGCCGAGCTCATCTCCTCTCAGGGGCTGCTGCTCACCAACCACCACTGCGGCTACTCCTACGTGCAATCTCACAGCACCATGGAGCACAACTACCTTCAGGACGGATTCTGGGCCAAGAGCAAACAAGAAGAAATCCCGATGGAGGGTCTCACCGTCACCTTCCTCGTCTATATGGAGGATGTCACCGACCAGGTTTTGGCCGGCGTGACCGCTCAGGACAAGGAAGCCGAACGTCAGGTGAAGATCAAGGAGAATATCGCCAAAGTGATCAAAAAAGCCACGGAAGGCACTGGGTACAAGGCGCAGATCAAGCCGTTCTACTATGGTAACCAGTACTTTATGTTCGTCACGGAAACCTACAACGACATCCGTCTCGTGGGTGTTCCGCCGGAGAGCATCGGCAAATTCGGCGGCGACAGCGACAACTGGATGTGGCCGCGCCACACCGGTGACTTCTCGCTCTACCGCATCTACACCGGCAAGGACGGCAAACCCGCCGCTTACAGCAAGGACAACATCCCGATGAAGCCGAAGCAGTACTTCCCCGTTTCCATCAAGGGCGTGCAAGAAAACGACTTCACGTTGGTGTTCGGCTATCCCGGCACCACCCGCCAGTTCCTCATCTCCGACGGGGTGAACGCCGTGGCTAACATCCAGAATCCCATTGCGATACAGGCGCGCACCATCCGCTTGGACGCCATGAAGAAGCAGATGAACCTCGACCCACGCATCCGTCTCATGTACTCCGCCAAGGCCAACGGCATCTCCAATGGCTGGAAGAAGTGGCAGGGCGAGAGCAAGGGCATCCGCGAATGCGATGTCATCGGCAAAAAACAGGCCCAGGAGCGGGAGTTCCAACAGTGGGTGAACGCCGATTCGCAGCGCAAGGCGCAGTACGGCACGCTGTTGCAGGACATGAAGAAGGTTTATGAAAGCTACAACAACAATCTGCAGGTGGTGACCTACATCAACGAATACCTCTTCGGCGTGGAGCTGATGGAGGAGGTGGTCTATCCCTACATGAGCAAGCTTTACGGTGAGGAAAACATCACGGATGCCACCCGCACCAAGATGATTGACGCGGACAAAAGTTTCCGTGCCGAGTATTTCGATGTGATTGACAAAGAGTGTTTTGTGGAGCTTATGACCTACTATTTCACGCACGAGAAAAAGGAGAACATTCCTGCCCAATTGCACATATACATCGGAGACGAACGGGTGGTGCGCGCTTTGATGAGCGCGATGTGGGACAACAGCGCGAAGAAAGCCCCCTATTTCCAAGATGCCGCTAAGTATCAGGACTTTATCAGCAAGGCCACACCCAAACAAATTGCGAAAACTGCTGGCAATTATATGGTCATGCTCTATTCCGCGCTGTTCGAAAAGTACGCCTCTGCCGTGACAAAATACCGCGCCGAATCCAGCAAATTAGACGAGTATTACCGCACCTACGTCAAGGCGCTGATGGAAAAGGACAA
>CACXUB010000088.1 GCA_902770735.1 uncultured Bacteroidota bacterium | reverse complement strand
GACATCGGATAATCCTTCTGCGTTCTTTTAACGTACTTGTTCTCTGTTCTTTTCATATCGTTACTCTTTTTGTTGTAACGCTATTTTAGGACGAGACATCTGCACAAAAAAATAGGGGCGTAATTCATTGCGCCCCTTTTTCACACACTAACTGTCTAGTTTTTAAGCGGTTTACCGTTTCACAAACTGTTTCGTCACCGCGCCCTTGTCCGTGGCCACGCGCACGAAATACATGCCGGGGGCGAGGCCGGAGACATTGATCTGTAAGGACGAATCATTATTCACCCCAACAACGGTGCGGACAACCTTCCCGTAAACATCAAACACCTCGACACCCGAACATTGTGCATTGTTCATTGTACATTGTACATTGACGACGTCCTTCGCCGGATTCGGATATACCGTCACGTTGTCTTCCAAAGCATAATCCCCCACCCCATTGTTGTAAAAATGGACATGGAAGGTCAGTTCCGGACCGTTTTCCTGGATATTCGTGATCTCGAAGCTGTGCTCTGGCGTGCCATCAGTGAGATACGGATGCGGGTCGGTAGTCGGGCCGAAACTGGTGCGGCCGACGGCTTGGCTGAAATAAGCGTTGTAAATGTTGCCGTCCACGGTATCCACATCGCTGCCCGGCCGGAAAATCCAGTACTGGTGCGCCCGGTTGTAAAAATCAAAGAAGGCATTGGCAAACATGCCGTTGTAGTCCATGCTCACCGTGTCGTTCCAACGCGCGATCAACAGGCCGGTGCCGGGGATTCCCTCGTCGAAAAGGTCTTCCTGGCGGCGGTACTCGAAGACGTACCACTGGCTCGGGTCAATCTGCGAACGGATGTAATAGCAGTTCTGCGACGGGCTGGACCCGACACTCTGCAGCGTGTAGTCACCGTCCTCCGTGATTTCTATCGGATCATCGGAAACATGCAGGATTTTGTTCTTGTAAATGGCGGCCATCTGGTTGTTCTGATAGTTGCTGCACATCATGTCCCACGTTCCTGCAGCTGGCTGAACAACGAGGGGCTGGCTCCTTCGAACTCGAAATTGAATGTGTTGATTCTCAATCCGTGGATTTTCGGTTCATCGTTCAACGAATCATACGGGAAGTATTCCATGTGCGGCCAAAGGATAGTCGCCCATTCGCCCGTGCCGCCTTTCACAATGACACTTAGGTTATCGACCATGCCGTCGTCGTTGCCGTCCAAAACGATACCGGAATCCACCAGCCCCATCGAATCGACATAACGGACGATACGACCCAACAGCTGCGCCTCGCGCATGGAAACGCCCATGAACGGATTCGGTTCCGTGTAGCCGATGGGATTCCACGAAGAATATGGCTCAAAATATGCACGCGGATACGAATCCTGATAGGAGACAATCTGCCCGTTCTGGATGTTGTTGGTGTATATCGTGTTGTAATGAATCCTTCCATACGACATGACATCGTAGAAATTATAGACACTGAGAAAACCCGGTGTCCGCCCGTTGAACATGGTATCAATGGACGCAAAGGAATGGTTGATTTCCGCATCATCTAAGAAACGGACAAACACGACCAAATTAGTATATTCAGTGGTTGACTGCGCCCGCAGCACTCCAGCCGTGCCAAAAACCAACGAAAATAAAATTGTCTGCCATAAAACGACAGCAACAGAAAATCTTTTTTTCATTCTTAATTCTTAATTCTAAATTCTTAATTTACAGTTTCTTCCGCAGCCGCGCCACGGGAATCCCCAGTTGTTCGCGGTATTTGGCGACGGTGCGGCGGGCAATATTATAGCCTTTCGCACTCAGCATGGAGCACAGTTTGTCATCGGAGAGCGGTTTCTTCTTGTCCTCGGCTTCTACCAAATCGTTCAGCGTCTGCTTGATTTCCTTGGACGAGATGTCATCATCGTTCACCGCCTCGGAGAAGAGGTGCTTGAGCGAGATCACACCGAAATCGGTCTGCACGTACTTGCTGTTCGAGACCCGTGAAATCGTAGAAATGTCCGCCCCGACCTCCTGCGCTATCGTTTTGAGAATCATAGGTTTAAGTTTCCGATTGTCGCCCGTGAGGAAATACTCGCGCTGATGTTGCATGATGGCGTACATCGTACCGTAGAGCAACTTGTCACGCATGTCAAGGGTTTTAATGAACTGGTTCCCTTCATCGACATACTTCTTCATGAAACGATCGGCCTCCGCCTTGCGACGGTTGTATTCCTCTTTGGACAAAAACCGATACGCATTGCTGAACTCCTTGTTAATACGCACTTTGGGAACATATTCTTTGTTCAACGTAAGCATAAGATTCCCTTCGCAGTTGGTGATGAGAAAATCCGGGATGATGGTTTCGGCGTTCTTCTGAAGCGGCGAATCCTGCGAGACAGGCCGCGGGTCGACTTCGTCCGACAAAGACATCTGCGTCAGGATTTTGTCATAGTGCCGTTTGGTCAGCAGGTCAAAATACTGCGTGATGAGGATGCGGGCGTTGGCGTGCGCCGGTGTTTGGTCGGGAATGCGGTCGAGCTGCAGCAGCAGGCACTCCTGCAGGGTGCGCGCGCCGGTGCCGGGAGGATCCAACTCCTGCACGAAATGCGTCAACACATACTCCACCTCTTCCCTATTTGTCTGCAAGTTCTCCGTGAAAAGCAACTCGTTGACAATCGCCTGCAAGTCAGCATGCAGGTATCCGCTGTCATCCAGCGTGCCCATCAAATAGGTGGCAATCTGGGCCTGCCGGTCGGTCATATCCATCTCGCCGAGCTGCCACTGCCAGCGTTCACGCACCGACTCGTAATAGACTTCCGCCTTCGGGTTTCGAAGCGAGTCGTCAGGCGCATTCTGCTTCGCGATGTATTTTTCCAACTGCTGATCCGAGAAACCGTCGTCATAATCTTCACTGTCTCGATAAAATTCTTCATTAAAGATCTCATCGTCAGGAAGTTGTTCATTAGACAGTTCCAATGGATCGCCGTTGTCGTCATATTCCTCGCGAGGGGTGTCGTCCGTGTTTTCCGCAGGCATCTCCCCGTCATCCTCATCGTAAATTTCCAACGCCGGGTTGTCGTCCACGACATTGCGGATTTCCTGCTCCAAGGAGGCGTACGGAATCTCCACCAGATGCATCAGCTGCAGCGTCAACGGCAGGCCGACCTGCCGTTGGACGTTTTTCTGCTCTAACGATAGACTGTTATTCGGATTTGGCATATAATCAACTAAAATTCAGCATTTTGCGGAGTACGCGGGAAGGGGATGACATCGCGGATGTTGGTCATTCCGGTGACGAACAGCAGCAGGCGTTCGAAGCCGAGACCGAAGCCGGAGTGCGGCGCGGAACCGAACTTGCGGGTATCGAAGTACCACCAGTATTGCTCTTCCGTCATGCCGAGTTCGTGGACGCGGTTCAGCAATTTCTGATAATCCGCTTCGCGTTCGGAACCACCGATGATTTCACCGATGGTCGGGAACAGCACGTCCATAGCACGCACCGTCTTGCCGTCGTCGTTCTGCTTCATGTAGAACGCCTTGATCTCCTTCGGATAGTCCGTCAGGATGACCGGTTTCTTGAAGTGGTTCTCCACGAGATAACGTTCGTGTTCAGACTGCAGGTCGATGCCCCATTTCACCGGGTACTCGAATTTCTTCTTCGCCTGCAGCAGGATGTCGATGGCCTCGGTGTAGCCCAAACGCACGAAATCAACTTTCGTGACGGATTCCAGACGCTCGATCAAACCCTTGTCGAACATGTCGTTGAGGAACTTGAGGTCGTCCATGTTGTTGTCGAGGGCGTACTGCACGAGGTGTTTGATGAAATCCTCGGCGAGGTCCATGTTGTCCTTGATGTCGTAGAAAGCCATCTCGGGCTCAATCATCCAGAATTCGGCCAGATGTCGCGGCGTGTTGCTGTTTTCGGCGCGGAACGTGGGGCCGAACGTGTAGATATTGCCGAGGGCCATCGCGCCCAGCTCGCCTTCCAGCTGTCCGGAGACCGTCAGGTTGGTGTGCTTGCCGAAAAAGTCCTGTTTATAATCAATCGAGCCGTCCTCGGCACGAGGGATGTTGTTGAGGTCGAAGGTGGTGACGTTGAACATCTCGCCGGCACCTTCCGCGTCGGAAGCGGTGATCAGCGGGGTGTGGAGGTAGAAGAAACCTCTGTCGTTGAAGTATTTATGGATGGCGAAAGCCATGGCATGGCGCAGGCGCAGCACACATCCGAAATAGTTGGTGCGCGGGCGCAGATGGGCGATTTCGCGCAGGAACTCCATCGAGTGTCCCTTTTTCTGCAAAGGATAGATTTCGGGGTCGGCGGTACCGTACACCTCGATTGTTTCGGCCTGAACCTCCACGGTCTGACCCTTGCCCTGCGACTCCACCAATGTGCCGGTCACATGGATACAGGAACCGGTGGTGATCTGTTTCATAAGTGCTTCGTCGAACTTCGCCGTGTCGGCCACCACCTGCAGATTGGTGACGATGGAGCCGTCGTTGAGGGCGATGAACTGCACGAAATTGTTGCCGCGGCGGGAACGCACCCAACCTTTCACGTCCACGGGGTTGCCGATTCCGACCACCTCGGGCGTCTTGATAATATCTTTTAATCTTAACTTGTTCATATTTCTGACTATAACTATGACTATAACTATAACTATGACTAATGACTATGACTATGACCAATGACTATGACTATTCACTGCTCACCATTCACTGCTCACCATTCACTGCTCACTATTCACTATTCACTATTCACTATTCACTAACCATTAACCATTAAAGGTACGCTTGCAACGCTTTGCACTTGGTATTATGGCGCAGTTTACGGATGGCTTTTTCCTTGATCTGGCGCACGCGCTCGCGGGAAAGGTCGAACTTCTCACCGATTTCGTCGAGCGTCATCGGGTGTTTGCTGCCAAGACCGTAGAAGAGTTTCAAGATTTCCGCCTCGCGCTGCGGGAGCGTGTCGATGACCGTGCCCAACTCCATCTGCAACGACTCGTAAATCAGGGCTTTGTCGGGAGAAACCGTGTCCTCGTTGCGAAGCACATCGTACATATTCGTATCGTCGTCGGAGGTGAGGCTGGCGTCCATCGAGAGGTGTTTCGGGGAATTCTTCAGCGAATCTTTCACCTCTTCCTCTGTCATGCCCATGCGCTCGGCGATTTCCGACACTTTGGGTTCGCGCTGGTACTCCTGTTCCAGGATACCCATCGTCTTGTAAATCTTGTTGATGACGCCGACCTTGTTCATAGGCAGGCGCACGATGCGCGACTGCTCGGCGATGGCCTGCAGGATGGCCTGACGGATCCACCATACGGCGAACGAGATGAACTTGAAGCCCTTGGTCTCATCGAAACGGTGAGCCGCCTTGATCAAGCCGAGATTTCCCTCGTTGATCAAGTCAGACAAGGTGATTCCCTGATTCTGATACTGTTTTGCCACAGAGACCACGAAACGGAGGTTTGCCTTGGTGAGTTTTTCCAGGGCGTCGTCATCTCCGTTGCGGATTCTGCGTGCCAATTCCGCCTCTTCATCGGCGGTGAGCAGGGGTACCTTTCCGATGTCATGCAAATATTTGTCCAACGACGGCGTTTCGCTTCGGTTGGTAACCTGCTTTGTAATTCTTAATTGTCTCATTTTCAGTAAATAAAGAACTTTATATTTTTGGCTGTTGGCTGTTCGATTTCAACTGACCACGGCAGACTTTTGCCTTCCCTTTACAAGGGGGCCAGGAGGATTCCAACTGCCTTTTGCCTATTGCCTAATAAACAAACTTGTTAGAAACTATAACCGATTCCCAGACCAACCACTTCCTTGAACTGCACACGGGCGCGCGGGCCTTCATGGTATTTGCGCCATGCCGGACCGTCAATCATCACCTTGTCATAGTACTTCAGCGAGGTCATCAAACTGACGCTGAACACTTTGAGGAAATTATAGGTGATAGCCACGTCCCAGTCCACATCGAAGTTGCCGAATTTCTGGCCATTCTCTTTGTCGTGGATTCTGGCGGTGTAAGGAGTGAACAACGTGAGGGTGGAGATAATCTTGAGGTTTTTCACCAGCGTGTAATTGATGCCGCCGTTGATGCGAAGACCCATGTTAACACCCACCGCCTTGTAGGTACCGTCTTCGCGAATGGGAAGACCGTAGTTGGGGCGGAGACTCTCCTCAATACAGGTGGTCATACGGCCTGCCACGGGATAGACACCGACGGTGAAGATGTCATTCGGACGCCATTCGACACCGAGTGCCAAGTCCGTGTAAGAGGGGGAAAGCCATTTGGAGATCAGAGAACGGTCCACAGGATTGCCATTGGCATCCACGACAAAAGTCGTGTCTGCATTCCAAATACCATTGTCAACCTCTTTGTAATCCCAACCGCGCGCATACTGAGAGCGGAAACTTCCCAAAAGGGTCAGATACCATTTCGGGTGCATTTGATAACCCACCTTGGTGGTCAAATTGATTTTGTCATTGGCTTTTCTCCAGCGGTATCCCTGCTTATAGTCGGCGGAGAACATTTCGCCCAGCTCGGTGTCCAAGTTGGTGTCCCACGTCCATTTGTCTTTCTTGTAAGACAATGTCAGGTTGCCGAAAATAAAACCCGTCACATTGTTGTTACCACCGGCCGCCCAGTTGAACAGCCCCGTCTGGGCCGCGTTCAGACCAGTCACACCCGTGAATTTCCAATGTTTGGCGCTGTCAACTTCCGCCGATTTCACCTTGGTCTTCAAGGCCTCGTCGGCTGCCGTTTTTTCATCTACCTGCGCGTTCGCCATCATCATGGCCATCGCACATAAACTCAAAAGTAAAAATCCTTTCTTCATAATTAACTTATTTATTAATACTTAACTTCTAAACTATTGATCTACTAACCCACTAAGGATTCACCTTGTGGTACGTTCTCCACCACCTGTCGGAGATTTTATCTTCGCAAGCAAGGTCGAAATCCCGTTTCGAGCAGGGCAGGTAGTAGTTCTGCACATGGTCGCTATCCTTTTGGTACATAGGCACAATCACCCACCATCTGCCGGATTTCCGACTGTTGAAAAACACCAGCTCATCCAGCGCGCCAGAGACGGAGACATTGAACTGACGGTAGTCATCCTTGTTCTTGAACTGCCCGTCGTTCATGCGATAGAGGAACCCTTCGACGAAATACCAAAGGATGTGCGCGATGAGCTGCGAAGTCTGGTTGTTGAAATCGAGGGTCGGGTCATACTCATAGATGCCGAAGGACGACAGTTTGTCGCTGAGTCCCACGTACTTGGATATCTGGCAGATTTCCTCTCCGTAGAATCCGTTGGAGGAATTATGGGGGCAGCCGGGCGCGTCGGGGCGGCGCACGGCGGAAATGTCGAGCGACACCATGTCGGCGTTGCGCACCACCGGTTCCACCTCTTCAAGGTTCCGACGCATAAACCCAACGCGGTAAGTCTCGAAATAGAGACTCTCCATCATGTTCACCGACTCAGGGCTGTTCATATAGCTCTGATAGCCGATGTTGGAGTAGTTGAGCAGGAAATTGGGCTGCTGCAGCACCAGCTTGTTGACATACGCGTCCGAACGGATGGGCGCAGTCTCGGTGCCAAGGTCGAAACAGGCGTCGATGTCCACCACGTTAACCACCCGCTCCAGCAGTTCGTATGCGCGGTAATTGGCATACGCGAGGTCGTTGCCTCCGCCGAGGATTATCGGGATCACCTTGTTCTCAACAAGATACGCAACAACTTCTGATACAGCGGAATACGTATCTTCCACAGTCTGTCCCAAACGCAGATTGCCAAGATCCAGAATCCGCACCGGCTTGCGCCAATTGTAAAGCTGATAGAACTGGCGGCGAATCTCATCGGGCGCAAGCGAACACGAAGGGTTCCGATAGGTGTTGCGCACCTCTGGCACTCCCATGATGGCAATGTCCGCCTCCTCGATGTTCAGCGAAGCCTCCGGATTATACATTAATATATTATGCAGCAGACGATCGGACAACATCTCCTTGTCGTCCAAATGCAGCGATTCCGCCGAGACAGGTTCGAAAAAAAGTGACAAGTCCATAGCTTATGATCTTTTTCGTCTGACCGTGCGTTTTTTCGTGGTAGGAGCCGTCTCCTGGATGATTTTCACACATTCTTCGTAGCTCAACTTATTAGCCACCACGTCTTTAGGTATCTTGAAATTATCCGTGCCATTCGTGATGTAAGGGCCGTAACGACCGTTCATCACCTTCAGGTTGGCGTCTTCAGGATAAGAAATCAGCACGTTTTTCGTCTCTTTGTTGCGGATGAAGTCGATGGCCTGCTCCTCCGTCAAGGAAGCGATGTCCGTTCCCTTGTCAAGGGTGATGTTTTTGCCATCGTATTTGATGTAGGGGCCGTAGCGGCCGGCGGCGGCCAAAATCTCCTTGCCATCGAGGTGACCGACCAAATGCGGGGTGCGTTCCTCGGTCTTTTTCATCTTGCCCTCTATCAGCTCAACGCAACGTTCCAACGAGATGGAATACGGGTCTTCGGTTTTCGGGATGGACTCGAAAGTGCCGTCGTAGCGCACATAGGGACCAAAGCGCCCCACCCCCACGGAGACCTCCTTGCCGTTCCATTCGCCCACGGTGCGGGGCAGACGGAACAAGTCGAGGGCTTCTTCCAACGTGATGGTGTCGATGAACTGGTCGGCCTGCAGGCGCGCATAACGGGGCTTCGCGTCGGCGTAGGACTCCCCGATCTGCACCATAGGACCGTACTTTCCGAGTTTGGCGAAGACCTTTTCGTTGGTCTTGGGGTCGTAGCCCAGAAGCCGTTCGCCGCTGGCCTTGGTGGAGTAGTTGATGGCCGTGTCCACCTGCTGGTGGAAATCGCCGTAGAAACGGTGCATCATGTCCTGCCAGTTGGCCTTGCCCTCGGCGATGTCGTCGAATTCCTTCTCCACGTCGGCGGTGAAGCCGTAGTCCATGATGTCCTTGAAATTCTCCTGCAAATAGTCGTTGACCACGATGCCCACGTCGGTGGGGATCAGTTTGTCTTTCTCGTAACCGTATTTCTCCTTTTTCACCTCCTCTTTGATGCCGTTGTCGGTCAGGGTGAGGCAGACGTACTGGCGTTCCTTGCCCTGGCGGGTGGCCTTGCGCACATATTCGCGCTTCTGGATGGTGGAAATGGTGGGGGCGTATGTGGAAGGACGGCCGATGCCCAATTCTTCGAGTTTTTTCACAAGGCTGGCCTCGGTGTAACGCACCGGCGGCTGCGCGTAACGCTGCGTGGCCGAAATCCGTTTCGCATTCAGGACTTCGTTCACCTGCATGGCGGGCAGCATACCCTTGATTTCCTCATTTTCATCGTCTTTCGATTCCGTATAGACCTTCAGGAAGCCGGGGAAGAGAATCACTTCGCCGGTGGCCACGAATTTCTCGGCGCGGCCATCCACGGGGATGGAGATCGTCGTCTTCTCGGTCTTGGCGTCACTCATTTGCGAAGCTATGGTGCGCTTCCAGATCAGTTCGTAGAGGTTCTTGGCGAAAGTGTCGCCGGGCACCGTCTCGCGGGCGATGTCGGTGGGACGGATGGCCTCGTGCGCTTCCTGGGCGCCCTTGGACTTGGTCACGTACTTGCGGGTCTTGGCGTACTCCTCGCCGTACTTGGCGGACACCACCTTGTGGGCGACGGCCAGTGCCATGTTCGACAGATTCACGGAGTCGGTACGCATGTAGGTGATATAACCGGCCTCATAGAGCTGCTGGGCCACGACCATGGTCTTCGACACGGAGAACCCGAGCTTGCGGGCGGCCTCCTGCTGGAGCGTGGAGGTGGTGAACGGCGGCGCAGGGCTCTTCTTGCCAGGCGTTTTCTCGATAGCGGAAATCTGGAATCGGGCGTTCCGGCAATGTTCCAGGAACGCGGTGGCCTCCTCCTTGGAAGCGAAACGCTTGTTCAACTCCGCATCCAACTCGATTTTCGCGTCGCGCACGGGCGTGAAGATGCCGTCCACCTTGTAGGCCGACGTGCTGTTGAACTTCTCGATCTCGTGCTCGCGCTCCACGATGAGCTTCACGGCCACCGACTGGACGCGCCCCGCCGACAACGACGGACGCACCTTGCGCCAGAGCACCGGCGACAGCTCGAAGCCGACCAAACGGTCGAGCACCCGGCGGGCCTGCTGGGCGTTGACCAGATCCACATTCAACGAGCGCGGATTGGCCAGGGCTTCGTCGAGGGCAGACGGCGTAATTTCATGAAACACAATACGTTTTACCTTCGCAGGATCCATTTTGGTCACTTCCATCAGATGCCACGAGATGGCTTCACCCTCGCGGTCATCATCGGTTGCGAGCCAGATGGTGTCGGCCTCGGCAGCCTTCTTCTTGATGTCATTGATGAGTGCTTTCTTGTCGTCCAGAACCTCATACTGCGGCTCAAAGTCGTGGGCGATGTCAATGCCCATCCCTTTGGCGGGAAGGTCGCGCACGTGTCCCTTGCTGGAGAGCACGGTGTAGTCCTTGCCGATGAACTTCTGAATGGTTTTTGCCTTCGCCGGAGACTCGACGATGATTAGGTTTTTGCTCATATAGTTTGGTTTACTGTTTACGGTTTAAGGTTTAGTTTAGAGTATTCGTAACCGAGCATTGCGTTCACGGTTTGCCAGTCTTGCTGGCGGATGTGTTCGCGGATGACGGCGGAGTGGACGCCGGCGGAGTTCCACATCTCCTCGGGGATGTCCACCACTTGCAAATGATGACTGCTGCAGAATGCCTTGATGTTGTCGTGGTGGCCCGCCCGTTGGTGCCCGAAGGCATGGTTGGGGCCCATCACCAGCGTATGGGCGTGCAGTTTGCCCAAAATCACCTCCTCGATGAATTGTTGGTAGGACATCTCGGAGAACGCCTTGGTGAAAGGTTGCACCAAAACCGCGTCGATTCCCTGTTTTTCAATCAGTTTCAAATTCTCATCCAGCGGATTTATGGTGAAAAAGCCAGAATCCGGATGAAGCACGCTGCGCGGATGGGGGTCGAACGTCAACACCACGCTGGTGCCGTCGATCCGCTGCGCCTGCTCGTGCAGAAAACGCAGAATACGGACATGCCCCAAGTGCACGCCGTCGAAAGCGCCGACAGCCACTACCGGGTTTTTGAATTTCGGTAACGATTCTATTCCGTGGAGAATGAACATCCTGCAAGAATTATTCCAAGACAACGATTAGCGCAGTTTCG
>CACXUB010000087.1 GCA_902770735.1 uncultured Bacteroidota bacterium | reverse complement strand
CCGAGTGAACCGGGCTATTTCTTGAAACCACCAGGACTGCACTCGTTGGTGATTTTACGATAAAGACACTCCCTTTATCAACGATGCAAAAATACATTTTTTTTAATATCCAGACATTGTTCGATGATTTTTTAGAAGGAGAAAAGTTATACGCAACCTACCGTTCACCTCTACTGCGGCCGAGGCATCGGCGGGCAGACTTCGCCCCAGATGCTGGCGCGCTTCAGCGCCGACGGCTGCCACCCCGACCCCGACACCTGTTTCGTCATGGAGGAGCTGGTGCTGAAGGCCATCGGCGAGGCGCTGAAATAGTCCACCCGGAAAGTATAACGACTGATTGTCCGTGATTTTTCATATTTTTGCACGTTTGTTTTGTAAAAAAAAATCTGATGAAAAAAATATCGCTGACGTTCTTTTTTGTAATAATTGCACTCTTCTGTTTCGCGCAGGACATCATTGTCACTACGGATGCCCGTAGAATTGAAGCCAAGGTTCTGGAGGTTTCTGAATCAGAAGTGAAATATAAGGAAACGGATAATCTGGAAGGTCCGACATTTATCATTTCCATAAATAATATCAGTTCGATTGTTTACGCAAATGGGAACGCTTGGTTGTTCTGTCGCCAGCATCCCGTTGCTGATTGTCGGTTATAACAAGATGCATAAAAGCGTGGACGTGTTTAATCAAGAATGCTCTCAGAGAACCAATCGCGTGTATGGTTATTGGAGTGTCAATGCCAGTAAATATGGTGTTGGCTTGGCGTTTAATTTCTGATTCCTATTATGGCTGCAAGCATTATGTTCATCTCTCGGGTTTCCCCTTAAGGATTCCCTTTCCCTAAATGATTGTTTTTTGCGAATAATTGTTTATTCAAGTTTCGTATGTTAAAAAAATGAGAAAAACAAGTGAGTGAAGAATGTCCCGGCCACAGCGGGCAGCTGCGGCCGAAGCACAACTCCCCTTCTATTTTAGAAGGGGTGCCGTCAGGCGGGGTAGTAATATTAAAATATCAGAATTCCTTGTGAAAAAATGCCGTTAACAACGATATGCGAATCAAAGATTACGGTGTCAATAACCTCTTAGAAAACAGATAGTTGTCAGTTTATACAAACAAGAAACTCGAACTTGTTTCGCACAATAAAAAGCTGATAAAGACATTCTTCGAAGCAATCTGAAATATCAAAAGGAATCATGATACATATATTACTACCCCGCCCTTCGGGCACCCCTTCTAAAATAGAAGGGGAATTCGCCCGCCCGGCACAGTGTGCCGTGGCCGGAAATAGTGCGCGAACGAGAGTGTTGACATCGCCAACAATAAGGCATTGGCAGCAAAAATCTTTTTCCTGAGGTATTTATGATTGGAAATCAAACATGCGAAACTAAAATTGTTTACTTTTGCAGCCGCGTTTTTCGTAAAGAAAGTGAAAAAACTATAGGGGTACGAGTCCCGTGTCTGTTTAACGAATTATAGTCCAAATGGTAAAAAAAATCCTTGTTTTAGCAGTTGTCGCTGCTTTTATTGTTGTTTTGGCCAACTGTAGTACACCGAACAACCGATATTACATCAAGTACGAAGCCCAAAGCACAGGTTATTCATCAGATGACTTGCATGTAACGGTGAACACTGAACGTGGAAGCCAGGAGTTTTGTGTGGGCAATTCCTATTCGGAAACTTTCGGGCCGGTGAAACGGAATTTTCATGCGAAAATCCAAGCGTATAGAAGAGGAGCCAACACAAATGTTCGCATATATGTATGCAAAGGGAACGAGGAGTTTGTTTTGAAGGCAAACGGGTCTAGTATGTATTCGGGCGAGAGTAATCCTGCTTCAGCTGAATGTTGGGTTGATTTTTAAGATGTAATTCGGAAACATCCCCTTCACCCCCTGACGGGCTGTTCCGCGCACCGTGTTCGCACGGCGATTCGGGATAATTTCCCACATAGCCAACAGCTAACAGCCAACCGCCAACAGCTATCTCTCCCCGCTTTTCACGAATTTCGCCCAACACCAGCGTCCGTCCGCGTATTCCACCCGCAGGAGGTAACTCCCGGGTTTTATCGACGTGACATCCAACACCCCCGAAATGGAAACCCGCTTTGTCAACACTTGCTTCCCCTCCGCGTCATAGACCGACACGGCACGCAAGGGCTCGCTGCCGACGTCTATCGTCAAAAAGTCGCCCGTGGGGTTCGGGAAAATTTTTAGTCCCGAATCTTCGTTATGCTCTGAAACAGAGGTGTTTCCGAGGATATACACGGTGACAGAACTGCGTGAACTTGTGCACAGGAGCGTGTCGTCCTGGAATTGCTCTTCGAGGTAGTAGGTCGTCGTGTCAAAAAGCACCGGCGTGGTGTAATAATCGCCCACGGCGATGGCCTGCGAGGCGGTGTCGGAGTCGTACCAGTGCACCTCGTTTTGTGCCAGCGCGACCACCGTGGTCTGCATCCCCGGCAAGATGTACTGGTCGAAGGCCACGGGCGCCTCGACCTGCGGTTGGAGCTCCACGTCGTGGCGGATGCCCACTCCCGGACGCGTGGTGACGGTGAACGTCGCCGTCTGATAGCAGGGGGCGGAAATCTCCACCGTGTAGGTGCCGGCCATGATCGGACGATGATACACCCCCAAGGGCAGATGCGAAACCATGGCTTCGACGGGTTCATGGGTTTCGGCATCGGTGACAATGCCCCAGAATCCGTAGCTGCTCTCCACCGCGTAGCTCAACAGCGCGTCCTTGTTCTTGTCCCAGTAGGTGGGCAGCAACAGGGTGTCCGTGATCACCGGTATGTGGCTCATCTCGATGGTCACCTCGCGGCAACGCTGGTAGTAGGTCATGTAATCCTGCCGGCCGCCCACGAGCGGACTCCAGTCGGCGCCTTCGATGACCGAGCGTCCGCGGTAATCGCCATAGAGGTAGGCGGTGTCCTGCGCGTGACACAGCGAGGCGTAGTTCTGACCCGTGTAGCGGAACCAGTCGGCATCGGCATGAGTGCGCTGTTGAGTGGTCCAGGCGTCCCACGGGTAGTTGACGATTTCAGCACCGCAATGGAAGTTGACCGACATCACGAAATGGATCGGCGTGACCCAGTCGATGATGGCCTGCGTCTCGGGTTGTATGTTCGCCGCACCCTCCAAGCCGGGCAGGTAGGGATAGTTGCGGTTCAGCTGCACATCGTTGTAGTTGTGGTAGATGGAATGGATGCCGTCTTTCAAGATCAGGTCGTTGGTGAGATAATAGGTGCCGTCGGGGTTCTCCAACGGACAGATATACAGGTCAACACTGTCCAACAGCCGCTGAACAGCGGTGTCGGTGGTGGCGTTGTTCAGGATGTAGTCGGCCAGTCGCAGCGTCATGTAGTAGCACACCGTTTCCCACCCGTGCATCGTGGACGAATAGAGGAAAGCCGGCTTCGTGGTGGGCTGTCCCAGCGTGTTGCTGATGTGGATGGCGAAGATGGAGTGGTGCAGGTCCGGGTGGGGCGTGTCCTCCAAAATGGTGTCTATCTGGCAAAGATTCGGGAAGGAGTCCTGGAAATGTTGCAGAAGTTGGGTGTAAACGTCGTATGTCGGGTACTTGTTCCACCGCAACATCTCCTCTAACGTCTCGGCCATGTGACTGTTGCTGACGTCTTTGCATTCGGATGGCAACTCGTAGGGTAGGGCATCCCTTTCCTCCGGCGTGACGGCTGTCGGCGCGGCGTTGAGCTGGACGCATACGGTGTCGGAATGTGCCGACTCCATATCGCCGCAGCTGTAGGTTATTGAGTAACAGTGCTCTCCCGCGCTGGCGAGGCTGTCCACATACACCGAGTCGGTCACTCCCGAGGCGATCAGCATCCCGTCGCGATAGACGTTGCAGAGGTGGCCGCTCGTCTTTCGGCCGTGTATGGTGAGGTCGTCCAGGCAAAACATATATTGGTCGTGCGATACGCAGTGCACCGCCACATACTTGGCCGCCGCGGGCACCAGGAAGGAGTATTCGTTCCACTCGGCGATGGTCGTGATGGAGTCGCAGTGCAGGGGAATGAAACTGTTGGCATTCGTGTCTGTCATCGAATAGGCCGCCACGAACTGCTCGTCCGCAAACCGGTCGGCGAAGCTGCGGGCGAAGAACGAGAAGGTGAACGGCTCGGTGAAGTCCAGCTCCGGGCTTACAATCCAGTCGTCGTTGGAGATGTCCGAATGGAACGGGCTTCCGAGAAACCGGTGCCCCGAGTGTGCCGTGGTGTTGTACTGGTTCCCGGCGAGAAGATAGTCGTCCAGCACCACAAAGGCCATGGGCGAGCCCAAGTTGGGGAAATTCAAGACGCCGAAGGCGGCGGTGGGCGCCCCGTCGCCGTCGATGTAGCGCCATCCTAACGTGCCAGGGGAGTTGACGGCCCCGTAAGGATGTCCTTCCACATCATCGAAAAGCAGGATCTCTTCGGTGTGGTAGGCGTTGTTCCACGAGACCACCACTTGGCTGTCGCTGACCGCCACTTGCGGCGCGTCGGGCGTCTCGCAGGAGTCCGCCTGCCATTGCGCGATGATGCCGTCGGGCAGCTGTATGTCGTCAATCCACACGCAATCCGACCCTTTGCTTTTCGTCTGGTTCTTGGTGTAGCTGAACTTCAGCACATGGTAGCCCGAACTGATGGGGCATTGGAACTCGCTCCACTCCACAAATCCCGCCAACGAGTCGCGCAGCTCCCCGTCCAGCCAGAAGCGGAATCCGCCGCTGCCCTCCGCCGAGAAAACCTTGCGGTAATACGAGAGGGTCCCGTTTTCTGTCAGATAGACTCCCAGCTGCAACACCGATTCCGTGTTCAGCGTGTAGTAGTTGCCGCTTCGGGCGCAATACCGGCCGTTGTGCGCCCCTTCGCTGGTGATTTCCCAACGATACTGCAGGCCGGGGCGTTCCCACGAAAGCGACGAGAAATCGCCGGACTCCCAATCCTCCGCAATCGGATGCGAAACCACCTGACCCGACATCGGCACGACCAAAACAGCCAAAACGAAAACTATTAACCATTTGATTTTCATAACTTTATCGAATTTTGATGGATAAACACGATGTGTGACTTTCTGCGTTTTTGACAACCTCGAAAAAAGGAAATCTGATGCAAATCACGCTGTTATCCGACGGCAAAATTAAGAATTTTTTGTTTGGAAGACGATTTCCGTGAATTTTTCAATGACGAGTCAAAGCCACGGCTGCGCGAATTTCGGTTCTGCCATTTTGTCACCCGGGCTCCCGTCGCTTTTCCCGCGTCTCCCGTTTTCCCTCTTCCGTGTCAAAACTGGCACGGAATTTGCAATATGGAATGCCGTCGAAAAATGACGATAATTCTAACTTAAAATAAAAAACAGTATGAAAAACATCAAACCTTTAGCAGACAGAGTTCTTGTGAAACCTGCAGAAGCTGAACAAAAAACCGCCGGCGGCATCATCATCCCCGACACCGCCAAGGAAAAACCCCAACAGGGCACCGTCATTGCCGTCGGACCCGGCAAGAAGGACGAACCCATGACCGTCAAGGTGAAGGACACCGTGCTCTATGGCAAATACTCCGGCACCGAGATCCAACTCGACGGCGAAACCTATCTCATCATGAAAGAAAGCGACATCTACGCGATCTGCAAATAAGACTTAGGACTTTAGACTTAGGACTTTAGACTTAGGACTTTAGACGTAGGATGTAAGACCTTTAAGATATCAGGAACGGACAACCCCAAAGTCTCACGTCTCAAGTCTCACGTCTCAAGTCTCAAAACAAGACTGAATTAACGAATAAAACGAAAAAGTAAACAATAAACAATAAAGCAATGGCAAAAGACATTAAATATAACTGGGAAGCCCGCGAGGGTCTGAAGAAAGGTGTTGACGCATTGGCCAACGCCGTGAAAGTGACACTGGGACCGAAAGGCCGCAACGTCATCATCGACAAGAAATTCGGTGCGCCGCAAATCACCAAGGACGGTGTGACGGTCGCCAAGGAAATCGAGCTGCAGGAGCCCATCGAGAACATGGGTGCGCAGATGGTGAAGGAGGTTGCCTCCAAGACCAACGACCAGGCCGGCGACGGTACCACCACCGCCACCGTGCTCGCACAGGCCATCTTCAACACCGGCCTCAAGAACGTGACCGCCGGCGCCAACCCGATGGACCTCAAACGCGGTATCGACAAGGCCGTGGCCACGGTCGTCGAGAACCTCAAGGCCCAATCCGTGGAAATCAACGACAGCCACGAGAAAATCGAGCAGGTCGCTACCATTTCCGCCAACAACGATTCTGCCGTGGGTAAGGTCATCGCCGAGGCCATGCAGAAAGTGAAGAAAGAGGGTGTGATCACCATCGAAGAGGCCAAGGGCACCGACACGTACGTGAAGGTCGTCGAGGGCATGCAGTTCGACCGCGGTTACATTTCTCCTTATTTCGTGACCGACACCGAGAAGATGGAGGCCGTTTATGACACGCCGTACATCCTCATCTACGACAAGAAAATCAGCAACATGAAGGAGTTCCTCCCGATTCTGGAGAAGGTCGTCCAAACCGGCCGTCCGATGCTGATTATCTCCGAAGATGTTGACAGCGAAGCTCTTGCCACGTTGGTCGTCAACCGTCTGCGTGGCGGTCTGAAGATCGTGGCCGTCAAGGCTCCGGGCTTCGGCGACAGAAGAAAAGAGATGCTGGAAGACATCGCCATCCTGACCGGTGGCACCGTGATTTCCGAGGAGAAGGGCTACAAACTGGAAGACGCCACCCTCGAAATGCTCGGCACGGCTGAGAAAATCACCGTGGACAAGGAGAACACCACCATTGTCAGCGGCAAGGGCGACAAGAAGGCCATCGACGCCCGTATTGCCATGATTAAATCGCAAATTGAGAAGACCACTTCCGACTACGACCGCGAGAAACTGCAGGAGCGTCTTGCCAAAATGGCAGGCGGCGTGGCAGTCATCTACGTGGGTGCCGCTTCCGAAGTGGAGATGAAAGAGAAGAAAGACCGCTTCGACGACGCTCTGCACGCAACGCGCGCTGCTATCGAAGAGGGTATCATCCCTGGCGGCGGTGTCGCTTACATCCGCAGCATCGCCGGCATGAAGGGTCTGAAGGGCGAGAACGAGGACCAACAAATCGGTATCGACATCGTGCGCCGCGCTCTGGAAGAGCCGTTGCGTCAGATTGCCGCCAACGCCGGTAAGGAAGGTTCCGTCATCGTGAACGCTGTGGCCAAGGGCAAAGGCGACTACGGTTACAACGCCCGCACCGACGAGTACCAACATCTGGTCGAGGCCGGTGTCATCGACCCGACGAAGGTCTCCCGCGTGGCTTTGGAGAACGCCGCTTCCATCGCCGGCATGCTGCTCACGACCGAGTGCGTGCTTGCCGAAATCAAGGAAGAGACGCCCGCCATGCCTGCCGGCGGCATGAACCCCGGCATGGGCGGAATGTACTAACAATTAGTAGTTAGCAGTTAGAAATTAGTAGTTAAGGGGAACTCGAAAGGGTTCCCCTTTTTTCGTTTTTGGCTTTTCAAAAAAAGCACTTTGAATAAAGGAAATTGTGTATCTTTGCAGCTTGAAAAAAGAAGCATTTATGAAACGATTATTTATCCCTGTTTTGTTGATTTGCATGATTCTGTCGGTGTTCTCTTGTCAAAAGAAACCGACTTTCAAAGAGAACCCTGACATGGCCTACCGCACGTTGGGCAGCACCGGCATCCGCGTGGGTGAGATCGGCATCGGTTGCGGCGCGTTCGGCAAGTTTGACACGGCAGAGGCCCGCAAATACATGGCATACGCCCTCGACCACGGCGTGAACTACATCGACATTTACGATGCCGACCCCACGGTGCGCAGCAACATCGGCTACGCGCTCAAGGGCCGCCGCGACGAGATGGTGATCCAGGGTCATGTGGGCTGCTGGTGGAACGGCACGAGCTACGAGCGCACCCGCGACGTGGCGCAGTGCGAGAAAGGCTTCAACGACCTGCTCGAACGCCTCGGCACCGACCATATCGAGGTGGGCATGATCCACATCGTCGATAATATGGAGGAGTGGAATGAACTGCAGGGCAGTCCTTATTTGGATTATGTGAAGAAACTCAAGAAGGAAGGCAAAATCCAGCATATCGGCATGAGCAGCCACAATGCGGAGGTCGCCCTCGCCGCCGCCAAGAGCGGACTGGTGGAGGTCATCATGTTCAGCCTGAACCCCGCCTTCGACCGCGTGCTGTCGGGCAACAACCCGTGGGACCCGAAGAGCTTCGAGAACATGCTGCCCGGCATCGACCCCGTGCGCGTGGAACTCTACGACTACTGCGCCCAGCACAACATCGCCATCACCGTGATGAAGGTCTTCGGTGGCGGCGGCAAGCTGCTTGAGGCCGACAAATCCCCCTTGAAGGTCGCCCTCACGCCCGTGCAGTGCATCGCCTACGTCATGGCGAAACCGTGCGTGGCCGTGGCCATCTGCGGCGCCGACAACATCGAGGAACTCGAGTCAGACCTCCACTATCTCAAGGCCACCGACGAGGAGAAGGACTACAACGCCGCCCTCAGCAAACAGACCGCCAAAACGGAGAACGCCAGCACCGGCTGCACCTACTGCAACCACTGCGCCCCCTGTCCCGTGGGCATCGACATCGCCGCAGTCAATGAGCTGCTCGACGAGGTGCACCAGAACGGCGGCGTGGTGAGTGAAGAACTGGCTGCCAAGTACAAGAAATTGGAGCACCACGCCGGTGACTGCGTCGGCTGCGGCCAATGCGAGGACCGCTGCCCCTTCGGCGTGCCCGTGCGCGAGAAGATGGACGAAGCCCAAGCGGTGTTCGGCTATTAGCTGTTGGCTATTGGCTTTTGGCTGTTAGCTGTTCACTGGCGAGAACTGGAGGGTTCTTAACGTGGACTTAGACTAATGACTTAGACATAGACTCTAACCTTCTAACCTTTAACCTTCTAACCTTCTAACCTTTAAACCTGTAACCTTTAAACCGAAAAATATGAACATCAAGAATTACATCGAAGAGAACGAATCCCGATTCTTAGACGAACTTTTCAGTTTGTTGCGCATCCCGTCCATCAGCTCGCAGAGTGAGCACAAGGGCGACATGGTGCGCTGCGCCGAGCGTTGGAAAGAACTGATCATGGCCGCTGGCGCCGACAAGTGCGAGGTCTATCCCACCGAGGGCAACCCCATCGTGGTGGGACAGAAAATCATCGACCCCAACGCCAAGACTGTGCTGGTCTATGGTCACTACGACGTGATGCCCGTGGATCCCATCGAGCTTTGGAACACCGAGCCTTTCGAGCCCGTCATCAAGGACGGCAAGATCTGGGGCCGCGGCGCCGACGATGACAAGGGTCAGTCGTTCATGCACGCCAAAGCGTTCGAGTACATGGTGAAATCCGGCACGCTGAAGTGCAACGTCAAGTTCATGCTTGAGGGCGAAGAGGAGATCGGCAGCACGCAGCTCTACGACTTCTGCACGAACCACACCGACCTGCTCAAATGCGACGTCATCCTCGTCTCCGACACGGGCATGATCGCCACCGACACGCCCTCCATCACCGCCGGTCTGCGCGGCTTGTGCAACATGATCGTGAAGGTCACCGGTCCGAACCGCGACCTCCACTCCGGCATCTTCGGCGGCGCTGTCGCCAATCCCATCAACGTGCTCTGTGACCTCATCAGCGGTCTCATCAACGACAAGGGCGAGGTCACCATCCCCGGCTTCTACGACGACGTGGTGGTGCTCACCAAGGAGGAACGCGAACTCATCGCGCAGGCTCCGTTTAACGAAGAGGAGTACAAGAAATCATTGGATGTCAAAGAGTTGTACGGCGAAGAGGGTTACAGCACCATCGAGCGCACGGGCATCCGTCCGAACTTGGGTGTGTGCGGCATCGAGGGCGGCTACACCGGCGAGGGCTTCAAGACCGTGCTTCCGGCCACCGCATCCGCCAACATCTCCATGCGTCTGGTCGCCAACCAGGATTCCCACAAGATCGCGGAGCTGTTCCAGAAACATTTCGAGAACATCGCGCCCGACTACGTGAAGGTGGAGGTGATTCCCGCGCACGGCGGAGAGGCTTACCGTTGCGGCATGGATGTGCCGGCCTATCAGGCAGCCGAGAAAGCCTACATGGATGTCTATGGCAAGCGGCCCATCCCGACCTACAGCGGCGGCAGCATCCCGATCGTGGCGCATTTCGAGAAGGCGTTGGGCGTGAAGTCCATCCTCTGCGGCTTCGGTCTCGCCGAGGACAACATCCACTCCCCGAATGAGAACTACAAACTCGAACATTTCCGCCGCGGTATCGAAGTCATCACGCATTTCTACGAACATTTTTGCTAAACCTTAAACCCTAAACCCTAAATTGTTATATGGCTGCAAGAAAATTAGTTAGAACGAGAAATGATGCCAAAATCGCCGGAGTGTGCGGCGGTTTGGCGCAGTATTTGGATATTGATTCCACCATTGTGCGCATCATTTTCCTTGTGCTCCTGCTGACCGGTTCGGTGGGCTTCTGGATTTATTTGATAATCTGGATTGTCGCCCCGTGGGATTATCAAGCGTAAGATGAAAATGGAAAAGAGACGGAGACAAACCCGTCTCTTTTTTGTATTCTGCAGGGAACATCTCTTTGCAACTCGGTTGCAACAATTATTGTGTATTTTTGCCTCTGATAAGGAATTAATGTATGATATTGACAATCAAGTATAAATGGCTTATGAAGAAGACGGTTGTTCTCTTTTCCTTACTTTGTCTCCTTTTTGCGACCCAAGCGCAATCGCTGACCGGCAAGGTGTTTCAGGTCGGCGAGCGCGGCGACACGACGGCCATGCAGTATGCGACAGTACAGTGGCTGCGGACGAACATCGGCACGCAAACCGACGCCGACGGGAAATTCACCATCCCGCGCACCAAAACCGACTCGTTGGTCATCTTTTTCCCGACGTTCCTGCCCGACACGATGGTGATTCCGCGCGGACAGGACCATATCACGGTTTTCCTGAACACCGCGCACACACTCGGCGAGGTGAGCATCGTGGCCCGCGACGGCTCCTATATCTCCGTGCAACCCATTTATACCCAGATTATTGGGACGGAAGGACTGCGTCGTGCAGCCTGCTGTAACCTTGCCGAGAGCTTCGAGAGCAGCGTGGCAAACTTGCTGATGGGCCAAAGCAGGATGTAGCACAGGTAGGCGGGTACGGCGAAGAACGAGAGCAGCCGGTTGGGAATGCTCTTGAAGAGCGTCTTCGGCAGGAACTCGCCCGTGAAGAGTACGATGATGGTGGAGAGAATGGTGTCGGCAGGCACGGTGAAGCCCGGTTGCATGCCGCGGAAAATGGTGTTGTCGAAGAGTGTGGCGATGAGTATGCCGTAGACGACGAGCGCGATGTTGTTGCCCACGAGCATCGTGCTCACGAAGCCGTTGGGATGCGCATAGAACACCGAGAGGATGCG
>CACXUB010000086.1 GCA_902770735.1 uncultured Bacteroidota bacterium | reverse complement strand
ACCCCGTTGTAACATTCACTAACGCAGTTTCTTCATCAATTCCACCGCCAGATCGGAGATAGGCAGACGATACTGCTGCATCGTATCACGCTCGCGCACCGTCACGGTGTTGTCCTCCTTGGTCTGGTTGTCGATGGTGACGCAGAAGGGCGTGCCGATGGCGTCCTGGCGACGATAGCGGCGGCCAATGGCGTCCTTGTCCTCGTACTGCACCATGAAGTCCTTCTTCAACATGTCGAAGATCTCCTGACCGATTTCCGGCAGGCCGTCCTTCTTGACCAACGGCAGCACAGCCACCTTGTAGGGAGCCAGTTTCGCGGGCAGACGAAGCACCGTGCGCGTGGAACCGTCCTCCAGCGTCTCCTCGGTGTAGGCATGACTGAACACCGCAAGGAACATGCGGTCCACGCCGATGGAAGTCTCAATGACATAAGGCACGTAGTTCTCGTTCACTTCCGGATCGAAATAGCGCAGTTTCTTGCCGGAATACTGCTCATGCTGCGACAAGTCGAAGTTGGTACGGGAATGGATGCCCTCCAATTCCTTGAAACCGAACGGGAACTTGAACTCGATGTCGGTGGCGGCATTGGCGTAGTGCGCCAATTTCTCGTGATCGTGGAAACGATAGTTTTCCGGAGCGATACCCAGGTCCGTATGCCATTGCAGACGGGTCTGTTTCCAATAGTCGAACCATTTGAGTTCCTCACCGGGTTTCACGAAGAACTGCATCTCCATCTGCTCGAACTCGCGCATGCGGAAGATGAACTGGCGAGCCACGATCTCATTGCGGAAGGCCTTGCCGATCTGTGCAATGCCGAACGGCAGTTTCATGCGGCCGGTCTTGTAGATGTTGAGGAAGTTCACGAAGATGCCCTGTGCCGTCTCGGGACGGAGGTAGATCGTATCGGCGCCGTCGGCGACGGAACCCAACTTTGTGGCGAACATCAGATTGAACTGGCGCACATCGGTCCAGTTGCGCGTGCCGGAAATGGGACAGGCGATGCCCAATTCCTCGATCAGAGCCTTCAAGCCGACCAAGTCGTTGTTGTTCATCAACTCCGCGAAACGCTTGCGGATGTCATCGACCTGCGCCTGATATTGCACCACGCGGGTGTTGGTCTGGCGGTAGAGCGTCTCGTCGAAGTTGTTGAAACGTTTCTTCGCCTTTTCAATCTCCTTATCTATCTTATCCTCAATCTTTTGGATATGATCCTCGATGAGCACATCGGCACGGTAGCGTTTCTTGGAATCCTTGTTGTCAATCAACGGGTCGTTGAACGCATCCACGTGGCCGGAAGCCTTCCAGATGGTGGGGTGCATGAAGATGGCGCTGTCCAATCCGACGATATTCTCGTGGTACTGCACCATCGACTTCCACCAATACTGTTTGATGTTGTTCTTCAGTTCGACGCCGTTCTGACCGTAGTCATAGACCGCGCTCAGGCCGTCGTAAATCTCACTGGAAGGGAAAATAAAGCCATACTCTTTCGCATGGGCGATAATCTGTTTGAAAAGGTCTTCGTTGTTTGCCATATAACGGTTAAGGGTTAAAGGTTAAAGGTTAAGGGTTAAAGGAGTTGAGGTTTAGGGTTAAGAGTTTAGGTGGGAAAGTCAAGGTCAAGGTCTAAGTCTAAGTCTATGTTTCAAGTGATTCGAAAATAAATGAAATCTGCAAATTCTTCGCTTTTAGGCCGGTGACACTGGTGGCGTACATGTTGTCTTCGGGCACGAGCATATTAAGGAAGCCGAAGGACATTTTGAGTTCGGTGGAGAATTTGAAGTAGGTGCAATAGAAATCGAATCCGACGCCGACCTGGGCCTGCACGTCGTGGGGGTTGAGTTTAAGCACCACCTCGCCGTTGTCGGGGGCTTTTTTCTTCTTGGCGGAGATCATGTCGAAGGTGTACTGGCCGCCAGCGACCACATAGGCGCGAACATTGTTCAACATACGCGACGACTTGTACTTGAGAAGGATGGGCAGATCCAAGTAAACCGACTCCAGGTCTTTCGCCGTAACCAACTCGTTACCAGAAGAATAGCGAATCGTATAGTGAACATACCGATCACCGAAGGAAAGTCCGGGAATCATTCGAAGGTCAAAATACTTGCCGAGGCGCAGATTTGTGACAATTCCAAGGCTGAAGCCGCTCATGCCGTGGGTGTTCACGACCATCAGCGAGTCATACTCCGCGAGATCCGGTTTTGAGGAGATGCGGTAGTCGAAGAGGTTGTAACCTAAGCTGAACCCAAAGTGGAAGGGTTTGTTGTCGTATTTCAGCAGATTCGGGACACCGAACTGCGCCTGAGCCTGGAACGCGGCCAGAAGCGTCAGAAGGGTGATCACAATCGTTCTTTTCAATTTCATAATTCCTGAATCAAGGCTGCTCTAACGAGATTACGAGTGTTTTAGTATCGTGACGGACATTTTTATTTTACTGGCGAGTTCTTGACCATTTCGGCTTTGAGCTGTGCCCCGTTGATCGGCACAACGCCCACATACTCGCAGACGAGACCGCCGGCCAGGTTGGAGGCGAGGCAAGTCTCCTCCACCGTGTGACCCTTCAGCAGGAAGAGCGTGGAGACAGAGATGACCGTGTCGCCGGCGCCGGACACGTCGCTGACGCGGCGATGGAAGGCGGGCTGATGGAAGAACTTGTCGTTCTGCCGGTCATAAAAGGCAATACCTTTCGCCGACATGGTCACCATCACCTTGTCGATATTCTGCTTACAAGCAAAATCCTTTGCCAGATCGTGAATTTCATTCAGCGTCAGTTCCGAATTCTCCTCCACATGCAACCCCTTCGAAAGCTCTTTCATATTGGGTTTGAAGAGGTTGACGTTTGCGTAATTGTTGAAATTCTTCTCTTTGGGATCCACGGCGACGTAGATGTTCTTCTTATGTGCGAAATTGATGATTTCAGTAATCAAATCCTTGGAAAACAAGCCTTTGTCGTAGTCTTCAAAGATAACCGCATCGATGTCGTTATGATCGATGATCTGTTCCACGGTGGTCAAGAACTGGCGTTTTTCGCGTTCCTTGAGCGACTGCACCTTTTCGTCGTCAACCCGGACGATATGGCAGTCGTTTCCGATGATGCGGTATTTGATGGTGGTGCGGCGGCCGTACATCGGCACGATGGCGTCGGAAGTCAAGTCGCAGTCCTCCATCAGGTTGTAGAACACCTTGGCTTTTGAGTCGCTGCCGATGACAGAGCAGAGGATGGGGTCTGCGCCGAGGCTCTTGAGGTTGAGGGCCACGTTGGCGGCGCCGCCGAGACGGTAACTGCGTTCCTGCACGTTCACGATGGGGACGGGCGCTTCCGGGCTGATGCGCGTGACCTTGCCTGTGAGGTAGCAGTCAATCATCACATCGCCGATTACCAATATTTTAGCGTTCTTGAATTCCTCAAAAATCTGATCTACTTCTTCCTTTTTCATGTCAAAAAAATTAGTCGGCAAAGATACATTTTTTTTGGGTCAGTGGAGAGGAGAAGTATGGGGTTCGGAAGAAATGGAGTTTTTTTCAAGGCGCCTTGTGCTGTCAAGCCACATCGTTGTGCTTTTCAGGACAATCAAGGATTACTTAGTTCAATAGATACATAGTGACTGCAAAATAGCTTGTATTTATTTGATTCTACGTGATTTATGATTAATTCCAGGTCCGTTTTCAATAGATACAAAATGACTCTTGCGGCAGCCGCCTCCCATTAAACCTCTAAAACATTATAAATGACCAATTCACATCGTCCTCACCATCCTATACGGCACTACCTTCCCCACCCGCCCCATGACTTCCATAAAGCGTCGGTCGTTTGTGTATCTGCGTGTCATCCCTCGAAAAAGCGCCTCATACACGTATCGGTGAACCAAGGGCCGTGACACATAATGATAAATCCCCGAAACCATTCGTTTTATCTGCATCCAAAACCCATTTACCACACAAGCCCCCTCCTCTGCAGAATTGTCCGAACCACTTTTCCAACCGTATGGGTCCTCCGTCCGGAATCTTTTCTGTTCACTTTCCTCTAACGTTTGGTAACAAATGAGTGCATCGGTGAATATCCTCGTCTCTGGTTGCACGAAACGCAACAACTCGGGATGTAGTTTCGTAGGCCTCCGGAAAATTTTGATGGATACGGGACGCTTGCAATCGTTTCGACACACTTGTATGTTATCTTCTATCGTGTCCACGAATGGGTCATTTTTATTTCGCAACAAAACCCTTAGTTTTTGCAGCATAAACCAAGCTGTCTTCTGCGTAACACAGATTTCCCGGGCCAATTGAGTGGAGGAAACACCCTGTTTGCTGTTGCACAACAAATGTATCGCAATAAACCACTTTATCAATTTGAGCTTCGTGCTTTGAAAAACAGTGCCGACAAGAACCGTGAACGTCTTTTTACAGTCTTTGCATGCGTAACGGCCGTCTTTGCGATGATAAACATAATCACATCCACAATAGGGGCACTTCGGCTTCCCATTCCACCGTGCCATTGCGAGAAACTCATGACATCTTGCGTCAGAGTCAAAATAATCGATAAGACCTGAAATCGTTCTGAATTTCGACAAGAAAGTTGCTTCCATTGTTTAACATTTTTATGAATATATTGTTTTAATTGTCAAGAGCAAAGATACAACAATGAAAGGCTTTTGTCAAGAGTTTTGCAGTTTTTTTTTTGTTATTACAAATCAGCACATTACAATTTTATATTTAACTATTCAACTCGGAATAGTTAAATTCAAAGAGCTCTTTTCGCACAAAAACAGCTGTCGTGACGCAAAACGGCGTTTTCGTAAAGACTTCTGCAACAAACAAAAGATTGGCGATTGGGCAGGGCTTACGTATCAACTTTTTATTTTGGGCGAGCCGGCGCGCAGCAGCCTTTCCCCACCAACGTCCCAAGTCCCTATTCATTAACCAATAACCAATAACCATTGGGGAAGCGCGCCGTCGGGCTGTCCACTCAAATGGCGGCAGGACTGGCCACGACACTCGTTGGTTTCCCTCTTTTAAGGAGACAGAGGGGATTCCGAAACGCTCAAGCCGCCGCCATAACCGCTTCCATCCCTCTCGCACGCCCGTCCGCAACACCATCTTCTTTCGCGGCGCTCCAATCCAATCCCGTCGCCCGATTTTTTTCCCGCGCCGCGTACCCCGCGATCCGACCTCTACACGATGGTACGCATCCGTCCCACCACCAGATCTAGATATGCAACCGCTAACGCGGTTGATGCACAAATCGTTATGTTCAACCTCAATGACTACGGCCTCAAGATTAGGAGTCTAAAAGACGGTTCTAAACAGTCAGTTTGTATCTATTGGAAAATAACGAAACCAATTCCCAAAAATTTAATTATCAGCCATTTTCAAACAATATCACAGTCAAATTGTATCTATTGGTTTTGACAGGGAAAGACCATTATTAGCCACAAGAGCGACCATCGCTTCCCCAACCCCTCCCCCCCCACACCCACCTTCCTAATTTTATTCCTCCTTGTTAAACCCATACCGAAAAAAAACTATCTTTGCCGTCCATTAATAACCACCTTATGAGAAACACCATCCTCTCCCTGGCAGCCTTTCTCGCCGTGCTGATAACGGCGGCCCCCGGCATCTCCGCCCAAAAAAACTCGGTCTATTATTACAAAATCGACGACAACATCTCCAAACCCGCCCTCCGGCTGACGGAGAAGGCCGTTAAGGATGCCGAGAAGGGTAAATTCGACTACCTGATGCTGGAACTCAACACCTTCGGCGGCGAACTGGATGCCGCCGACAAGATCCGCACGCTGCTGCTGAACACCAATGTTCCGACCCTTGTCTTCATCAACAACAACGCCGCATCGGCGGGCGCGCTCATCAGCATCGCCTGCGACAGCATTTACATGATGCCCGGCGCCTCCATCGGGGCCGCCTCGGTAGTCAACGAACAAGGCGAAATCATGCCCGACAAATACCAGTCGTACATGCGCTCGCTGATGCGCACCACCGCCGAGCACAACGGCCGCGATCCCAACATCGCACAAGCCATGGTAGATCCCGATGTGGAGGTCAAGGGTGTCAGCGAGAAAGGCAAGGTGCTGACCTTCACCTCCGAGGAGGCTGTGAAAAACGGGTTTTGCGAAGGATTGGCGAACAGCCGCGAAGAAGTGTTGGAACTGGCCGGCATCGAACAGTCCGAAATCACCGAGCAGGTGCTCTCCCCTATCGAGAAGATCATCAATTTCCTGGTGAATCCCGTCGTCAGCGGAATCCTTATCATGTGCATCGTCGGCGGGATCTGGTTTGAGCTGCAGGCCCCGGGCATCGGACTGCCCAGCCTCATCGCCGTCATCGCCGCGCTGCTCTTCTTCGCACCGCACTACCTCGAAGGCCTCGCCGCGCACTGGGATATCCTCCTCTTCGTGGCCGGCCTCGTCCTTCTGATGCTGGAGTTCTTCGTCGTGCCAGGCTTCGGCGTCACTGGCATCTCCGGAATCATCCTGATAGTCGCGTCGCTCATTCTTACATTAGTATATAATGTAGGATTCAAGTTCTCTTTCGACCCCGAATTAAACGTTCCCGCGCACATCAGCAAGATGACCATCCTGGTGCTTGTAAGCACGCTTGCGGGATTCTTCCTGTCGCTATGGCTCGGCAAAAAGCTGATCCTGGCGGAGACGCGCTTCGGTTCCCTGGCGCTGCGCACCGGACTGAAGAGTGACAAAGGATTCACCGCGCAGGACATGCGCAACGAGGAATACGTCGGGAAAGAAGGCATCGCGCAGACACTCCTGCGCCCGTCCGGCAAAGTCAACATCGACGGCGAAATCCTCGACGCCACCATCGTCCACGGCTTCGCCAACCCTGGCGACAAGGTGAAAGTCACCAAGTTTGAAAACGCCCAATTGTTTGTGAGAAAAATGTAGATTTTTTCTTGTATTCAAAAAAAATGTATTTTTACAGCGTGTTTTTTCTAAAATGTCGCAAAGCAATGAAAAAAGCATTAGCCATACTCCTGCTACTATCCGTAATAGCCTTACCCTCGGCCTTCTGCCAGAATGAAAAGACTTCCTTGGACAACCGGAACAGCGTGAGAATCGGCTGGGGAGACATGATCTACGAGTCGGCGGTCTTCCGCCCAAGCCTGAACGGCGCGTGGACCAACCCCGACATCCTGCCGGCCGACTATATACACGACGAAACCTTCGACTTCGGTTATACCGGCCACCTCTTCGCCGAATACCAGTACAGACTGACCAAGGTGACAAGCATAGGGCTGCAAGCCGATCTGGAAGGTATCTTCTGGAAGGAGGGCGCTTTCGACAGATACCACAACTTGGCGTCTCCCACAGAAAAAATCAGGAACTGGGATCTTGACCTACTGCTCACGGCACGCTTCACCTACTTTGAACGGCCATGGGTGAGAATCTATTCTGGATTGGGCTTCGGCGTGCTCCTCGCCTTCGACAACCAAGGCGGCTTCGGCGCGGCACCGGCTTTCAACTTGAACTGGATCGGCATGGAGGTGGGCAAAGGCCCGTGGGGCGGCACCCTCGAGGTGGGATCCCTCAACGCTTTAGCCAACAAACTCACCATCTACCAAGCCTTTTCCCGTATTCTTTCGTTCAGTGTCTATTATAAATGGTAAAAAAGATGAAAAAGTGGATATATATCAGCCTCGCGGCAATTTTTCTGACAACTTGCCAAAAACCGGAAATCGGAATCGTGGACTTCGACACTTTCCACGCAACAAACGTGAAATATAGCGATGTGATTGTGAACGGAGCACTGAACCCCGAAATCCGCACCATGGAATTAGGCGACGGGGACGATGCGAAAGTGGCCAGTGTTTCCCTGGCTAATTTGGTGGAGAACATGCTCGAAACAATGAAGAGCAACAAAATAATACAAATCGCGGGCACTTACACCGGCCACGACATCGACGGAACCCCCATCACCTTGTCCGGCAAGGTGTTGCTTCCAGCCAAAGGCAAGATAAAGAACATGATCATCGTAAGTCACTGGACCATCGGCGCCAACCGCGAATGCCCGTCGGAGAGTTTCCAAATGGAAGGCATCCTGGCCGCGAAAGGCTATGCCGTGGTGATGGCGGACTACATCGGATACGGTGTCACATCGAATCGCATACACCCATACATGCACATCGAAAGCACCGCCCGCAGCGTGGTGGACATGGCCTTGGCCGTGAAGCCCTACCTGAAAGCCATCGACCGGAAACCCGAGAGCGACGAGGTGATCTTAGTCGGCTACTCCCAAGGAGGATCCACCACCTTGGGGGTGATGAGAATACTGCAGGACGAGTTCTCCAAAGAGTTGCCCATCAAAGCAGTGTACGCCGGCGGCGGCCCTTACGACTTGGCGGCCACGTTTGACATAACCATGCTGGAAGACAAAACCGGCATCCCCTGCGCGATCCCCATGATCGTGCAAGGAGTCAACGAAGGTGAGAATTTAGGCCTGAACCTCAGTGACTTCTTCAAACCTATCTTGATGGAACATCTTGACGATTGGATAAATTCCAAGCGATACTCCGTGGGCGAAATAAACGCCATGCTGAATGCCTCGGCCGTGAGTGACCTGATGACCGATGAAGGACGCGACAAAAGCAGCCCGCAGACCGCAAAACTCTACCGGACATTGATGTGGAATTCCATTTTATTGTTCACCCCCCGCGCCCCAGTCTATATTTTCCACAGCATGGACGACAACACCGTGCCGTTTGTCAACGCGCTCAAGGCCGAAGAATATTTCAAGGGGAACGACATCACATACGACTTCGACCACTACGGCAACCACCAAGCCGGCGCGGTTAAATTCATCCTCACATTATCCAAAGCCTTATAAAATAAACATCATGAAACGATCACTAA
>CACXUB010000085.1 GCA_902770735.1 uncultured Bacteroidota bacterium | reverse complement strand
TTGGCCTTTGTCGTCTCGCTCATCGGACAGCCCATATTGAGATTGCTTCGAAAAATCAAGATCAAAGGGAAATCAGCCCCAGACGCGCTGCTGGCTGTGCTGACCCTCATCATCATCTTCGGAATGCTGTTCTTCGTGGTGATACAAGTGATCCCTGTCGTCTCCAGCATTGTGCGGGAAGCCGCCTTCCTGAACGGTCAGGAGGACATGACCAGCCGGGACATCATCAACCACATCAACGGGTGGATCGTCCAGGTCGTGCCTTGGGTCGGTCCCGACTTCGACGCCGTCCAGATGGTGATCGAAAAAATCTCGGATGTGCTGGATTTGTCGAACGTGTCCAGCATACTGGGGTCGGTGGCCTCCGCCGTGGCGGGCATCGCCGTGGGGTTGTTTTCCGTGACCTTCATCTCCTTTTTCTTCATCAAGGATGACACGCTCTTCGGACGAATTATCGGCGCCCTGGTGCCGGACAATCTCGAAGAGAAGACGAAAAAAGCCGTCCTCGACATCGAGCGGTTGCTTTCGCGCTATTTCGTCGGACTGATCATCGAAATCGTAGGCGTGGTGTTCCTCGACTGTCTCGGACTCTGGCTCATCGCCCGCATTGACTTCACCTACGCCCTCGGAATAGCCTTCATCGCCGGCCTGCTGAACATCATCCCTTACGTGGGTCCGCTGATCGGCGAGGCCATTGGAGTGGTGCTCTGCGTCATCCTCAAATACGGCGCCGGAATCGGCCTGGGGGTGAACATCTGGGTTTTCGCCGCCATAGTCCTCGGCATCATGCTGACCACCCAGCTGGTGGACAATTTCGTGTACCAGCCGCTCATCTACTCCACCAGCATCAAAGCCACCCCGCTTGAGATCTTCATCGTGCTTCTCATCGCCGGGCATATCGGCGGAATCGTGGGCATGCTCATCGCCATTCCCACCTACACGGTCGTCCGCGTCATCGCCAGCCGTTTCTTCTACGACTTCAAGCTGGTGAGAAGGCTGATACCCGATGTGGAGAATGAGGACACCAATGGCTTGATCTGATACGTGAAACGTAGCTTTATGATTATTGGGAAAACGAGAAAAACACATTTTTGCCATATAAACAATCCGGTCATGAAAAAAACACTACTGACAATCTCCCTGCTTCTTGTTATGGCGGCCGTGTCAGCGCAATATATCTCGTCGTCAAACCTCCCGATCGTCATCATAAACACCGACAACGGCATCAGCATCCCCGACGAGCCGAAAGTGGGGGCGACGATGAAGATCCTGTACGTCAACGACTCGACCTTAAACTATATCTCCAACCAGAACGACAGCGCTTTCCTGAACTACAACGGACGCATCGGCATCGAGTGCCGCGGCTCCACATCGCAAGGCTACAACAAGAAGCCCTACGGTTTCGAGACGCGCATGGCCGACGACATCACCAACAACAACGTCTCCCTCGTGGGACTTCCCGCCGAGAACGACTGGGTGCTCACCCCCATGAACGACGAGCCCTCATACGTGCGCGACAACCTCTCCTACATCCTCGCCGCCCAACTCGGTCACTACGCCCCGCGGCCCAAATACTGCGAGGTCATCGTCAACGGCGACTACCGCGGGCTTTACTTCCTGACGGAGAAGATCAAGATTGACTCCAAACGCGTGGACATCCTCGAAATGGACTCCACCGACAACACCGCCCCGAATGTCACCGGCGGCTACATCATCAAAGCCGACAAGCTCACCGGCGGCGACGTGCCGGCCTGGTCCACCCCGGCTTACGACTACTGGCAGGAGGTGGATTACATCTACCACGCCCCGAAACCCGAGAACATCACCCCCGAGCAAGGTGCGTATATCCATGCTTATTTCGACACCATCCAAGAAGTGGTCGCCGCCCACAACCAAGACGTGTGCCACGGTTTCCCCGCATATCTTGACATCCCCACCTTCATCGACTACATGATCATGGGAGAATTCTCCTCCAACGTGGACATCTACCACAAGAGCACCTTCTTCCATAAAGACCGCAACGGCAAGTTCCGCGCCGGTCCGGTCTGGGATTTCAACCTGGCCTACGGCTACGATTTCGGCGACGTGGGACGGTCGGGCTACGATGTGCTGCAGTTCGCCAACGGCGACAACACCGGCTCCGACTTCTGGCACCAGCTCTACGAGGACAACATGTTCAGCTGCCATCTGTTCCACCGTTGGGAGGAGGTCACCGCCGAGGGCGCTCCGCTGAGCTACAACCACGTCGTCCACGTCATGGACAGCCTCATCGCCGTCACCGCCACCGCCCGGGTCCGCGACCGCGTGCGCTGGTGGAAAACCTACGACTTTGACAGCCATATCAACACCATGAAACAGTGGCTGCAGGACCGCTACGACTGGCTCGACCACGAATGGGACCTCTACCGCGACTGCATCCCGCCGGAGCCGCTGCCTTTAGTCATCTCCAAGATCAACTACCACCCGGTCGTGCAGGAGGGCTTCAACGCCGACGACCTGGAGTTCATCGGCATCGTCAACAACAGCGACGACACGGTAGATGCCTCCGGGCTCTATTTCCGCGAGCTCGGCCTCACCTACTCCTTCCCCGCGAACTCCCTCATCGCACCGCACGACGAGATCTTCCTGGTCTCCAACGCCACCGCTTTCGAGCACTGCTTCCCGAAGACGGCCTTCGGTGTGTTCACCCGCCATCTCGACAACAAGTCCGAACGGCTGGTGCTGGCCGACGCGTGGGGCAACATCATCGATGAGGTGACCTACGCCGACACGATGCCGTGGCCCGTCAGCGCCGACGGTCATGGCGACTTCCTCATCCTCCTCGACCCCGACCTCGACAACGCCTTGCCAGAAAGCTGGATGGCGGCGAACGTCTTTGTAGGACTTCCCGACCGGCCGTCCTCCCCCACCCTGACGGTCAGTCCCAACCCGACCACCGGCCTTGTGCGCATCGACAGCGAGAAACCGTTGAGACGAGTCACCCTCACGGATTTGCAAGGGCGCGTGCTGATGGAGGAATTTACAGAAGACAACATCGTCACAATCAGTATAACGAATTATCCCATAGGTGTTTATCTCATCAAAGCAATTAACTGTGACGGAGAAGAACAGGTGGAGAAAGTGGTGAAGAAGTAAGCTATACTCCAGACAGGCAGATGTACGACGGACCGCCATCCCTGTCAGTCGCGAAACAGATACTTTTCGTCATATTCGATACCAGCCCTTTTCAACTGGCGGAGTATCTCTTGTTTATAGGATTTCTTCTTGTGGTGTTCTTTCTGCCGCATGATATAGCGGCGCACCCGTTCCTTGTCCATAGGGCCGCAAGTTCCGGCATAGTAGCTTCGTGCCCAGCCGGTGAACAGCGGGAACTTGTCGGGATGACCCCGCAGGAAATTCCCTGCGGCGATTTTCAGATCGTGCACGAACGATGCCACCGCCATCGTGGGCGGCAGAGAGACCAAGATGTGGATGTGGTCGGGCATGCTGTTGATCCGGATCAGCTTGCATTTGTGGTTGTTGCAGAATCCGTTGACGAAAGCGAAGAGGTCGCGTTCGTGCACTTCCGTGATGGCCGGCACGCTCCAGTGCGGCCGGAAGACGATGTGGTAGATGAGTTTGGTGTAAGCCATACTTTGTTTGGTTTGGTTATTGGTTTTGGTTTCTGGTTGCTGCTGACACGGGCGTTCCTCTGGCGGATCAGACTGCACTGGCGAGGCTCCGTGACACGCAGGTCCGCACCGGCGTCCCTCTGGCGGATCAGACTGCACTGGCGAGGCTCCGTGACACACAGGTCCGCACCGGCGTCCCTCCGACGGATCAGACCGCGCTGGCGAGGCCTCTAACACCGCAGGTCCTTCGGACACTGCGGTTGCAAAGAGGGGACGCCTTCAGCGTCCTGTCCACGCTCCGAATCAGCGCGCAAAAATAACAAAATAGTTCATACGCCGTAATAAAAAGTTATCAACCGGACAAAGTTCCTATCTCGATCAGTCCTACCCGATCCACCCGATCCACCCGATCCACCCGATCCACCCGATCTACCCGGTCCACCACGCCGTTCCGGTCAACCCACACACCCCGGACTCCCCACGAACTCCCGGTCTCCCACACGACCGCGATAGCGGTCGCCCCTCCCTGACCGCGGCGTCCGCAGGACCCGCGGACCACCCCCTGCCCCCTCCACCACTCCGACTACCCCGAGGCCACTACTCCCCAGAGCACCAGGACCCGCGGGCCACCCCCAGCCCTCTCCGCCACTCCGACTACCCCGAGGACACTACTCCCCAGAGCACCAGGACCCGCGGACCACCCCCTGCCCCCTCCGCCACTCCGACTACCCCCCGAGGCCACTACCCCTCCCAGAGCACCAGGACCCGCGGGCCACCCCCAGCCCCCTCCACCACTCCGACCTCCCCTGAGGCCGCCACCCGCCAGCGCACACGAAAAAGGCCGGGAGAACGAATCCCCCGGCCTCTTCTTAAAGACAAAGCTATTCCGATCGCTTACTCGAACGAGAGGATCGCCTCCTTGATGATGGCGATGGCCTCGCGGAGTTCCTCTTCGGTGATGACCAACGGAGGAGCGAAACGGATGATGTGCTGATGGGTCGGTTTGGCCAGCACGCCGAGGTCGCGCATCTTCTCGCACACGTCCCAAGCTTCCTTGCCGTTCGTAGGTTGGATGATGACGGCGTTGAGCAGACCTTTACCACGCACCTGCTTGATCATCGGGCTGTTGACCTTGCTCATCTCCTCGCGGAAGATCTTGCCGAGGTATTCGGCGCGCTCAGCCAACTTCTCTTCCTTCACCACTTCGAGGGCGGCGATACCGACACGGCAGGCGACGGGGTTGCCACCAAACGTGGAGCCGTGCTCACCGGGCTTGATGTTCAGCATGATGTCGTCGTCGGCCAGGACGGCGGAGACGGGCATCGTGCCGCCAGAGAGGGCCTTACCGAGCACGAGGATATCGGGACGGACACCTTCGTGGTCGCAAGCCAGCATCTTACCCGTACGGGCGATACCGGTCTGCACCTCGTCGGCGATGAACAGCACGTTGTGGGCCTTGCAGAGGTCGTAGCATTTCTTCAGATAGCCCTCATCGGGGACATACACGCCAGCCTCGCCTTGGATGGGTTCCACGAGGAAACCGCACACCATCGGATCTTCGAGGGCTTTCGCCAAAGCATCGACATCGTTGTAGGGGATCTTCACGAATCCCGGGGTGAACGGACCGAAGCCTTTGTAAGCGTCAGGATCGATGGAGAGGGAGACGATCGTGATGGTACGACCGTGGAAGTTACCGTCGCACACGATGATCTTGGCCTGGTTCTCGGGAAGGCCCTTCTTGTCGTAACCCCAACGACGGCAAAGCTTCAGAGCGGTCTCGTCGGCCTCGGCACCGGAGTTCATCGGCAGCACCTTGTCGTAGCCGAAAGTCTCGGTGATGTATTTCTCGAACGGTCCGAGACAGTCGTTGTAGAAAGCGCGGGAGGTCAGGGTGACCTTCTGAGCCTGGTCGATCATGGCGTCGATGATCTTCGGGTGGCAGTGGCCTTGGTTCACTGCGGAGTAAGCGGAGAGGAAGTCGAAGTATCTCTTGCCTTCCACGTCCCACACGAAGGGGCCTTTACCGCGGGCGATAACCACGCCCAGGGGATGATAGTTGTGCGCGCCATAGCGGGCTTCCATGTCCATGGCCTGCTGGCTTGATGTAATTTTTTCTACCATAATGTTTTATATTTTGATGAGTAAACTTTTTTCCCTAATTTAAGAATCGGCAAAGATATAAATTTTTTCAATATATTATCCCTCGACAATTCTTATGGAAACAACCGCCCCCCCTTTCCCCTACAAAAACCGCGACCCGAAGGGGCATTCCGACGCCTCGCGGCATTCAGGCAAAATAAAAAAATCTCAGTTTCGAAAAAAAAGTGTATCTTTGCACGCTTAATTTTGGCTTATGGATTCTCGGTTGGAACTCACGGAACTACCTGACATTCAATACAATTAAGCGACAGATGTTGATTAAAGTAAACCAATTATAATGAAGAATTTCGAAATACACACGTTAGGATGCAAGTTGAACTTCAGCGAGTCGTCGGCGATTGCGGCTGAGTTAGAGAAGCGCGGATGGAGTCAGGGCGGGGTGCCCGAGATCATCATCGTGAACACCTGCGCGGTGACCGGCGCGGCGGAGAAGAAGACCCGCAACCTGGTCTCCAAGCTCCATCGCGAGAACCCGCTGGCCGCCATCATGCTCATAGGCTGCTACAGCGCCCTCAAACCCGAGCTGCTCGAACGCTGGGCCGGCGTGGACAAAGTCTTCGGCAGCAGCAACAAGATGAGCGTCGTCGACTACGTGGCCACCCGCGAGATCAAACCCTCCCCCAACTTCTTCTCCACCTACTCCATCCACGACCGCACTCGCTCCTTCCTCAAAATCCAGGACGGCTGCAACACCCACTGCACCTACTGCACCGTGTGGATCGCCCGCGGCAAGAGTCGCAGCGACACCATCGAGGGCGTGCTCAAGAACATCCAGGAAATCGCCGACCAGGGCGTGCATGAGGTCAACCTCACCGGCGTCAACATCGGCGACTTCGGGCGCGGCACCAACGAGGACTTCACCAAGCTCATCAAGGCCATCGTCAAGCAGAAGGCCATCGAGCGCGTGCGCATCTCCTCCCTCGAACCCGAACTGCTCACCGACGACATCATCAAGCTCGTGGCCAAGAACGACATCCTGATGCCGCACTTCCACCTGCCCCTGCAGTCCGGCTGCGACCGCATCCTCTCCGAGATGCGCCGCCGCTACACCACCGCCCAATACGCCGAGAAAGTGCAGAAGATCAAAAAGCTGATGCCCGACGCCTGCATCGCCTGCGACGTCATCACCGGCTTCCCCGGCGAAACCGACGAGGAATTCGACGAAACCTACAACTTCCTCGCCGAACAACCCATCAGCTACATGCACGTCTTCAGCTACTCGCGCCGTCCCCGCACCGCCGCCAACATCATGGAGAACCAGATCTCCGAGGATGTCAAGGACGAGCGCACCCAACGGCTCATCGCCCTCTCCAACGAGAAGAAACGCCTCTTCTACGAACAGTGCGCCGGTCAGGAACGCCCCGTCTTGGTGGAATCCCAGGTGAACGACGACATGCTTTCCGGTTTCACGGACAACTACATCCGTGTGCAAGTGCCTTACAGTGAAGATATTATAAACACTATCCAAACCATCACTGTAGATCCATGCCGCACCGTGTTGTAAGACTGCGTAACGGTCTCAGGCTGCTCCACATCCCCACCGCCTCCCCTATTTCCCACTTCGGCATCCTCATCGACGCCGGCACCCGCGACGAGCCCACCCAACACCCGGGACTCGCCCATTTCGTGGAACACACCATCTCCAAGGGGACGGAAAAACGCAACGCCTACCGCGTCATCAACCGCATGGAGAGCGTGGGCGGCGACCTGAACGCCAGCACCTCCAAAGAGGAAACCGACTTCTACGCCTCCTTCCTCTCCCCCGACTACCCCCGCGCCGTCGAACTGCTCGCCGACATCTTCTTCCACGCCACCTTCCCGAAAAAAGAGCTGGAAAAGGAGAAAACGGTGATTTTCGAGGAAATAAACTATTACAACGACAGTCCCTCGGAACTGATCTTCGACGACTTCGAGGCGCAGGTGTTCGAGAACCACGACATGGGGAAAATCATCCTCGGCACGAAAGAAAGCGTGCAACAGATTCAGCGTGAGGATATTATGGATTTCACCAGCCGGAACTACACCTTGGAGAACGTGGTGCTGGCCTCCGTGGGCAACATCTCCGCCGACAAGCTGCTGCGACTGTGCGAGAAACATTTCGGCGGGGTCACGATGGCGGAAGGCGCTCGCCGGCGCGTGCCGTTCAACGGCTTCACCCCGCAGACCCGCTCCGTGCGGAAAACCTCCTCACAGACCAACGTGGTCACCGGTGGACTCGCCTACGACATCCACAGTCCCAAACGATCGACATTCATGCTGCTCACCAACATCCTCGGCGGTCAGGGACAGAACTCGCGGCTCAACATGAGCGTCCGCGAGAAGATGGGGCTGGCCTACACCGTGGAAGCCTACTTCAACCCCTTCTCCGACTGCGGCCTCTTCAGCGTCTATTTCGGCTGCGACACCCACGAACGCGACCATTGCTTAAACCTGGTTTACAAAGAGTTAGAGAAGCTGAAACGCCAGAAGCTGGGCACCATGCAGCTCTATTACGCCAAAAAACAGTTTATCGGACAGTTGGCGCTCGCCCAGGAGAGCAAACTCAACGAACTACTTTCCGCCGGCCATTTCGCCCTCTTCTACGACGAAGTCCACAACACGGACGAGAACATCCGCAGTCTGGAGAAAGTCACGGCGGAGGAACTCTGCGACACCGCCAACGAGATCTTCGACACCTCCCGTTTTTCCACCCTTGTTTTTGATCCCGAAGAAGAATGATTTCCCTGTATTCCAAGAATTTAGAGAACGCCGTCAATGAGATCTCGAAGCTGCCGGGCATCGGGAAACGCTCCGCGCTACGGCTCGCGCTGCATCTCATCAAGCAGGACGAAGCCAACGTGCAGCTCCTCACCGACCGCATCAACAAGCTGAAAAGCGATGTCGTTTTCTGCCGGCAGTGCCACAACATCTCCGACCACGAGATCTGCGACATCTGCGCCAACCCGAAACGCGACGGCGGGGTGATCTGCGTGGTGCAGGACATCCGCGACGTCATCGCCATCGAGAACACCCACCAGTACCAGGGGGTCTATCACGTCCTCGGCGGGGTCATCTCCCCGATGGACGGCATCGGCATCCAGCAGCTCACCATCCAGCAGCTCTTCGACCGCGTGGAAGCCGGCGGCATCAAGGAGGTCATCCTCGCGCTGCCCGCCACCGTGGAGGGCGACACCACCAACTTCTTCATCTACAAGAACATCCAGGACAAAGTCCCGACCATCACCACCATCGCCCGCGGCATCGGCGTCGGCGAGGAACTCGAATACGCCGACGAGGCCACGCTCGGCCGCTCTCTGCTGGCAAGGACGGAGTTCGAGAGGGCGTACCAGCGCGATTCTTAATTAAGAATTAAGAATGAAGAATTAAGAATGAAGA
>CACXUB010000084.1 GCA_902770735.1 uncultured Bacteroidota bacterium | reverse complement strand
CGCCACCACAAAACTTTGGACTGCCTCCCGGAAACTGAACACGCTTATCGAGCCTGTCCTTCTGGAGGAACGCTATCCTTCACCCTTGTATGATGATGTCCTGCGCACGGGAATTGCCGTGTAGTTCAAAGTTGCGACAACATAGGTTGAATCTGATCCCAATTAGCAAGGACTGTTTGCGCCTGCTTGACGATCACTTGCCAATTTGAATCTTTGATTATCAGTTCGTCATCAATATGTCCATTTGTATAGGGTTCTTCATAATTATTGAGCAAAGAGCTCAATTTGTATAATCCGTTTAAGGCATTATTGGAGTGTCCATATTTCTCCATCGCTTTTTTTAAGACTAGTTCTAAAAAACAATCGTCATATAAAGAACACATTAATTCTGCATACGAAGAGATACGCCCTGTGTCATTGTTTTGATTTAACCACTTTTTTTCTTGCAAATCCACACTTGACAATTCCTCTATTCTGTCGTGAATATACTCTAATTCACAATCTAACAACACGACTTCGTTTTTCACCCCTGCAACAGCTTCATCTACAAGGGAAGTCAAATGTTTCCATTTTTCTGATTGCCCCCTTAAACAGTCCATTGTCAATTCTCCGCAGTCTTCTATTTCGAAAAATAATGCTCGAATCTCTCTACTTAAATCATATTGTTTTTTGTCTATAAGATGATTGTTAATGAGCGTGTTTAGAGAATCATCATGCAAAAAACTGGTTGCACCGATAACAAAATCCTCAAAAACCATCGTCTCAACAATATCATCAGCATAATTGAATATTTTGCTTTGGCATTTATACAATGTGTCCTTATACAAGGAATATAACTCTTCAGGGGATATTTCTTTCATAACATATTAACTTGAACAGTGTAAATATTGTACGATATTCATGACTAGTTCTGTATTCATTGTTCTTTATTTCACATTCCTGAAACTGGTCTTGGTGTCAAAGCCGGCTGACAGGATCTTCTCCGTGTTTGTGCGACTGTCCTGAACGGGCTCATCCTTTGTCACCACCAAATTGAACCTGTTGAACCATTTTTCCTCATCAATATGGAAGGGGTTCGGGTTGAAAAAGAGTTCCTGCCCCAAAACAACCTGACTGTTCCGATGATAGACAATGGCTTTGTCTATCAAATGCGGACAGGCATAATCATAATAGTCGCGATGTGAATCTTCAATTTGCATACGTAACAATAATGACACTCTCTTGTCATACTATCTCACGAATAGCAATGACCTCGCAAAAATACATTTTTTATAATAGTACTGGCGCAGCTCCTTGATTTTCTTGGCGTGGGCGATGTACTCGTCCGAACCGATGACCATGCGGTTCTGCTCGTTCACGAGCTTGTTCATCTCGGAACGTATCTGCTTGACGGAGGCCTCCACCTCCTTGCCGTTGATGTAGATGGTTACCCTGCGGGTGCTGCTTTTTGCCATAAATGTTAAGTTTATGGCAAAGATGGCCTAAACGTCCGTCACGGATAGGGACGGCTACGGGAAAACGCTGTCGTGCTGGTTGACCGCGTTTTCATCTTCCTTAATACCGCGACAACGATAGGAGTGGTTACGAGCGGCTTGCCGCGAAGTTTGAACGGATAGCGTGCCCGGTCGCCCTTGAAAAAGATTGAAATAAAACTATTTCTTATCAAGGGGAATATTTGGTTTGAAATAATATTTAATGTGCGTAGGGCTTTTTTAAGAGGTCATCATACCCTTTTTCTTTAAGCTTGGAAATTTTACAGTTTCGGGTTCTGTTTCTCAAGATTTTGTAATCATTCCATTTAACAATAACTAAATCATCTCTTACGGTTACATCTGGCCAATCATGGTCATCATAATCACCCAGCTTTTTTCTAAAAAATAATGAGTCCGTAAGATATATTTCATAAGCATCTCCATCATAAACACCTCCATGATACGTCTGATATGTTTCAACAAATAAGTTATCACCAATTTTTCTGGATTTAGAATAAACTATATCGTTATCACTTGAATTAAAGGTGGACGCTATGAATATAAATAGTACCCCTAGTAACAAAATCCAAATAAGTAATAAAACCAAAATAAAAAATAAAAAGAATTTCTTCATTATAATTGTAAATAACCACGTTAAAATACACCAAAGTGCCATCCAAAAGTATACCACTTTGGAGACTGCAAAAATACAAAAAGCGTGTTATAAATCATTGCTGTATCACGAAGACCTCAAAATGGTATACTTTTCAGTGGCAATGGCGGTATACTTTTGGATGGTTGTTTACAGATGATCAAGTGGTAAACTTTTACGTGGTTATTTACACATCAAGATGCATAAATTGGAAAAAGTTACAAATACCGCAAAAATAATGTTGGAAAAACGGATATTTTTAGTATTTTTGCCGTTGGAAAAACGAATATATTATGATTAAGAGAAAGATAGACAGATATTTAGAAGAATACTATGATTCAACAAAGAAAGCGCTTTTGATAACAGGAGCCAGACAAACGGGGAAAACCTACTCCATTCGCAATTTCGGGAAATCTCATTTCGAAAGTATGGTGGAAATCAATTTTATTGAAATGAGTGATGCAGGCTCTGTCCTGTCGACTGCTAAAAACAGTCGCGATCTGCTGCTGAGAATCTCATCCTTGACCACTCAACCGCTAATCGAGGGGAAAACATTGATTTTTTTCGATGAAGTGCAGGAATGTCCTGAGATTGTGACTGCCATCAAGTTTTTGGTTGACGAAGGGAACTACCGGTACATTATGAGTGGCTCTCTTTTAGGGGTAGAGCTCAATGACTTACGCTCAGAACCAGTTGGTTACATGGATGTCAAGGAGATGTTCCCTTTGGATATGGAAGAGTTTTTCATGGCGGTAGGTTTGAGTCAAATGGTCATGGACGAACTTCGCGATGCTTGGGAACACAAACGCCCGGTGGATGAATTTGTTCATGCCAAGTTAATGGAATTGTTTCGTCTATATCTCATCGTGGGCGGAATGCCTGCGGCTGTGCAAAAATATATAGACTCGAACAATCTTCAGATGGTCCTTGCCGAGCAGCAGTCCATCCTCCGGCTATACAAGCGCGATATTGCCAAATACGACAAGAAAAACAAACTGTACATAGAAGCCATCTTCGATCTGATTCCTTCTGAGCTCAATGCAAAAAACAAAAGGTTTATCCTGAAGAATTTGAACGAGAATGCTAAATTCTCACATTTTGAAAACAGTTTCATCTGGTTGAAGGAGGCGGGTGTGGCACTGCCTGTCTATAATGTTGAAGAGCCTGTCATTCCACTGAAGTTGTCTCGTTCCAGAAACCTGTTCAAGCTATTCCAAAACGATGTCGGCCTGCTGGCAAGCCAGTACGCCGACGGCATCCAGCTGCGGTTACTCACCGATGCCAAAAGCATCAACTTCGGTTCCGTTTACGAGAACGCCATTGCGCAGGAGCTGTCTGCCCACGGGTTCGACCTCTATTATTTTAACAGCAAGAAACAGGGCGAGTTGGATTTTGTGATTGAAAAGAGCGGGGCTATACTACCCATAGAGGTGAAATCCGGCAAGGATTATCACAGGCACAATGCCCTGTCCAATTTGATGTCCAACCAAAACTATCCAATACCAGAGGCCATCGTTTTCAGCAATGAGAATTTCCGTCAAACCGACAAGGTGATGTATCTCCCCATCTATCTGGCAATGTTCATTGAGAAGCAGACACCCGTGGACATTACCTATAAGGTGGATCTGTCGGGGTTATAATCGTCGTTATTTGACACACCTCCTTGACGTTGATGCAGATGGTTTCCATGTGGGTGTAAATAACCACGTTAAAATACACCAAAGTGCCATTCAAAAGTATACCACTTTGGATTTTCCAGGATTTTGCTATTTTTGCCGCCTTTTGTGTAAAAATCGTAAAATGAAAAAAGTATTGTTATTCAGCACTTTACTGATTAGCGTTCTCTTCATAAACGCTCAAAATTTCACCATCCGGCAGAACACGATGAGCAAGCTTTCCATCGAGTTCAGCACACCCAAACTGCAGAGCAGCGTGGTGAACGTCGGAGACGCCCACTATACTTCCCTCTCTATGGACGGCTACGACAACTCCACTAAAGTGGGTTGTCCTTCACTGCCGGAACTCACCAAGCTGATTGAAATTCCATTGTGCGACGAGGTCAACGTCCGGATTGTGTCGGCGGACTACGAGGAATACGATGCCGCCGCCTTGAATGTACTTTATCCCGTGATGCCCAGCCAGCCGAGCTGTTCCAAGTCCGATACGGGAAAACGTCCCTTCAACAAGAATGAAGCTGTCTATCGCACCGATGCGTTCTATACTTCGCAGCCGGAGGTGGTCACTGCCCGCAAGATCGGCACCATGCGTGACGTGAACATGGCCAGTGTGGTGGTGAGTCCCGTGGCCTACAACCCCGTCACGGGCAAGATCCGGGTCTATAGCCGCATCGAGGTGGAGATCACCTACGGGAATGCCAACATCCCGGCCACATTGGAGATGAAGGACAAGTACTACAGCCCGTTGTTCCACGCCGCCAAAGAAGCCGTTATCAACCCGATGAACACGCGCAACGAGTTCAACATCACCCCCGTCAAGTATCTGATCATCGCCCACGATATGTTCGCCAACAACGAGCAACTGATGGCTTTCGTCAACTGGAAAAAGCGTATCGGCTACCTCGTGGAAGTCGCTTACACGAGCGCCACCGGCACCACGACCACGGCCATCAGGAACTATATCCTGTCCGAGTACACCAATGCCACGGCTTCGAATCCGGCGCCCACCTTTGTCCTACTCGTCGGCGATGTCGAACAGATCCCCGCTTTCACGGGCACTCAGAACCACAAGACGGACTTGCACTATGCCACTTGGACCAGCGGCGACCATCTGCCGGACTGCTACTACGGCCGTTTCTCGGCTCAGAACATCAACCAACTGCTTCCGCAGATCGAGAAGACTTTGATGTACGAACAATATACGATGCCAGATCCGTCTTATCTGGGCAAGGCGGTGTTGATTGCCGGCAACGACGATATCTGGGCCCCCACCCATCTCAACGGTCAGATCAACTACATCTTTGACAATTACGTTAACACCACCTCCGCCACGCACAACTACACCACGGTGTACAAGCATTTGTATGACTGCTCCGGCCAGGCTTCGATCATCCGTCAGGAGATCAGCTCCGGATGTGGTTGGATCAACTACACGGCACACGGCTCTGGATACGGCTGGAACGAGCCCGCGTTCACCTGTGACCACGTGCCATATATGAACAATGCCGACAAATACGGTTTTATGATCGGGAACTGCTGTCTGTCCTGCACCTTTGGAGACCCTGAGTGTTTTGCCGAAATGCTCTTGCGTGTCCCCGACAAAGGGGCTGTCGGCTATATCGGCGGTTCCGACATCACTTACTGGGATGAGGATTTTTACTGGTCTGTCGGCTTTCGCAGCACCATCGACTCCACCCCGACATACAACGCCAACCATCTGGGCGCCTACGACAGAATCTTCCACACGCACGGCGAGAATCACGATGTCTGGGTCACCAGCATCGCGGGCTACATGACTGCCGGAGATCTGGCGGTGGAAGGCTCAAGCTCGGATCTAAAGCTTTACTACTGGGAGGTTTACCATCTGATGGGCGACCCTTCCTTGAAACCCTATTTGGGGATTCCATCCAACTTGACCGTCAACTCCGACGAATTTCTCTTGGTGGGAAGCACCAGCTATGACGTGCAGACGGTGCCCTACGCATACGTGGCCTTGACCTACAACAACGAGTTGATAGCGGCCGCCTTCACGGATGCCTCCGGTTATGCCAGCCTCACCTTCAGCGCCGTCAACATCCTGGGGGATTATGAGTTGGCCGTTTCGGCACAAAACCACATCCAATTCTTCAAGACCGTGCAGGTCATCGCCCCGACGGGACCCTTCGTGGCCGTCTCCTCTTACTCCTTGTCGGAGCAGAGTGTCCCGCAACCAGGCTCCACGGTGTATATGAATGTGGCCCTGACAAACTATGGTGTGGCCGCAGCCTCCAATGTCACCACCACGCTCAGCAGCAGCTATCCGGGCGTCGTCATCCCTCAAAACAGCGTGAGCGACAACAGCATCGCCGCTGACGCCACCAGCACGCACAACAACGCCTTCACCATTGTGTTGCCCGCCGATGCCCAGGATGGAGACGAAATTCCTTTTGTCATCACCACCACCTTCGGCAATCTCACCACCACCAAGAATTTCAAGATAATGGTTGCGACTCCGATATTTTCCATTGCGAACGTGACCCTTCAGAACGCGAACGGCACCGCCTCCTTTGCTCCCGGTGACATGGTCAACGTGACGGTGACCTACGCCAACACCGGCCACAGCCCGCTGACCAATGCTGTCTTACACCTCACCAGCCATTACAGTTTAGTGACCGTGAACACCCCGGCCCAGAACATCGCGGTGTTGCCTGCCGGTGCCTCCGCAACCGCCCAGTACCAGGTGGCTATCGGCGCCGCTGTACCGGACATGACAACCGTGCCGCTCTACGTGAAATGCGTGGTGGGCCAGGACGTCATCGTGGACACCATCTACTTGACCGTTGGCACTGTCATGGAGACCTTCGAGACGGGTGGTCTGACCGCTTTCCCGTGGCAGACCAACAACAACCCATGGTTCGTCACCAATGAACAGCCCTACGCCGGCAACTACTGCGTCCGTTCCAAACAGGACTTGGCCGACAACGACCAATCTGAATTCTTCATCACGATCAACTGTTCCGCCGCTGCAAGCATCTCCTATTTCCGCAAAGTCTCTTCTGAGGACGGCTATGACTTCTTCAAATTCTACATAGACGACACCGAGATGGACAGCCAAACGGGTTCCACCGGCTGGTCACAGGCCTCCTTCCCAGTTGATTTTGGCACGCACACCTTCAGATTCATCTACCAGAAGGACTCTGGTGTCATCGGCGGCAGCGACTGCGCTTGGGTGGACAACATCGTTCTCCCCGGCATGGGCAACCTGTGTGTGGAAGACATGGACGACAATGTAGGCGTTGAAAGCCCTGAAAAGGTCACGTTCAGTGTGTTCCCCAACCCCGCCACAGGCATGCTTTATGTGCAAAGTTCCGAACCCGTACAGCAAATCGTGATCTACGATTTGAGCGGTTGTCAGATTATGAGCTGCAACGGACAGGCCGAGCAGCTGAACTCCCTCAATGTCAACAACTTGAACAGTGGAATCTATTTCATCCGCATCCTCACCACCGACAACCGAACTTCTATTTCCAAGTTCATCAAGCAATAGCCACATTCACTAAAAAATCGTACTTTTGCCGCCGGAATGAAAAAATGGTTCACTCGCACGAAATCCGAGGAACGCGCCGTCTCCCTGTCGGCGCTCACCTGGCAGCGTTTCAAGAAGGAACGCCAGGCCATCGTGTCGCTGGCCTACATCGGACTGGTCATCATAGTCGCTGTCCTCGGCTATCTCATCACCCCCGACTCCACCCCCTTCTGCAACCACCAACAACTTGAAATCGCCCTCCAGAAACCGGGATTCACCGTGCAGCTTCTGGAACTAAAACCCGACCAGGACGTACCCCACGTCAACTTCTTCAAGAAGATGCTGTTCGGGCAACCCGCTGAGTACAAGACCGTTCCGATAGAGTCCTACACCGTCTCCGGCGACTCGGTGACCGTGAAGCTGTTCCAGCAGGAGTACTACGAATCGTACGCCAAGGCCGACCTATCACCGCGGATGGTGAAGAAGCAGCGGTTTCTGCTCGGCACCGACCGCTACGGGCGCGATGTCCTCAGCCAGCTGATGATCGGCGCGCGCGTGAGTCTCTCCGTGGGATTCCTCTCGATTTTCATCGCCCTGGTCATCGGCACGCTCGTCGGGGCCACCGCAGGCTACTTCCGGGGCTGGGTCGATGACGTGCTCACCTTCCTCATCAACGTGGTGTGGTCCATCCCTACCCTGCTGCTCGTCATCGCCATCAGCTTCGCCCTCGGCAAAGGGTTCTGGAAGATTTTCATCGCCATAGGACTCACCATGTGGGTGGATATCGCCCGCGTGGTGCGCGGACAGTTCCTGAGTCTGCGCGAACAGGACTTCGTGGAGTCCGCCAGAGCGCTGGGATACAGCAATTTCCGTATCATCGTCAAGCACATCCTGCCCAACATCACGGGCACGCTCATCGTGATTGCCGCCTCCAACTTCTCGTCGGCCATCCTGATGGAAGCGGGTCTGAGCTTCCTCGGCCTGGGCGTGATCCCCCCCACCCCGTCGTGGGGCATCATGATCAAGGAAAGCTACGCATACATCGTGCTCAACAACGCCTACCTGCCCATCATCCCCGGCCTGGCCATCATGCTGTTAGTGCTGTCGTTCATGCTGATAGGCAATGCGTTGAGGGACGCGATGGACGTGCGCAATTAAGAATTCAAAATTAAGAATTAAGAATTAAGAATTAAGAATTAAGCCACTGCTCAATTTCCGCGAGCCGCGTGCGGTATTTCGCGATCTGTCCTTCGATGAAGTCGTCGCTGAACTTGCGGTCGCAGAAGCCGTTGCCCCGCGCCACGTACTCGTCGTCTTCCAACGAGCCGTACAGGTCCAGATAGTTGTCCAAATACTCCTGGTTTTCGCGCAAGAGGCGCTTCAAATCCTCCATGTCGGCCTCGAATGTCTCGCCGGTGGAATAACGGTATGTTTTCTTTTTCTGCATATTCGGTTTTAAGACTATTTTTGTTTTTTTTGAAGACAACTTGGACAACTGAGACAACCTTTATCTGAAGACAATTGGGACAACTTTGGACAACTTTTATTTCGACATGTAGTTGTCATGGTTGTAAATGTTGTCGTCCATTATTCACTTTGCTTGCCACCATTTTTCCCCTCTTCAATCGCGGACTCGAGACGGGCGTCGTTTTCAATGAATTCTTTCATGAATTTGTCTTTTTTATTGTCGGCGGGGGTGTTGGAAACACTCTGGCGCTGTTTTTGGAGTTCGAAGGCGGCAAACTCTTCGTCGCTCACCCCCATCAGCTCCTTGCACTGCTGAAAATCCTCCTTAAGGCTCTCCCCAACAAGGCCGCTCATAAAAATGTAAGTGCTATACGGGAACTCCAGTGCTGTTTGCAGATCCCAACAATGGGACTTCTGCAGAAATTCGTTCTTGACATTAGAACTTGTTCGTG
>CACXUB010000083.1 GCA_902770735.1 uncultured Bacteroidota bacterium | reverse complement strand
CCCCCGAATATCCTCCCTGCCGGATGTCCACTATTGCGCCATCCGCTGCGTGAAAGACTGAGCGAAGCTCGGGTTGGCGGCACTGGCAAGTGATAACGATAACTTGGACAACTTGGACAACTTGGACAACTTGGACAACCTTAATTCGCAAAATTCGCCGACCAACTCGCCGACGATGAACGTGAAACAAGTGCCCGCCGGCGTGTACCTTCTGCGCGTGAGGGATGCGGAGGGGAAGGAGTATATGCGGAAGATCGTGAAAAAATGAGAAAACCGAACCGAGCGAAGGAATTAAATACGTAATTTCGCGGCGTCATATCCCCGGATTCTGTTCACGGGCCTCGCAGGGTTTAGGGGTGTGGCGCGGAAAGGTAAAAATAGAGGTCACTTTTAGTAGATATGAAAAAAGTAGCACTTTTTTTGCTGAACATAGGCATGATTTTCAGCATCTTTGCACAATATCCAAACATGCGGATTGCAAATGTGCAGGTCACCCCTGAAAATCAGGACAACATCACGAGCGACTATATTTCTGGGACAGTCCGCTATGATTCTGCCTCCCGAACACTTGTCCTGCAGAATGCCACCATCTACCGTTATGACTCGGGAGACCCGTATGACGATAGTAATGGCCATACTCTTATGGCAGAGGCGCACAGTGGCCAAACGCTGAATATCGAGCTGATAGGACAAAACACTATTTATGGGATAGTACCTCTTGATCTCTTTTCGGGATCCTACAACATTGTGGGAAATGGGTCTTTGGTTTTGAATGGTATAATCGGAGGGATCGATTGCGGACTGGGGGTTGACACTTTTCGCATCAGACAAGGGGCGAGTGTGGTGATAGATGTCCCCTACCATCCCGCAGACGGTTTCCAAGGAGCGGCGCAATATCAGGATTACAGCCAAACGGTGCTGATCGTCGACTCGAGCACTCTGATTATAGATGCCGACTATTGCATTCGCCGCATTGTCGGCTTCCAGTTGAACGGCAGCTGTATCGTCTCACCAGCAGGGGCTCATTATGATTCCGAAAACAAGACATTGGTGACAGCAAACGGCCCGGTCCGCGATTTTCTGAAGATACGCCCCGGGACGGTGGGGATTCCCGAACACGCGAGCGCCGAGTGGCAGGCATGGGGTGTGGAAGGAGGCATACACTTGCATGGTATAAAAGAGCATTCGTCTGTGGAAATCATCAACATGCTCGGACAAGTTGTTTACCGAACCTCGTTGGAGGGAACGGAAACGTACATACCCATGAAAAGCGGTGTTTATATTGTGCGGGGGGACAACTCCGCTGTGAAAGTTTTTGTGAAATAATGTTGGAGCTATGAGATCAATACATAGTTTAAAAAAAGCAGGGACACGAATTAACGTATTCCTGCTTTTTTCATACGGACATAAACCGACGATGGCTACTCCTTGGTCAGAATCTCCTCCAGCATTTGCCGGAGGGAGGAGGAGGTGAGGTCGCGGGTCATCGTGCCGTTGCGGCAGATGGAGATGTTGCCGGTCTGTTCGGAGACGACCACGGCAATGGCGTCGGTGAACTCGGTGGCGCCGAGGGCGGAGCGGTGGCGCAGGCCCACCTCCTGCGGCAGGTCGCGGTTTTTCGACACGGGCAGGATGCAGCGGGCGGCGGCGATGCGGTGGTTCTTGATGATGACCGCGCCGTCGTGCAACGGGCTGTTCTTGAAGAAGATGTTCTCCAAAAGTTCCGCCGAAGGGGCGGCGTCGATGATTTCGCCGGTGTTCAGGAACTCGTCTAACGGGGTCTGACGGGCGAAGATGATCAGGGCGCCCGTCATGTTGGCCGACATGTGCCGGCAGGCGCTCTTCACCGCCTCGATTTCCTTGACATACGCGGAGGTCTGGTGCTGCTTGGCGAACCTGTCGCTGAAGAAGTGTATCACACGCCCGTCGCCGATGTACAGCAGGAATTTGCGTATTTCCGGCTGGAACAGGATGAGGACGGCGAGCACCCCCACGCTGACGAGCTCGCCCATCAGGTCGGAGAGCATGGTGAAATGCAGATAGGTCACCACTTTCCAGATCACATAGATGAGAGCCAGCATCCAGAAGATTTTCACGGCGGCCGTGCCCTTCGTCAGCTTGTAAAGCTCGAAGAGCAGCACTGCCACGATCAGGATGTCGAGGACATCAACGATGTGGAAGCTCACAAAGTCGAAAATGGCGGCCAGAGTCATCATGCTTTCAAGAGATTAGGCCATCAGGGCAGCCAATGCGATGGAGTACATTTTCGTTTTGGCGCTGTCGCCACGGGAAGAGAGCACGCAGGGCACTTTGGCGCCTTTGAGCAGTGCGCCCAGTTCGGCGTGGTTGAATTTCGTGCAGCATTTGTAGAACACGTTGCCCGTCTCGATGTTCGGGAAGAGCAGACAGTCGGCGTCGCCGGCCACGTCGCTCTTGAATTTCTTGATTTCCACCGTCTCTTTGTCGATGGCGAGGTCTAACGAGATGGGGCCTTCGATGTAGGCGTTGCCGAGTTGACCGCGGCTGCCCATGGCGGCGAGCAAAGCGGCGTCAACACAAGCTTGCATACCGACGGACACCTGCTCGGTGGCGGCGAGGCATGCCACTTTCGGCTTTTCGATGCCCAAAGCCTTCGCGGTTTCGATCAAATATTTGAGGATAGCTTGTTTCTCCTTCAGTTCCGGGGCGGGAATCACGGCCACGTCGCCCACGATGAGCAGCTTGTGGTAGGCGGGATTCTCGATGACGGTGACGTGCGACAGCGTGGCCTTCGGCGGGCAAAGACCTTTTTCCTTGTTCAGGATGGCGCGCATGTATTTGTCGGTGGGCAGCAGACCCTTCATCAAAATCTGGCCTTCGCCGGCGTTGATGAGGTCGCATGCTTTCGCGGCAGCCTTCGTATCGACATATTCGGGAACGATGGTGAACTTGGACATGTCGAAGTTGTGCTCCTTGCACACTTTTTCGATCTCTTCGGGGTTGCCCACAAGCGTGGCGTCAATCACGCCCAGCTCCACAGCGGCGTGAACAGCCTCGATGGTGTGCGCGTCGTTGGCATTGGCCGCCACCAGTCTTTTTTTCGGTTTCGATTTAACTAACTCAACTAATTGGTCTAATTTTGTGATAGCCATAATGTTACAATTTTGTTGTTAGAAAGCGCAAAGATACATTTTTTTCGATTATGCGGTTACGCTGAAAGAAGTGGTGAAACAGACAATCATCACCCACGCAATCCAAGTCTAAGTCATAGTCTAAGTTCTAAGTCATAGTCTAAGTCTAAGTTCTAAGTCATAGTCTAAGTTTAAGTCATAGTCTCCACCCCGGGCTCGTGCGATATAGTGTCTTTTATTAACGAGAATTTTATATTTTTGCCGCCGGAAATTTAGGAATCAAAAGATTGGACAAAAGGCTCTTTTAGAGCAAGTTCTATAAATTAGGAAATTCATGCAACAGCGGCATATCGACAGACGGCAATATTTTAATGAGTTGGCGAACACCAGCAGGAAATTTTACATTGACTACTTGAAACCTTATGTTGACATCACTCCCGACACCAAAGTGCTGGAAATCGGTTGTGGCGAAGGCGGCAACTTGCTTCCTTTCGCGGAACTGGGCTGCTATGTGAAGGGTATCGACTTGAATGCCGGACAAATCGAAAACGCCAAGAAATTCTTCGCCGAGGAAGGACAGAAAGGGGATTTCTGTGCCGAGAACTTCTTGAATTACCCTCCTCAGTCAAACGAAAGCAAACTGTATGACATCGTGTTGATCCACGACTGCATCGAGCACATCGAGCAACCCGAAAAGGCAGAATTCTTCACGAAGATAAAGCCTCTTGTGCGCGAAAACGGTATCGTCTTTTTTGCGTTTCCTGCATGGCAAATGCCGTTTGGCGGTCATCAGCAGATCTGCAAGAGCAAAGTCTCGAAACTTCCGTTTATTCACCTGTTACCTAATCCTTTATATAAGAGAATCCTGCATCTTGGCAAAGAAAAAGAGGGTACCGTCAACGAACTTTTGAGTATCAAAAGGTCGAAAATGCCTGTGGAAAGGTTTGAAAAAGTGGCAAAGGCAACGGGATATGGCATCGTTGACAAACAATTATGGTTCATCAATCCGCATTATGAGCAGAAATTCCATTTGAAACCACGCAAACTGAGCAAAGTGATCGCCCATTTGCCTTGGATTCGTAATTTCTTCACCACGTCCGCTTTTTATTTACTGAAAATAATTAACAAATAATCGTAATAATATGATTGACAATAATTTGAAATACAAAATCGCCGACATGAGTTTGGCGGAATGGGGACACAAGGACATTGATGTCTCCCAAAAAGAGATGCCGGGTTTGCTGGCCATCCGTGAGAAATACGGCGACACGAAGCCGCTGAAGGGCGTGCGCATCATGGGCTCGCTGCACATGACCATCCAGACCGCCGTGCTGATTGAGACGTTGACGCACCTTGGCGCGGAAGTCCGCTGGTGCAGCTGTAACATCTTCTCCACGCAGGACCACGCCGCTGCCGCCATCGCCGACAACGGTGTCTCCGTGTTCGCTTGGAAGGGCGAAAGCCTCGAAGATTACTGGTGGTGCACCGTGAACGCCCTCTCTTTCCCTGGCGGCAAAGGTCCGCAACTCATCGTCGATGACGGCGGTGACGCCACGCTGCTCATCCACCTCGGTTGCAAGGCCGAAGACGACCCGACGGTCCTCGACGCCGAACCCGAATCCCACGAACAAGCTGTGATTTTCAACACGTTGAAGCAAGTGCTGAAGGAAGATCCGCACCACTGGCACAACATGGTGAAGGAGATCAAGGGCGTGTCCGAGGAGACCACCACCGGCGTGCATCGTCTCTACCAGATGATGGAGCGCGGCGAGCTGCTCTTCCCCGCCATCAATGTCAACGACTCCGTGACGAAATCCAAATTCGACAACAAGTACGGTTGCCGCGAATCTTTGGCTGACGGCATCAAGCGCGCCACCGATGTGATGGTGGCCGGCAAGGTGGTTGTCGTGTGCGGTTACGGCGACGTCGGCAAGGGCTGTGCGCAGGCTATGCGTTCCTACGGCGCCCGCGTCATCGTCACCGAGGTCGATCCCATCTGCGCCCTGCAGGCCGCCATGGAAGGCTTCGAGGTCAAGACCGTGGAGGATGCGCTCGACGAGGGCAACATCTACGTCACTTGCACCGGCAACTGCGATGTCATCACCGTGGATCACCTCAACAAGATGAAAGACCAGTCCATCGTCTGCAACATCGGTCACTTTGACAACGAGATACAGGTCAGCGCGTTCGAGAACCAGGCGCACATCACGAAGCGTAATATCAAGCCGCAGGTCGATGAGTACATCTTCCCCGACGGCCACTCCATCTTCATCCTGGCGGAAGGCCGCCTTGTGAATTTGGGTTGCGCCACCGGCCATCCTTCTTTCGTGATGAGCAACTCCTTCACCAACCAGGTGATGGCTCAGCTCGACCTTTGGCAGCACGAATACAAGGTGGGGGTTTATAACCTGCCGAAACATCTCGACGAAGAGGTCGCCCGCCTGCATTTGGGCAAGATCGGCGTCAAGCTGACGAAGCTCACGCAGAAGCAGGCCGACTATATCGGCGTGAAGGTCGAAGGTCCGTACAAGACGGATGCGTATAGGTACTAATAGTTAGCAGGTAGTAGTTAGTAGTTAGTAGTTGGCTGCGGAAAACAGAAAGAGGGAAGTCCTGGCGGATTTCCCTCTTTTCGTTAGTTACAGTTTGGAAAGCCGTGGGGAGAGCAGCATCTCCCAAAAATGGTTTTTGAACCGCCGGACGAACGGGATGAAGAGCTTTGAGCTGCCGAAGCCTTGGTACAATCTCGCCACATTCGGATTGGAAGAGCCATTGAAATCGAGGCAAAGGTCCGATTCCGCGTGGTCGCGGATGTAGGTGTCGAGGAGCAGGAACATGGGCTTGGTTTCCGAGAGTTGGTTGTCGCGGCCGGAGAACCAGAACCAGCGGCGTTTGCCGTCATTCACGAACAGGGCGCCAGCGGCCAGTTGTTTGTCAACAGTGCGCACCCCGTAAACTTCTAAAAGATTGTGTATCAGCAAATAATCAGCTACTTGCTGTAATCTTGCGTAATCGGTTTCCCGGAAATGTACCGCTTCTTCCGAGCCTTTGTTTGTTCGGAAAAGAGCGATAATATCCGGGATTTTCTCCTCCTGCACCGTAACTCGGCTTTGTTGTTTCTGCGCCGCTTTGATGTTCCGCCTCGTGTTCTCATGGAATTGGCTATATAGCTCATTGTAAGGAAGATGCATCGACAATGTGTAGGAGACAAAATGCGGTGGGAATTGTAATTCTTCACAATCCAAGGCGTTTTGTCCGTTCATCAGCAGGTCGGCCAGCACATAGTGTTTGGAGATTTCTTCAAGGAAGCCCTCATAGACAGACGGTCGGATATCCTGTCTATAGAAGATGCCCATCTGCGGCAGAAAGAAGGGCGTGTAAACATATTTTAACACTCCTTTTTTTCGGGTTGGGAGCGGCATCACGGTTTCGTAGTCGTCTTGGGCCAGGGCGTGCCACGTGTCGTCGCCCGTGAGCAGATCCAACAGTTCGTATTCCGACAAAACATTAGGGGACAGACTGTTACGTACAGCCTGATTCCATTTTTCGGGGTCAATTTCAGAATGTTGCAGGAAACGGATCATCACACAAAATGTTCGGCGATGCGCTTCATCTCGGAGGAGACGTTGTTGTTTTCGTACAGAATGCCGTAGATAGTCTCCACAATGGGGATGTTGGCGCCGATTTTCTTGTTGATTTCGTGCACGCAGCGGCAGGCGGTGTAGCCTTCCGACACCATGCGCAGTTCCAGGAGTGACACGCGCACGGAGAGTCCGTGGCCGATCATGATGCCGAAGAGGCGGTTGCGGCTGAAGGTGGAGTAGGCGGTCACGAGGAGGTCGCCGAGATAGACGGAGTCGGAGATGTGTCGGTTTTCGTTGGGGTAAACCTCTGATACAAAGTACTTCATCTCTTTCACGCAGTTGGCCACGTAGGCGGCGATGAAGTTGTCGCCGTAGCCGAGGCCGCTATAGACGCCTGCGCCGAGGGCGTAGATGTTCTTGAGCACGATGGCGAGTTCCGCGCCCATCACGTCGTTGGAAACGGAGGTGCGGCAGTAACGGGTGGTGAAGAACTTGGCGACGGTTTCCGCCAACTCCGTGTTGGTGGAGGCGGCGGTCAGGAAGGTGAATTTCTCCTGCGCAATTTCCTCGGCGTGCGACGGTCCGCTGATGATACAGAGCTGATCCAGAGGCACTTTGAACTGCGATTGCATGTAGTCGCTGATAAGCTGCATGGTCTCGGGAACGATGCCCTTCACCGCGAGGATGATCTTTTTCTTCGAAAGTTGCGACCGTTTGAGCGGCTCCAGCGTCTTGTGCAGGTAGGCCGACGGGGTGACGATGATGACGTAGTCCGCGCGCGCCACCGTGCTTTTGATGTCGGTGCTGACTTTCAGGTCTTCCGGATTGAGGAACACGGAGCTCAGGTATTTGGGGTTGTGGCCGTATTTCATGATGCTTTCCGCCACTTCCTCCTGTCTGACCCACCAGTGGATGTGCTCCAGGTTCACCGAGATGATCTTCACAATGGCCGTCGCCCAACTGCCGCTGCCGATCACCGCCACGCGGTAGCGGGCGCGCGATTTCCTGCTGCGGGGTACTATGGCCGACGACAAATGTTCACCCATGATTTTAACTTTTTTTAAGCGTGCAAAGATAGAATTTTTTTAGACTCAGCCAAAATGTTTGCCGGAAATCTTTTTATTGAAAAAAAATGTATTTTTGCCGCTGCAAAGTGGTGAAGGATTTTTGTTGTAAAATCCTGAGAGGGAAGCAGGTGTAAGTCCTGCACAGTACCCGCTGCTGTAAGTTCCGGAAACGGATCCGCAGAATGTCACTGTCGTAAGACGGGAAGGCGCGGTTCCGGGAACAAGTCAGAAAACCTGCCACGTTGTGTTGTTATCGCTTCGGGAGGTAGGCGGATACAAAAGAGACCCTAATCGCGCTCTTCGTTCCAATTATTGTCCGAAGCATTATGTTGAACCCTAAATGCCGAGGATTATGCGTTTATGGAATTTTTTGAAAGTCAGTATTTTATGGGTGCTTGTGTTGCCCTTGCTCGCTGTGTCGTGCCACCGTCCGGGGCCTGAACCCGAACCGGAGCCCCAACCCGACGCCTTCGCCAACGGGATGTATATCCTGAACGAGGGTCTTTTCCAAATGAACAACAGCACGCTGTCGTACTATGATTTCACGACGGGCAAACTCACCGAAAACATCTTTCTGGATGTCAACCACCGCGGTTTGGGCGATGTGGGCAACGATCTGAAACGCTATGGTTCGAAGCTTTACATCGTGGTCAACAACTCGAACATTGTGGAGGTGGTGGACGTGAAAACCGTCCAATCGCTGAAAACCATCAACCTGAGCGGGAAACAGCCGCGCCAGGTCGTCTTCCTCGACGATAAGGCATACATTTCCTGCTTCGACGGCGACGTGGTGCGCATCGACACAGCCTCGTTGGAAGTGGAAGCCACCGTGCATACGGGGCCGAATCCCGACGGCATCTGCGCCTGTAACGGCAAACTCTACGTCTGCAACTCCGGTGGTCTGAGCAATCCGAACTACGGCAACACCGTCTCCGTGGTTGATCCCGCCACCTTCACGGTGGTCAAGGACATCACCGTGGCCATCAACCCCACCCGTGTCAAAGGCTACAACGACCACTATGTCTATGTGGTCTCCAACGGCAACTACGGTGACGTGCCTTATACCTTCCAAAAGATTGATTGTCAGACAGATGAAATTGTAAAGAACTACAATTTGGAGGTGTTGAATTTCGACATCCATCAGAATTTGGCGTACGTTTATTCCTACAACTATTCCACTATGACGTCTTGGATCAAGGTGTTGGATTTGGAAACGGACGAAATCGTGAAAGAGCAGTTCATCAGCGATGGCACACAGTTGAAGACTCCTTACGGCATCAAGGTGAACCCCTTGAACGGCGATGTCTATATCACCGACGCGGGCACCTTCACCACCAACGGCGATGTCTATTGTTTCGACAAGGACGGCAAGAAGAAGTTCTCCTTCGAAGCGGGACTGAACCCGTCGGCGATGGCGTTTAGATAGTTAGCAGTTAGTAGTTAGCAGTTAGTAGTTAGCAGTTAGTAGTTAGCAGTTAGGAGTTAGCAGTTAGCAGTTTTTGGGGAGTTCGCGATAAACCCCAATAACATTAAACTACTTCCTTAAGCAGTCCCGAAGGGACAAGACGCACGAAGTGCTAATAACCCCACATAAGCGACGAAGGAGCGCAGTGTGGGGGGTTGAAAAGACAAACAAATAAATAAATCATATCAATATGAAGAAAATTTTATTCTTTTTGGGCTTATTGTGCATGATAAACCTGATGAGTGCCCAGGAGAT
>CACXUB010000082.1 GCA_902770735.1 uncultured Bacteroidota bacterium | reverse complement strand
CCTTCTTCGACGAAATCGGGGACAGCATCCTCGACTGCGACGGCGACCGGCTAAGTCTCGTGGAGGATTATGTGGAGGATGTGAGAGCATTACTCACACATTAACACTTCCAAGAGGGCTGCAGGCCCGACACGTGTCAACCCAGGGCGAACAAAGTGAGCCCTGGGAACGACAGGGTGAACGAAGCGAGCCCTGGGAATATAAACCAAAAACTATGAACGAAGAAAACCGAAAAGCACCGAAACGCATCTCGCAGGCGGTGCTCAACTCACTGAAAGGCGGCGTGGTGCCGCGAATCGGACTGCCCTACATCGCTGTCGGGCGCAAGAGCGAGGTCAAGGCGTTGCTCCACGATGTCGATATCATCGCGGAGGGCGGCGCGTCGTTCCGTTTCATCGTCGGAAGATACGGTTCCGGCAAGAGCTTCCTGTTGCAGACCATCCGCAACTACGTGATGGACAGGGGATTCATCGTCGCGGACGCGGACCTCTCGCCCGAGCGGCGGCTGCACGGCACCAACGGTCAAGGGCTGGCTACCTACCGCGAGCTCATCGGCAACCTCTCCACCAAGACGAAACCCGAGGGCGGCGCCTTGACGCTTGTGCTCGACCGCTGGATCAGCAACGTGCAGTCCGAAGCCGCGCAGGAGACCGGCCTCGCCCCCGGCGACCCCGGCCTCACCCGGGCTGTCGACACGAAAATCACCGCTGTCACGGCCTCCGTCAGCGAGCTCGTCCACGGCTTCGAGTTCGCAAAGCTGCTCTCCGCCTACTACCACGCCTACGTGGACGGCGACGACGAGACCAAGGCGAAGGTGACGCGCTGGTTCCGGGGCGAATACACCCTCAAGCGTGAGGCGAAGGAGGAACTGGGCGTGAACATCATCATCGGCGACAACGACTGGTACGATTATCTGAAGCTCTTCGCCACCTTCTTCCGGTTAGCCGGCTATGCGGGCATGATGATCATGGTCGACGAGTTGGTGAACATCTACAAGATCCCGAACAGCATCACGCGGCAGTACAACTACGAGAAGATACTGACCATGTACAACGACACGTTGCAGGGCAAGGCGCACCATCTGGGCATCCTGATGTGCGCGACCCCGCAGGCTTTGGAGGACAAGCGGCGGGGGATATACAGCTACGAGGCGTTGCGTTCGCGGCTCGCCGAGGGCAAGTTCTCGCGTCCGGGCGCCCGCGACCTGCTCGCGCCCGTCATCCGTTTGGAACCGCTCACCGCCGAGGAGATGTTGGTGCTCTGCGAGAAGTTGTCGCAGATGCATGCCGACCTCTACGGCTATCCGCGCAGGCTCGTCACCGACGACCTCGTTTCGTTCATCAAGGTCGAGTACGGCCGCATCGGCGCCGACCAGAACATCACGCCCCGCGAGGTCATCCGCGACTTCATCGAGCTGCTCGACCTGCTCTACCAGAACCCCTCGATGACGTTGGCGCAACTGCTCGAAAGCGACGAATTCTCGTATGCGAAAAGCGAGGCCGTGAGCGACAACCCCACCGACAACTTCGTCGAATTCACCCTCTAACCCCTAAACTCTAAACCACCCTATCATGGACGTCTTCTCCCGATACTCCCCCTTCATCCAGGACTACATCTACCGTTCCGGATGGCAGGCGCTGCGGGGCGTGCAGAACGCCGCCGGAGAGGCCATCTTCGGCACCGACAACAACGTCCTGATCTCCGCCTCCACCGCCTCCGGCAAGACCGAGGCCGCCTTCTTCCCCATCCTGACGCTGCTCGACGAGGAGCCGTCGCGGACCGTCGGGGTGCTTTACATCGCGCCGCTGAAGGCCCTCATCAACGACCAGTTCGGACGGCTGGACGAGCTGTGCGAGGAGGCCGGCATCCGCGTCACGCGGTGGCACGGCGACGCATCGCAGACCCGAAAACGGAAGCTGTTGCGGGAACCGTCGGGCATCCTCCAGATCACCCCCGAGTCGCTGGAATCGCTGCTCATCAACAAGCACATGGAGATCCCCTCCCTGTTCGGCGACCTGCGCTTCATCGTCATCGACGAGATCCACTCGCTGCTGCGTGGCGACCGCGGACTGCAGACCTTCTGTCTGATCGAACGGCTCTGCCGGCTGGCGGGCTGCCGGCCGCGACGGGTCGGACTGTCGGCCACCCTCGGCGACCCCGAGGCGGCGGGAGAGTTCCTCGCGGCGGGCAGCGGTCGCGGCACCGTCATCCCCAAGTTCGACGGCGGACGGGAGGTGTGGCGACTGTCGATGGAACACTTCTTCAACAACGGAGCGCAAGCTGGTGAAGGCGAGAACGCCCCGATTGAGGCACCGGAACTGGAACCACCAAGCGATACCGCACCCAAAGATGCCGACCCTGCTATGGGATACATTTTCGAGCACACGAGAGGTCGCAAATGCCTGATATTTACCAATTCCCGTGAAGAGTGCGAGAGCGTTTGCCAGCATCTGCGGCAATATTGCGAAGTCAAACACGAGCCCGAACGCTTCCTCATCCATCACGGCAACTTGTCGGCTTCCTACCGCGAGAGTGCGGAGCAGGAGATGAAGGACGACAATTCCCTGATGTCGATTTGCGCCACGGCCACGCTGGAGTTAGGCATCGATGTCGGGCGGCTGGAGCGGGCGTTCCATATCGACGCGCCCTTCACCGTGTCGGGATTCCTGCAGCGCATGGGCCGCACCGGACGGCGCGGCGACCCGTCGGAGATGTGGTTCGTGATGCGCGAGGACCACGCCGAGGCGCGCGCCATGATGCCCGAGACCATCCCGTGGTACCTGATCCAGGGCATCGCGCTGGTGCAGCTCTACATCGAGGAACGCTTCGTGGAACCGCCGCGCACCGGTCGCATGCCCTACAGCCTGCTCTACCATCAGACCATGAGCACGCTGGCCTCCTGCGGCGAGATGTCCCCCGCTGAACTCGCCTCACGCGTTCTCCCGCTGGCGTGCTTCCGGCGCATCTCGCAAGACGACTACCGCATGCTGCTCCGGCACCTGCTCGAAATCGGCCACATACAGCGCACCGAAAACGGCGGACTGATCCTCGGCCTCGCCGGAGAACGCATCGCCAACAACTACAAATTCTACGCCGTCTTCCAGGAAAACGTCGAATACACCGTCAGGACCGGGTCCGAGCAGTTGGGCACCATCGTGAAACCGCCGCCGCCGGGCGAGAAAATCGCCATCGCGGGAAGAGTATGGGTGGTCGAGGAGGTCGATCACCGGCGCCGGGAGGTCTATTGCGCGCTCGTGAAGGGCAACATCCCCGCCTATTTCGGCGACTGCGCCGGCGACATCCACACGCGCATCCTCGAACGCATGCACGGGGTGCTGACCGAAGAGGCGGATTACCCCTACCTGATGCGCCATGCCAAGTGCCGGCTCCGCGACGCCCGCGACACCTTCCGGAAATCCGGCATCGCGGACCGTCCGCTCGTGAACCTCGGCGGCCGGATGTGGGCGCTGTTCCCGTGGCTGGGCAGCTACGCCTTCCTCGCCCTGGAGCGGTTTCTCAAGATCCGCTGCGGCAAACGATTGGGACTAAAAGGGTTAAACCCGTCACGACCGTACTACATCCAGTTCACGATGAATGTGAATGAGGAGGATTTCTACCGTATCGTGGCCGAGGAGGCCGCCAAGGACTTCGACCCGCTTGAGCTGGTCTATCCCAACGAGGTGCCGGTGTTCGAGAAATACGACGAATACGTGCCGGAAGCGTTGATCCGCAAAGGGTTCGCCCACGGCGTGTTGGATGTGGAAGGGATGAAACGGCGGGTGCTCGGTTGGTGATGACAGACGTTCCGAATCTCACGTCTTTTTATTTGGGCGTTCCGTCGCAGGTACAACACATTAATTCCGCAAAATTCGCTCAATTCGCCGAAAAAAATGTATCTTCGCCACATCATTAAAAAAACCACCGTTATGAATCCCGGCAAGAACAAATGCGAGTATTTGAAGAAGATTCGGAAACGAATCGCCACGGAGAACGGCATCCCGTTGGAGCAGCGCGAATGCACGTTTAAGGGCGAATGTTCCGGAACATGCCCTTTCTGCGAGGCGGAGTTGCGCTATCTCGAGAAGGAGCTCCGCAAACGCAGGACGCTCGGCAAGGCGGTGACCGTCGCGGGCATCGCGCTGTCGTCGGTGATGCTGTTCCCCGCCTGCGGACCGGAAAACACGCTCCAGGGCGAGCCCGAACTCCCGCCCGAGCCGGATACCACGCTGACTGTCGCCGACACGGTGCCGACAGACACGATAGCGGAGCTGGTCCCCCCGCCTCCGCCCTCGCCCAATTTCCCCGATGAAATAGTTTGCGGGGAGATAATCCTCTATAGCGATTTAGGGTTTCCGCCCGAGTACGGCACTCCGCAGCAATGGTTCAATAACCAGCTGCAGGATTCGGGTTTGCAGGCCAAAATCAAGGAATATGTCCACGATGCCGTTTCGTTGAAATACTCAACCGACGACAAGGGATTCGTGGAATCTGTGAGTGTTTACGGTTTGCCTACGGATTCCGTCGGAAGGGAAATCAAGGAGGAACTGAAAGCCATCCTGTTCAAGATGCCCCAGTGGGACACCGCCAAAACGGAATCGTCGTTTCACCGGGTTGTATTGTAACGGGAATTGTTCCCGCGGCGCATGAACGGACGTATGCGATACGTCACTGCGTTGCGGGCGTCGCGTTAGGGATTGAAGCGGAAATGATTTTGGCGGTAATGCGTTCTCTGGCGAGACGGAGATTCCGCCACCTCCTGTCGTCGGCGGCGGAATGACGGGTAGTATTTTATAAGCCAAAATCATTGTAGCGGAAAGCCCGACGGCGCGGCGGCTTTATAGTGGTTACAGGTTATGGGGTTATTGAGGGTGGGGCTCGGAACGGTGGTGAGAAATGGTGTCGCCGCCGCGCCGGAACGCCCAAATGAATAATAATGAACAACACCACGTTGATTACATATTTTTGAATTTTATTACAATATCCGAAATTTTTGTATTTTTGCGACCTGAATAATTTGGATATGAGAATCATTACTAAAACGACTATCAACGAATACATCGAACGTAATCCTCAATCTCGGATTGCACTGCAGGATTGGGTAAAGAAAACAGAAAGAGCGGAATGGCATAACTTTGCTGATATACGAAAAACCTTCAATTCGGTGGATTATGTGGGAAACAAACACTACGTCTTCAACATCAAAGGCAATGATTACCGGTTAGTAGTGGTTGTTCTGTTCACACCGCAACATGTCTATATCCGTTTTATTGGTACTCATACCGAATATGATAAAATTAAAGACATCAAAAACCTCTGATTATGGTACAAATAAAAACAGAAGCGCAATATAATGCCGCGCTCGCCCGCATTGAGGAGCTTCTTCCTCTGACTTGGGGCGATGATGTTCCTGAAGATTCTCCCGAGAACCTGGAACTGGCGCTCCTCACCGATTTGGTTGCTGACTACGAAGATGTTCACTATCCTGTCGGCACCCCCTCTCTCATCGACACTATCCGGCTGCGCATGTACGAGATGGGGCTCAACCAGCAGAAGGTGGCCGCCCTGCTCGGTATCAGCGCGCCCCGCATGAGCGAGATCATGAACGGCAAGACCGAACCCTCCCTCTCCCTCGCCCGCACGATGTGCCAAAAACTCAACATCGAACCGGAAATCGCCCTCGGGTTGTAGATACGCAATAATTGACCATTCCCCAACAGCTTCAATAACCCATAACCTATAACCAATAACCATTACAATGGCGAACAACGAAGTCAAGAAACTGGCCGGGCAGACGGCCATATACGGCGGCACCACCGTGCTCAGCAGGCTGCTCAACTACCTGCTCGTGCCGCTCCACACCTATCTTTTCAGCAACGCCGCCGACTACGGCGTGGTGGGCGAGCTCTACGCTTGGACGAGCCTCTTCATCGTGATTCTCACTTACGGCATGGAGACCGCCTTCTTCAAGTTCTCGCAGGACGACGAAATCAAGGACCGCGTCTATAGCACCGTGGTGGGGTCGCTGCTGGTCACCTCCACCCTCTTCATCGTGCTCTGCTCGGTCTTCGCGCAGCCCATCGCCGACTGGCTCCGCTACCCCACCCACCCCGAATACGTGCGCTGGTTCGCCGTCATCATCGGCGTGGACGCACTTACCTCCATCTTCTTCGCGCACCTGCGGTTCCTGAACCGTCCGATACGGTTTGCGGCCGTCAAGATCACTAACATCCTCGTCAACGTCCTCCTCAACCTCTTCTTCCTGCTGCTCTGTCCGTGGTTGCTCACCAAGAACCCCGACTCGGCCTTCGTCAACGCCATCTACAACCCGGAGATCGGGGTCGGCTACATCTTCATCGCCAACCTCGTGGCCAGCGTCGTCACCCTGCTGATGCTCTTCCCGGGCATCCTCAAGCAGAAGTTCGTCTTCGACTGGCAACTCTGGAAGAAGATGTTCCGCTACGCCTTCCCGCTGCTGATCTTCGGTCTCGCCGGCATCGTCAACGAGACCATGGACCGCGTGCTCATCAAGCGGCTGTCGCTCGCCGCCGAGCCGCAGGCCTCCGTGGGCATCTACAGCGCCTGTTACAAGATTTCCATTCTGATGACCATCTTCATCCAGGCTTTCAAATACGCCGCCGAGCCCTTCTTCTTCCGCAAGGCGAAAGACAAGGACGCGAAGGAGACCTACGCCGAGGTGATGACCGCCTTCGTGCTGGTCTGCTCCGTCATCTTCGTCGGCATCATGCTCTACATGGACCTCGTGCAGTATTTCGTGGGCGCGACTTACCGTGTGGGCCTGCCCATCGTGCCCATCCTGTTGTTGGCCAACCTGTTCCTCGGCATCTTCTACAACCTCTCGATATGGTACAAGCTCACCGGCCAGACCAAGTTCGGGGCCTACATCGCCCTCTTCGGCGCAGCTATCACGCTAGTGCTCAACTGGTTGTTAATCCCGCGCTTCGACTATATAGGCGCGGCCTGGACCACCTTCGCCTGCTACCTCTCCATGATGGTCGTCTCCTACCTTCTCGGACAGAAGTACTACCACGTGGATTACGACCTCAAGCGCATCCTCTTCTACCTCTTCTTCGCTGTGGCGGTCTATGGACTGAGTCTCGGCGTCAACCGTCTTTTCGGCATCGAAAGCATGGGTGTCCGTTTGGCGGTCAACACGGTGATATTGGTCGGGTATTTGGGGGTGTTGGCGTGGATGAACAAAGAGATGTTGCGGGGGATTTTGAAGCGGGGATAGGAGAATTAAGAATTAAGAATTAAGAATTATTTTGGGTTAGTGGGCGACTCTTCCCAACGTTGCAAAACTTCTAACTATGCCACGTTGGGAACCCGCCACCAAGAAAGGCCAACCTGTGTCCTACCCCATTGCCATCGCGGTGAGCGATTTACGGTAAGACTGAGATAACACTATTCCTCGTTTTCGTCCTCCTCTTTGCCGAGATACTGCGCCGTCAGGAATGACGTGACCGGCACGAGACCGCCGAGGGTCAGAATCAACATGATGTTGCCGCCCGGCCAATGCATCATCTTGAACAACAAGGCCAAACTCAACAGACTGATGGAGAGTGCGCCCAACTTGAAAATACTCTTTTTCATATCGTAAAATCTTAATCGTTAACAATTTTCTTTTTCCATCTTTCTCCAGCAACATATTTGAAAACGCTTATATCCGCCATTCTCAGTTGCTGTTCGATCAAATCCAGCTGGTTGACCACCTCGACTGACATGGCATTCGCGAAATGGTAGTCTTCCCAGCTTGTTTTGTCTCCATATAGATTTTGATCCTGGAGTCGAAAATCCACCACATAAGCGGTATCTTCACCGACGTAACTGTTCAGATGGTCTTGATACTGTTGCAACCGCGCCCGTAATTCACGTGCATTTCCCTGATCCATCATGAAATAGGTAGATTCCGACACGGCATCCAATCTATGTAGCTGCTCGTTAGGCTCACCGTCCACATAAAGAATGAAAGCAGCCCGAAGGGAATCCAAATAGTGGTAAATGACACTTGCATCAGACAGATCTGACACTTCACAAAACAACAACGAATCTTTTTTCTCAAGCGCAAAGTTGCATAAACGAGTCCACTCGGCGTCCTCCATATCCGACAACATCTCGTTGTTCTGCTCAAGGGTTGTCATGGACGAGCGGTAAGATGCCAGCACGTCGTGCGAATTGAGGTTCAGCGACACCCCCAGCAGGATACCGAACAACGAGCAACCCAGCGCCACAGCAACACATAGGACGCTGTATTTGGATGATTTACCTGATTTTGCCATAGTACGATAGAATTAATCCGCGAAAATACAATTTTTATCCATTTTCACCGTCACCCCCTCGTCGGCCAAAATAACGTCAGGGAAATAGCGGGTGGCGCACTCCATAAAGCAGTCCTCTGTTTTGTAGCGCGAGGAGAAATGCCCGAGCAGCAGCTTTCCCGCGCAGCACGCCTTGGCGAACTCGGCGGCCTGGCTTGCCGTGGAATGGTCGTACTTAGCGGCTAATTCCTCGTCCCCTTCGCAGTAGGTGGCGTCGTGGTAGAGCAGGTCCACGCCCCGCAAAAGGTCCGCGTACTGCATCACCGGACGGGTGTCGGAGAGGTAAGCGTAGCTGCGTGCCGGATCCGGCGGGGTGGTCAGCACCTCGTTGGAAATCACCCGACCGTCGCCTGTGGTGAAGTCTTCCCCACCCCGGATCCGCTCGATTTCCGTGCGCGGGATGCCGTATTGCCGGATGCACTCGGGGATAATGTGCCGGCTGCCCTGCTTCTCGCGGAAGAGGAACCCGTAGCACGGCACACGGTGTTCCAATGGGAAAGCCGTCACGTCGAAGTGCTGGTCTGAGAAAATCAGCGTCGGTTCCTGAGTGTCGATCGGATGGATCCGGATGTCGAATTCGGCGTGGGTGACGAAAAAGTCGATCTGCGCTTGGAGGATGTCTACGAAATCTGACGGCACGTGGAGGTTGATGTCGGTGGTGCGTTTGTCGAGCGACAAGGACGAGAGCAGTCCGACCAGCCCGAGGCAGTGGTCGCCGTGGGCGTGGCTGATGAAGATGTGCTCCAGCTGTCCGGGGTGGAATCCGTAGCGCAGGAACTGCGTCTGCGTGCCCTCGCCGCAGTCGATCATGTACAGTTTGCCGAAGCGGCTGACAATCTGCGAGGAGGTGTGGTGGCGAAGGGTCGGCTTCGCGCTCCCGCAGCCCAATATCGTGACAGTGAGTTCAACCATGATGACGTTATTTTTGTTGGGTGCAAAAGTACAAAAAATGTGTACTTTTGCCGCTGAATATTCTACATTCATCATTCTACATTGAATATGCAAGGATTAGTGACGAAATCGACAGGAAGCTGGTACTCGGTGTTGAACGAGGCCACGGGCGAACGGTTGGCGACCGCGTGGAGTACGACATCGAGAAGGACGGCACCGGGGTCATCACCCGGATCGAGCCGCGCAAGAACTACATCGAGCGGAAATCCACCAACCTGTCGAAAATCAGCCATTTGATCGCCGCCAACATCGACCTGGCCTTCTTGGTCATCACCCTCAAGGAGCCGCGCACATCGTTAGGCTTCATTGACCGGTTCTTGGTCGCGGCGGAGGGTTTCCGCATCCCTGTCTGTCTGGTATTCAACAAGATGGACCTCTACAACGAGGCCGAGCTGGACGTGGTAGCGGAGCTTTCGGAACTTTACACGAACATCGGCTACCAAGTGCTGCACACGTCCGTGGTCACCGGCTTAGGCATCGATGAGCTGAGGGGGAAAATCAGCGGCAACGTCTGCCTCTTCAGCGGGCACTCGGGCACGGGCAAATCCGCGATGATCAGCGC
>CACXUB010000081.1:12687-23770 GCA_902770735.1 uncultured Bacteroidota bacterium | reverse complement strand
TTTTTCAAAATGCAAAAATACAAAAAAATCACTTTTACAAAAGCGAAATAATAATATTTTTTCACTTTTAAAAAAGTGAATATAAACATGGCTACATGAGCAACATTTCCCCCTCCGCCACCACTGCCGCGGTGCCGCCGACATAGATTGTGCCGTCGGCAGTGACGCGCGTGGCGACTACCGAAGGCCGGCCCATCGCCTCGCCTTGCAGGAAGGAGAGGTCGCCCGTCAGGGGGATGCTCCCGTTCTGCTGGAGATAATGGGTCAAGGAGGCGTTGGCGGTGCCGGTGGCCGACTCCTCGGGAACGCCATACAGCGGCCCGAAATCGCGCACATGGGCAGTGTGGCAGTCGTTGCCGAAAGCGAAGACGTGGAAACTGACGGCGTTGTGTTTTTCCGTCACCGCGCTGATGGCACTCATATCAAGAGGAAGACGGTTGAGCGTTTCAACATCACCGACCTGAATCATAAAGTCGGGCAAGCCTGTCGAGACAATCATCACCGGCAGGGTAGGGGTGTAGTCGCAAATGCCAATCGCACGATAGACCTCCTCGGTGTCCTCGATGGTTTTCAGGACTTCAGACGGGGTCATCTGCATCAACACCCGCGGTCCCGCCTCGACAGAGATGTCTCCGGCTTTTGTGTGACAGAGGCACCGGCCCGAGATTCCAAGTTCACGGTGCAGCAGGGCAAACGAGGCGATGGTGGCGTGTCCGCACAGATCCACCTCGGCCTTCGGGGTGAAGTAGCGGACGGTGAACTCTTTCTCGGAATCCCGTCTCACGAAGGCGGTCTCCGAATAGCGCAGTTCGGCGGCGATTTGCGGCATCAGTTTCTCCGGCGGGAAGACATCACCGTCGAGGAGCACCACCCCGGCGGGGTTCCCGCCGAAGGGCTGGTCGGTGAAAGCGTCAACGATGTAGTATTTCATGTTGGTGACTTCGTGTTGATTACTTCGTGTTGGTGACTTCGTGTTAGTGACTTCGTGTTAGTGACTTCGTGTTAGTGACTTCGTGTTGGTTATTTCATGTTAACACTTTATTCATGTCGCTTGTTTTTTGAGTTTGCAAAGATAGCAAAATATCACTTTGCAAAATGCGGTCTTGTTGTACTTTACCGCCGCAGCGACTTTTCCTTTAAGGAGTTTGCGCAGCTCGTACACCAGTTTGGCGGCGGCGAAATCCGAGCGGTGTTTTGGCATCATATTAAAACGTGTGAAGGAATTTGGAGACTATGGCGAACATTTTTTCGCTATTGTATATCCAAACTCCGTCGTGATCCACAAATAGCGGAACGTAAACCCTGGTTTTTTGTTTTTTGTAATCAATCAGCATTATCGGGGAGGAAATGTTCTGCCGGGGATCTATCGTGCAATAGGCCATACAATATTTGCCGGATGAATAGCTGCCCACAACGCATGCCTCTCCTCTTTTTCCCATATAGTTGGCGATATCATCAATGAAGAAGACGTGAATCAGGTCGTCTTTCATATATGTGTTAAATGAGAACATGCTTATCCTCAGCAAATTCAAGGACTTGGAAGCTGACATTATCGCCTGACTTTTTTGAATCATACTTGCATCAGAAAGGTCGCCTTGCTTGTTCACGAAATTGACTATGATATTTCCGGCCAACGTGTATGTGTACGACATGATGGACGTCTCGTTATGGGGTTCGCCCAGAAGTGCCAGTGTGCCATCGCTGAACTCGTAAAAATCCATCGGCCAAACTGTGTATTCCTTGGCGGGATCCTCTGATTTCGGATGCTTATATGAAAAATATTCCTTCGGGAATTTTGCAAAGCTGACTCTGGGGTTGTAAAATGATTCGTTCTCAAAGCAAATGGTGTAAGTCCCGACTTCTTTGCCACCAGGCTCGGATGTATAATACCCGCCAATGACTGGTCTTCCGTCCTCTGTTACCAGAATTTTTCCGTTAGAGGGTGACCCAAACTCGAAAGTGGAAAAATCGTCAGTAGTAGCCATAACATCATCGCTGTTCAGTCTGAAAGAATGCATTGTCTCATTGGAATGGACATCTCCTTTTTTGTTAAATGATTTGATGACAGCGAAGGCAGTGGCATCGTTTCCGATGGCGAAATCAAAAAGCTGGAGAGTGTTGTTGGCTGTGCCCACGGCAATGGGTTGTGACCAGACCAAACCTTCTTCCCCGAAAGCGACAGCCGCTGCTCCTTTGAAAGTGTAATCGTCTCTTTCGATCAGGACGCTGTTGTTCCTGGTGTGCATCATCAGCACAGCGGCTTTAGAGTCATCCTTAGAACGTGCCACGTGAATCAGCATGTCATCCTTTCTCTCCATTGGAATTGAGATTATTTTTTCTGGATTCCATACGCCGCTTTGCCCGGTCTCTTTAGGTACTCTGTTCAGATAGAGAACGAAATTCTTTTCACTATCCTTAAATTGGCAATAGACAAGGATCAGATCCTCGGTCCCTTCGTATGCTGTAAGAAGCTCATATTCAGCCGTGTGTTCGATGTTTATTCTCTTTCCGGTTGTGCCGTCTTTCTGAGCGAGAACGATAACGTCCCTCACTATCCATTTGTTGTATGACGGGTTTGCCGAATTAATCACAATTCCGCTGAAAAAAAGGTAGTGGTCGGAGCCTTTACCTTCCAAACGTGTGAGATAATCGCGATACGCGCCCACTTTGTCCACCACTTTGGTGACTGTTTCCTGTGAATGGACAGAGAGTGTGGCAAGCATGCATAGGAAAAAAATAACCTTTTTCATTGTCAACATTTCGGGCTGCTGATTTATTATCCGTATCCGCGCAGGCAGAGCCCTTTAACCTGAACTTCTACTAGTTTTTTGTTTTAACGTACTCTAAATATCAGGTCATAAAAACCTGTAGAATGGTACGTTTTGTGAATCACATTAACGATTTTTTTCTAAAAAATTGTGCAATTTCGCGTTTTTTGAGCTTTTCAATTAACGACGCAAAATTAAAAAAAAAAACGTTACAATCTGCAACAGCTTTCAAAAACTGATCAAACAACCGAAAATGCGATTTTGGGTTATGGGGTCACTTGGTCGTCAAAGTTGGAGGATAGGAATAGTGTTCCGTTGATATGGTCGCGGAAGTCGGCAGGTTTGTTTTTTATTTCCTATGATTGCTCGTTACGTTAAAACTGAATCTTAACACGAAGTAATTAACAGCCGAAGGCTCATCAACAGCCGTAGGCTAACTAACAGCCGCAGGCTCACCAACAGCGAAGCTGACCAACAGCCGCAGGCTCATCAACAGCCGCAGGCTCATCAACAGCGAAGCTAACCAACAGCCGCAGGCTCGAAAGGGTTCATCTTCTTTTTTCCCGAGGCTTAATATCATAGACAACCACCTCGTTGAAAACGCCTTCCTTTGTGAAAACGCTAAACAAATATGCCTTGCAAGTGACTGGCTTGTTTTTCGGCAAACCGCAGCTGTTCTTCACCCGTTCCACAGTGGTGAGATAGAACTCCTTTCCTCCTTTCGACAGCAGGACGGCGGTGGGCTCCGCTGGCATGTTCTCTTCAAAGTCCCGTATGACGTAATAGTAGGCTATCTCTTCCCGCAATTCTTCGTCCTTGATGAACGCCAAATCCTGTTCTTGGAAATTGAAATTGCCTTTGCCACAGGAGAGGTAGAAGGCTTCGAAAGAATGAGTGGAGACGGAGATGGAGTCGATATTGTTGTATCCCCAAAGTTTTTCGAGCAATATTGCCGAACGCCCGTCTGAAAATGTGAGGACAGGGCATTTGTTTGTTCTCATTCCCTTGTCAAGGAAGAAATCGTTGTATGATAACATGACCAGCTCATTGCGTGCAGGAACATTCAAAACAATATGAGGAATATCGCTGACGTCTCCTTGGTGATAATTCACGATGGAAAAGCCCAATTTGGGTGGATAGGATGGCTCGTAAATGGGCATGTCTGTAGGGAGAGCGGGAAAAGAGAAAACAGAGTCGTTGCCGCTCAAATAAAAGGTCGGACAAAACTGCAGGTGGACGCCTCCATTCCCCACGAATAGAAGATTGTCGGCAATGCCGTCGCCGTCAAAATCCCAATTTCCGGAATAGTCGTGAGTTTGGCTCTCTTCGTCGTAAGAGTAGTGTATATTCGTGTTTTTGTACAACTCTGAAAATGAATTTGTTGGCTGCGCGTTACAGCCGAATAGTCCAATGCCGGCCAAGAAAAGGATTACAATAGTATGCTTCATCTTTTGTGAGTTTTTATGGCGCGAAAATACACTTTTTGAATGAATGTTAACACGAAGTAACCAACAGCCGCAGGCTAACCAACAGCGAAGCTAATCAACAGCCGCAGGCTAACTAACAGCGAAGCTAACCAACAGCCGAAGGCTCATCAACACGAAGCTACAGATTCTTCCCGAAGAACTCCGCCAGCGTGTCCCACGGGATGTAGTTGCCCTCGCCGCAGTCGTAGAGGTCGCAGTGGGTGGCGCCGGGAATGATGAGCAGTTGCTTGTTGTCGGGATTGGGATTCGGCTTGCCGATAAAGTTGTAACCCTCGGCCTTGCCATCCACCATATAATGGTAGGCCGCCTCGCCGAAGTAGCGGCTGTGGGCTTTCTCACCGTGCATCACGAGGACGGCGGAACGGATCTCGTTGATGTAGTAGAGGAAACGGGCGTTGGCGTATGCCTGCGTGCCGATGACGCGCCAACCGTCGTTGCTGTTGCCGCTGCGCTTGTGGTAGCCGCGCGGAGTCTTGTAGTAGGCGTGGTAGTCCTTCACGAACTGCGGGGCATCATCGGGCAGCGGGTCGATGACACCGCCGGCCATCGCCAACGGGTCGGCGAGACGCTGCTTGCCCATTGCTTCACGGGCCGCATGGCGCGACTCCTCTTTGTCCTCGCTGTCGTAATAGCCGTTGCCGCTGATGCGGGTCATATCGTACATCGTGCTGGCCACGGTAGCCTTGATGCGCGGGTCGGCAGCGGCGGCATTCAGGGCGATACCACCCCAACCGCAGATGCCGATGATGCCGATGCGCTCGGGATCCACATTCTCTAACTGCGACAGGAAATCAACGGCGGCCATGAAGTCCTCCGTATTGATGTCGGGCGAGGCCGTGCGACGGGGCTCGCCGCTGCTCTCACCGGTATAGGACGGGTCGAAGGCCAATGCCACGAAACCGCGCTCTGCCATTCGCATGGCATAGAGGCCACTGCTCTGCTCTTTCACAGCACCGAACGGACCGCTCACCGCAATGGCGGGGAGACCCCTCCCCCCGCCCTCCCCAAAGGGGAGGGAGCCTTTAGGCTCATACAAATCGGCGGCCAAGGTCAGGCCGTACTGTGTTTCAAACGTCACCTTGCGGTGGTTTACTTTGTCGCTGAGGGGGAACACCTTGTCCCACTCCTGCGTGAGGTTCAATTCCTGTTTCATATTCTCGTTGTTTTTTGTTTCTTGTTTGTTGCCGCAGGCGGCCAGTGTCAGCGCCGCGAGGATAAAAATGATGGTTATTCTTTTCATATCGGAGACTACGTGTTGGTGAGTAAATGTTGGTGACTTCGTGTTGTTGACTTCGTGTTGATGAGTAAATGTTAACACGAAGTAATTAACAGCCGAAGGCTAATTAACAGCGAAGCTCACTAACAGCGAAGCTAATTAACAGCCGAAGGCTAACCAACAGCGAAGCTAACTAACAGCCGAAGGCTAACCAACAGCGAAGCTGACTAACAGCCGAAGGCTCATCAACACGAAATGATCTCCCTTATCACTTTCGCCGGACTCCCCGCCACCACCATATTGTCGGGCACGTCCTTGGTGACCACGCTGCCGGCCGCCACGATGGCGTTCTCGCCGATGGTGACGCCTGCCAATACTTTCACGTCGGCGCCGAGCCAGGCGTTGCGCTTCACCACGATGGGTTTGGTGAGTAACGTGTGGCGCGTGGCGGGGTCTTCGGGATGGTATTCGGTGGCCAACACGCAGTGCGGCCCGATGAACACGTCATCCTCAATGGTGATGCCGCCGATGGCTAACAGCGTGCAACCAAAGTTGAGGAAGCAGTCGTTGCCGAAGCGCACGCCCGGTCCGTAGTTGATGTTGAGCGGCGGGAAGACGCGTACGGTGTCGGGCACCTCGCTGCGGGTGATCTCGCGCAGACAGTCGCGAACTTCGGCCTCCGTGTGGTAGCCGCTGTTCATCTCAGCACATAGCCGCATGGTGCGTTGCACGTCGGCGTAGAGGTCGTCGCTGCCGACGTAGTCTTTTCCTGTGGGCTTGTCGTTCGTCATTTTACCGGATGAAATTCGTGAATACCGCTTCTTCCGCCTCGGGCAGACCGTTGCGTTCCTTCTCGGCTGCGATGGCCTTAACGAGGAAGGCGATGTTGCGGCCGAGGATGCGCATGCACTGCACGCCCTCCGCATCCTGCATCACGTCTTCGGCACTGTGACCGTGTACCATGTTCCAATAGCGGGTGCTTGCGATGGGCATCTCGCTGATGGTGAAGTACTTGTTCAACTGGTCGAAGGTGGCGGTGGTGCCGGCGCGTCGGGCTGAGCATACCGCGGCGCCCACTTTCATGCGCTTGTCGAAGTGCGTGCTGAAGAAGAGGCGGTCGAGGAAGGATTTCATCGTGCCGGCAATGCCCGCGTAATAGACCGGCGAGCCGATGACCAGCGCGTCGGCTTGCTCGAATTTCGGGGCGACTTCGTTCACGATGTCATCAAAGGTGCATCTGCCTGTTTCGTAGCATTTCCCGCAGCTGATGCAGCCGTGGATGTTTTTGTGTCCCACGTGGACGATTTCGGCTTCCACGCCGTTTTTCTGTAATTCTTCCGCCACAAGGCTTAGGGCGGTGAAGGTGCAGCCCTTCGCGTTGGGACTGCCATTGATAAGGAGTGCTTTCATATCTTTTAAGTGAATGTTGGTGAGTGAATGTTGGTTATTTCAAAGCGCCGTATTGTTCATCGGTGACCGGCTCTAGCCATTCGTTGCTCGCTCCTTCCTGCACGTCCTTGTGGTAGGTGAGGTGCTGCATCCAGCTGTCTTTGGCGGCGCCGTGCCAGTGTTTCACGCCTTCGGGGATCTCAATGATCACGCCGGGCTCCAACTTGACGGCGGGCTTGCCCCATTCCTGGTACCAGCCACGGCCATACACGCACACCAGCACCTGCACCTGCTTGTGGTGGATGTGCCAGTTGTTGCGACAGCCTGGCTCGAAGGATACGTTGACCATACCGCCATCGTAGGGCGCAAGGTAGCTGTTGCCGATGAAGTACTGCGCATAGGCGGTGTTCGGCTCGCCTCGCCGCCAATTCGACTTCAAATCAACGTAGTTCTGGACGTATATATCGCTGGCGAGGTGGTCGTTGACAGAATCGCTGATGCCCAACTGCTGAATGGCCACGGCGACACGGTGCGCCTCCATTTTGCCCACACGCTCCTGCAACACTTTCGGGATGGCGAGCAGCTGGGCGTCGGTCAGACCCATGTTCCGTGCGCCGCGCACGTGGGCGGCTAACTGGGGTTCCACGCCCTCCAGACCAGCCAAGGCGCTGACGGTCACCAACTCGCGGTCGGCGTGGGTGAGCAGATCGCGGGCGAAGATGTCGCCGAAGAGATGCGCCTTGAGGTAGTAGTCCTCGGCGGGACAGAACTTGTAGTCGAAGGGCTGTCCCGACAGTTTGGTCTGCACCTCGGTTCCTTGTTTCAGGGCGTCGTAGCTGCCTGGAATCGGAGTGGACTCCTCCCCTATCGTCACCTCACCGCGTTGCTCCATCACCTTCTGCAGGGTGCCTAATGCGTTAAGCGAGCGTGGGAAGCCCGTGTAGGCGTAGAGTTGCGAGAGGGCCTCCTTTATCTGGTTGGCAGTAAGCCCCTCATCGAAACCCTCGTTAATGGCTGTGGCCAGCGACGTTTGGTCGCCCTGCGCCTCGTAGCAGGCGATGGCCGACATCGCCGCCGCCTGTTTCTCGTTGAATGTCAAAGTGTTCATATCTTTGTCTGTTTTTGTTGTCTTGTTGCAGCCAGCCATCAGCACGATGGCGGCGAAAATCAGAAGGGTGTGTTTCATATTGATTTTGAATTTGTTTTGTTTTTTATTGTCCCAACATCTCCATCCCCACCATCGGCTTGGTGTCGATCAGTTTCAGCGACTTCACCATTTGGACGGTGCCCTCTTTGTACTTCTTGAAATGGGCGGTCTGGAGGTGGCTTAGGTAAGCTTCCTTGTCGGCATAGATTTCCAGGATGTAGATCTTGCAAGGGTCTTCCTTGGTCTGCATAGAGAACAATGTCAGCACACCGGGCTCCACCTTCACCGAGGTCACCCCAACTTCCTTGGCGTAAGCCAGATACTCTTCCAGATACTCCGGCACCACCTCGATTTCGGCGAGGCGGACGATGCGCTCGCCGTATTGCCGCAGGGGCACGTTCTCGCCAAACAGCCGGCGGGCGTTGTCGGTGAAGATGTCCTGCGGTGATGGTGAGGAGCGCGTCGAGGACGTCATCGGTGGGCGCACCGGCCAGGTCGTAGTAGAGCCGCGACAGGTTGGCATCGACATCCACAGGCTGCATGATGCCCTGTTTCACCATCACGGGCAGCAGCGAACGGAAGCGCGGCAGGGCGTTGGGCAGGAAAGAGCCGCAGTGCGGCACCACTACCTTCAGGTTCGGGTAGCGCACCAACACGTTGTGGGCCACCATGTTGAGCACCGCACGAGAGGTTTCTGCCAAGTATTCGTAGCTCGCCAACGGCACATCGGCAATCAACTGCGCGTTCACCGCCGAGGGTTTGTGCGGATGCAGGATGATGACGGCGTTCTGTGCGTTGAGGTAGGCCATCAGCGTGTCCAAGGCGGGGTCGCCGAGGTACTGCCCGTAGCTGTTGGTGGCCAACTTGATGCCGTCGGCTCCCAACACCTCCAAGGCATAGCGTGCCTCTTCCAAAGCGTGCGGCACGTCGGGCAGGGGCAGCGCGGCGCAGAACATAAAACGCCCCGGGAAACGGACTTTCAGTGCGGCGCACTCCTCGTTATACTTGCGGCACACCGCCGCCGAAGCTTCTGCATCACCGAAGAAAGGTTGCGGCGCGGGCATTGTCAGCACCGAAGTCTGGATACCGGCCTTGTCCATGAAGGCGATGTGCTTCTCCACGTCCCAGCCCGGGATGGGGAACCCCTCGTCCATCTCGGCACCGTTGGCCTTGATGTAGTCGAGGTAGCCCTGCGTGATGGCGTGGCTGTGGAGGTCGACCTGAGCGGAAGCGTGCGCCATAAGCAATGTCATAAAGCTGATTATCAGTATTTTCCTCATAGTGTGAGACACTCTCTTTTTTTTCTTGCAAAAATAGGGATTTTTTTATTCCATTGTGTGCTCCCAGTCGCCGCGGGTGTCGATGCCGGTGGTGTCGGCCAAGGTCTCCAGACGGGCGACCTCCTCGGCCGTGAGTGCGATGTCGGCTGCGGCCGCGGCTTCCACCACGTGACGCTCTTTCGTGGCGCCGACGATGGGCATGGTGCCCTTGGCGATGGCCCAGGCGATGCCGATTTGCGAACACGATGCGCCATATTTCTCTCCGATAGCCTTCATCTCATCGGTGAGGGCCTGCAGACGGTCGAGTACAGGGTTGTATTTGCGTCCGCGGTCGCTGTCGGCGGGCAGCGGGTTAGCCGGTGAGAAATGGCCGGTCAGCGCACCCTGCTCCAGCACCATGTAGGACCAGAAACGGATGTCGTTGCGATGGCAGTAGTCGAGCACACCCCCGCGCTCGCTCGAACGGTAGAGCAGCGAGAAGTGGTTCTGCACGGCGCTCACTCGGAACCCCGCCTGGCCCAAGATCTCGTTGGCGCGCTCAATCTCGCGGATGTTGTGGTTCGACACGCCCACTTGGCGCACCTTGCCCGATTGGAGTAACGGGCTCAGTCCCGGCGTCCAACGCTCGACATCCATCGGGTTGTGGATCCAGTACATCTGCCCGAGAATACGTTCCGAGTCGCCCATGGCATACACCGTTGCCGTGTCCCAAAGGCCCAAGCCGGCCTTTGCAGCCGCTTCAAAAACGGGTTTCAGATTCTCCTCGTTGGTGTTGAGTCCATAGACGGCATCGCCGCCGAATGCGCCCGAGCCCCAAGCCCAAGTGCCTAATGCGATTTTCGTATCTTTCATATTTTCAATATTTTAAGTTTGATAAATAACTAATTGTTCTTTATGCTGCAAAAGTACAACGTCAAGCATAAACAAGGTTAAACGGTTTACGGAATAATCAAACACTTTTACGGATTCTGAATTTTTTTAACTTTGCGTCCTTGATTCCACCAACGAAAGACGGGATGAGTAAGATACTTAAAGTCCACAATGTCAATGACTATGCGCGTTATATCGGGGCACCGGTGCTGCACCCGCACATCAGTGTGATACACTACGATGAACTGGAGCATTGCCGCCACAGTCTGAACAGCTACGATGTGTATGGAATCTTCATCGCGGACCAGCGCATGGAGGCGCTTTCCTACGGGCAACTGCAGTACGATATGCCGCAGCACACGCTGATGTGCGTCTCGCCCGGCCAGATCGGGGGCAAGACCGACACCGGTGAGGAGATACAGGCGGAAGGATGGGCGCTGCTTTTCTCCCCTGACCTCCTGAACGGGCGCGAGTTGGGCCGGCGGATGTCAAGCTACACCTATTTCACCTATAATGTCAGCGAGACGTTGGCGTTGGACGACCGGCAGCGCGACATCCTTGTGCGGCTTCTCGAGGAGATGCGGACGGAGCTTTTGCAGCCGGAGCAGGACGGCCACACCGTCAACATTGTGGTGGCGCGGTTGGCGTTGGTGCTGGAGTACATCGCCCGTTTCTACTCCAGGCAGATGCAGGTCTCGTTCAGCCAGCATCCCGACCTGCTGCGACGCTTGGAGACGCTGTTGGACCACTACTACAAAGAGGGCAAACAACATGTGAAAGGGCTCCCCACCGTGCGCTACTGTGCGCAGGAGTTGTTCCTGTCGCCCAACTATTTCGGCGACCTCGTGAAAGAGCTGACCGGCGATTCGGCCACGGTGTTCCTGCGGCGGTTCCTGATGGCGCGGGCCAACGAGATGTTAGCCGGC
>CACXUB010000081.1:3019-12681 GCA_902770735.1 uncultured Bacteroidota bacterium | reverse complement strand
GCGCTCGGGTTCAGCTATCCGCAGCATTTCAGCCGCGTCTATAAGCGGCATTTCGGTGTGGCGCCAAGCCAAGCGGGTTCCCGGTTTTCAGGGTCTTCGCGACCAGAAAACGGCTGATGTGGCAATATTGAATGTTGGTTACTTCGTGTTGGTTATTTCATGTTAACACGAAGTAACCAACAGCGAAGCTAACTAACAGCCGAAGGCTAACCAACAGCGAAGCTAATTAACAGCGAAGCTAACCAACAGCCGAAGGCTCACCAACACGAAGTCATTTCAGCTCCAGCCTCAGCACCCTGATAGGTCTGTCTTTGCCTTGATACTGGGTCTCGTCGATGCAGGTTTCCCCGGTGGGTTGGAATCCGCATTTCTCCATCACACGGCCGGAGGCGGGATTGTCAACGAAATGCCCGCTGATGAGCGATTGGATGTCCGTCGTTCTGCGGATATGGTCTAACATCGCGTGTAGCGCTTCCGTGCAGATGCCTTGGTTCCAGTACGGTTTGGCCACCCAATAGCCGCAGAGGGGCTCTCCCTCGCGGGCGGGGAGATTGCACTCGCACGAAGGACCGTAGCCTATGGCCCCGATGGCTTCTCCCGTCGCGTTGAGCTCGATGGCCCAGTTGGAATCGTTGTGGAATACCGTGCGGATGATCTCTAAGCTTTCCTCCCTGCTGTTATGCGGTGGCCAGCCCGCCCGAGGTCCCACGTCGGGGTCGGAGGCGTATTTGAACAAGGAGTCGGCGTCGCTCTCAAACCAGGGACGAAGCGTCAGCCTCTCGGTCCGCAGCATCAGCTTGGCCTTCTCGGCAAAAGGCGGCAACTGCCCATCGTTATAGGCTTTCGCCTTCCTGGGGAAACCTTTTTCGTAAGCTTCGAACACTTCGGGGTTCTCATCAGCAACGAAATAACCCTTCGGCGGACAATAGGTGCCCTCGCGGTTGCCCCAATAGCCAGGAATCAGCTCCTGGGCGAGGAAGAAAGGTACTTCCTCCTGCGGCATATCATGGTAATGGATGCGGAGCTTGCTGGCCAGACCGAAGCCGGCGTGTTTGTAAAACTCGATGTTGCCCTCCATCTGGAGCATGCCGACTCCCATCTCACGCGCCTGTTCCAATGCATAGTTGAGGAGTTTCAGCCCGTAGCCTTTGCGCTTGTAGTCGGGGTGAATGCTGATGGGACCGAAGGTCCACGAAGAGTAAGCGGTTCCATCGGCAAGGAGGATTTCGGCTTTCGAGAACATCACGTGACCGATCAGCTTGCCGTCTTCTTCCATCACGAAGTCCAATTCGGGGATGAAATCGGGATTGTTTCTGTATTGGTTGAGCACATAATGCTCCGTGCATCCGGGACGATAGACGTTCCAGAACGCATTGCGGGTGAGGTTCTCCACCTCGCGATAATCTTCGGGTTGCTCAAGTCGGATAGTCATAGTCTATTTTATCGGATGAAATTCGTTTAAGTGAATGTTGGTGAGTGAATGTTGGTGAGTGAATGTTGATGAGTGAATGTTGGTGAGTAAATGTTAACACGAAGTCATTAACAGCCGAAGGCTCATCAACAGCCGAAGGCTCACCAACAGCGAAGCTCATCAACAGCCGCAGGCTAACTAACAGCGAAGCTCACCAACAGCCGCAGGCTAATTAACAGCGAAGCTCACTAACAGCCGCAGGCTCATCAACACGAAGTCTTCAACATCTTTTGGTGCGTCTTCAACATCTTCAACGCCTGCTTGTAGGGACTTGTGGTGACACTCGTGAAGTAAGCGGCCATATCGGTAGTGTAGGTGCACCTGTAGTAGCCTTTTGTGAAAAGTTCCTCCTCGGAAAAGCTGTCTGCCAGCTGAATCATTTCGTCATGGGTCTGCTCCAGAAGCCGCTGTGCCTCCTGGAATGAGGTGTTCTGGTGTTTTTCCACTAGCATCTTGTCCATCTCGTGGTAGTTTTTGCGATATTCGTCGGGCAGATAGTCCCTTTGATGGCCTTCGCGGATGTTGTTCACAAATTCGCGCATCAGCACCTGCCATTCATAAAGGTGTATGAGGAGGTCGCGGGCGCATTGGTCGTAAATCCACCGTGCGCCGCATTTTTTTGGGTCATTGGCGAACTGGAAGGTCGCGTTCAGTTCGTCATCAGTCATTTTGCCGATTTGCTCGTTCAGTTTCGCATAACTGTCCGACATGGCTGCTAAGAGTTCGTTTTTGTCCATTGTCGTTTTGGTTTTCGCATTTGTCCAATTCAAAAGACTCTGCAAAAATACTACTTTTCTTGAATGAAGCGATGGCTTGTCGTTTTGCTTGCGCAAGGGTGTAAAATTCAGTAATACAACCCAAGTTGTTCAGCGGAGCCCCATTCGATGTCCGGATATTCCTTGTAGCCAGAGGTGGAATACGGGGCTTGGAGGCTCGCGTCAAAAAGCATTGCATCATCCTCATCGATGTCCCAGACGGTTCCGTCGGCCGAAAAAGCCTTGAGCAGGTCGTCGTTTCCGTTGCGGAGGTAAAGCCATCCGTCCATATTCTTCTTGAAGAGTTTTGGGCGGCACCACGCGTGAATGGATTCCGGGGCTAGGAAAGTGATGAGGTTGTCCGCGAGGGCGTACAAATGCATACGCGAAACCCCGCAGGGGAAGGTGATGGCATAGCGGTACTCGCCCACTTTCCACAACAAAGGCAAATCCTCGTAGAGTTTATCGCATTCCACTTCCACATAATCGAAGAGGATCATTTCCAGTTCGTCGAGTTCGGTTGCCCGCTCCACGAGAATGAGGGTGTCCGTGTCGATCGGATTCTTCAGCCGTTCCTCGCGTATCAAGGCCTCTTCGCGCAGTTTCTCGGTTTTCTTGTCGTAAGTCATTTTGGCAACCGAGTCCCACCCTTTTCCCTTGGCATACTTATAGATTTCTGATTGGAAAGAATAACAAGCGCACCAGGCAAGAAGCAGAACATATAGGACAGCCAATCCGTAATTATGGCTTTTGATAATCGAGTATCCTATCGCGAAAAGAAAAAACGCAGCAAGTACGGCAAAGACCAGGTGATTGAAACGACGCTGCTCCTTTTCTTGCGCTTCAAGGGTTTGTTCAATCATTCGCTTTCGTCTCTGGTAATAATTCTTTCGGTGTAATCCCATAATGATTCTTCTTTATCGGCGCAAAAATAGCATAATTTATTGTCTGTGGACGATGAAAATGGTAAAAACGGTGTTGTCTTCTTTTGGGCATTGGGTAATAGTTATTTTAATTTGCCATCTATAAATTGCTTGAAATGCAGTATCTGCGCGCTGCGCGAAGGGTTGAAGAGCAGATGCTCGAAGTCTTTCTGCTTCAGTTGTAAATCAATCATCTCTATAAGTTTTCATCAACAGCTGTATTCGTTCTTGCAGCGCCTTGTTGCCGCTCTGCGTTGCGTAATCCGCCAGTCGATCCTTGTCCAGTTCCTCCCGCATCCACCATTCGTCGAAACGTAACTCCAACAAGGTCTCGACGGTGTTGTATTGCGGGTAAAGGTACAGCAGGTCAAGGATGGCCTTCTCCGGAAAAGCTAACAGGTAGCTGCCTTGCGGCGAAACGGGCATCTGGCGGAAGCCGAAGAAGAGATTGGGCTTGACGGTCTGGTAGCTGAAGCGGCCGAAGTCGTTGTGGTAGGCCGTGGTGCGGTTGGAGGTGACGCAGGTGATGTCTGTCACCGCCTCGGGGATGATGCCGTAGAACGACAGGGCGTAGTGCAGGCTGATGTACGACGGCGTGTAGATGCGCTGCGCAATATAACGCGCCATCTCGGGAGCACCCTTCAGGTCGCTGAAGGCGTACCAGTCCTGCCGGAGTTTCGACAGATAGCCCCGCTTCACCCAGCGTGTGAGGTTGCTCCGGTCGAATCCCGGCTCCCACGCACGGATCTGATAGACGTTGAAACATCCCATCCCGTGCCACTGTTCCCTGAACTCCAAGTAGGTCATTATCTCGTTTTATTCAAAAGACGCTGCAAAAATACAACTTTTCTTGAATAAAACAAAAGGCTGATGACTTCGTGCTGATGACTTCGTGTTGATGACTTCGTGTTGATGACTTCGTGTTGATGACTTCGTGTTAGTTATTTCATGTTGGTTATTTCATGTTAACACGAAGTAATCAACAGCCGCAGGCTAACTAACAGCGAAGCTAACTAACAGCGAAGCTAATTAACAGCGAAGCTAATTAACAGCGAAGCTAATTAACAGCGAAGCTAATTAACAGCGAAGCTAATCAACAGCGAAGCTAACCAACAGCCGCAGGCTAACCAACAGCGAAGCTCATCAACAGCCGCAGGCTCACAACGCTCCCACCACCTCGTGCGCCTTGTAGGGCTCTTCGAGGTAAGCGGCGTCTTCGTCGCTGAGGTCGAGATCGAGGGCGCGGACCGCGTCGTTGAAGTGCGGCACTTTCGTGGCTCCCACGATGGGCGCGGCGACACCCCGCTTCAGCAGCCAGGCCAACGCGACTTCCGTCATCGTCACGCCGAGACGCTCCGCCACCTCCGCCACACGGGCGATGCCGAGGTCTTTCAGTGCCTTGCCTAAGAACTCCTCGCTGGTGCCGTGCGAATAGCCGTTGGCGGTGTCGAAGAAGTTCACCCCGAGGTCGAGGGCGTGCTTGATCATCTTCGTGGTCTCCTCTTGATTGAGGGTCCACAGGTGGAAGTCCTCCGAGGGCTTCCCGTACGACATGCAGCCGACGCAGATGCGGCTGACCTCAATGCCGGTGTTTCCTAATTGCGTGTATTTCACGAAGATGTGTTTTTATTGTATTCTTTTTTTGCCATTCTGAATCACAACACCTTTGTAACCTTGCGGAGCGATTTGTCCGTTGATCGTGTAAGCGGGACCTTTCTGGTTTTTTTTAGACGAGAAATCCCGAATGCCTGTCTGGATAGGCTGCAAGGAAAGGGTGATAGCCACTTCGCCTTGCCCCGCCTTGACAAACTGGCGCACCTCGTCCGCCGACAGATTGTCGAATTTGCCGATGCGTGTATAGGACCAGGAGTTGCTTCCATAGAAAATGCAGATGTTGTTGCCGTTATACAGGACAAGGTCTCCGGCCGAAGTGGTGATTTGATGGTCCGCCGTCGGGAAAGACTGCCCGACATAGCCCACTTTCTCGAAATTGCCGTAGTCATCGGCCGTATAGGTGATGTTGTCCGTTTGAAGCGCGGCTACCAATGCCCGCGTCCCGACATTGTCTTCCATCGTAACGGTGTGGGTTTTCCCGCCGATAGTCACATACAACTTTTCATTCATTATTTGTGCATTGATGTTTTCTCTGTTACAGCCGCAAAGTAGAATGGCAACGACAAATATCCATGTTTTTTTCATTGTCCTGATTATATTACAACTCGCTTGATGCTTTCTTCTACGGATTTTACAGTCCCTTTAGCCACCGCTCCACCTTCGCCTTACCGTTTCGCACTTCGTGACCGTAGATGCTGAACTCGCCCGTGACCTTGGCCTTCGGGAAGGCCTTGCGCACGTCGCTGGCGCAGGAGGCAAGGCCGCTGCCCTCGTGGGTGGTGAAGGGAATCACAGTCTTGCCGTCGAGGTTGATGTCCTTGAACAGCGTGAACATCACCTGCGGGTAGGTGCCCCACCACACGGGACCGCCGATATAGACCGTGTCGTAGCCGCTGAGGTCCGGAGCGGTGCCTTCGTAGGGCGGCAGCTCGCCTTTGCGGGCCTCCTCCTTGGCCAGCTCGATGAGCGGCGTGTAGGCCATGCCGTCGTATTTGTGGGTGACGATCTCGAACTGGTCCGCACCCGTGATTTCACTGATGTAGTCGGCCACGATCTTGGTGTTGCCCGTGTCGATGACGCCGACGGAATAGTTGTCTCCCGCGTGGGAGAAGAAAATGACGATGGATTTTTTCATGTTTCCGGAATTTGATTTTTGTTCGTTCTGTAGAGACGTGCCACGGCGCGTCTCGGCGTTGTTTTTGTTCTGTCCGTTGCAGCTCGTGGCGAAAACCACGGCGAGGGCTGCGACGAGGATGTTCTTGATGTTCATACTTTTCTGTTTTTATACCAACCCACGCCATCCCATAAACATCTTGGTCACTTCGCCATCGTGGTGGTCGAAGAAGAGGCTCTTGCCCGTGTCAAGCGTTTGTATCTGCGCCATATCGTCGGCGGTGAGCTCGAAATCGAAGATATTGAGATTCTCCGCCATCCGTTCTTTGTGCGTTGACTTCGGGATGATGATGACCCCACGTTGCAACAGCCAGCGCAAAGCCACCTGCGGAATGCTCTTCCCGTACTTCTTTCCAATCTCGCCAAGCAATTCGTTGGTGAAGAATCCAATGCGGCCCTCGGCCAAGGGTCCCCACGACATAATGCGGCAATCGAGTTCGTCCATGTATTTCTTGGCCTCCACCTGCTGGTCAAACACGTGCGTTTCCACTTGGTTGACCATCGGTTTCACACCCACGTTCGATGCCAGGTCGATGAGGTGGTCGGGATAGAAGTTGCTCACACCGATGGCACGCAACTTGCCCTCACGGTAGGCTTCCTCCAATGCGCGGTAGGCACCGTAGCGGTCGCAGAAGGGCTGGTGCAGCAGCATCAGGTCGATGTACTCCGTCTGCAGTTTGCGCAAGCTCTCGTCGATAGAGGCTTTCGCCTTCTCATAGCCGTAGTTTGAAATCCAGATCTTCGACACGATGAAGACCTCGTCTCGGGCAACGCCGCTTTTCTTCACCGCGTTTCCCACGCCTTCCTCGTTGTGATAAGCCTGCGCCGTGTCAATCATCCGATAACCCACGCTCAGGGCATCGCTCACGCAACGTTCACACTCTTCAGGTGTTACCTGATAAACGCCATACCCCAATTGGGGCATTTCAACTCCATTAGATAATTTGATGATTTTCATAACATATTGGTTTTCTTTGTTTTATAATATCCTTATTGTCTTTGCCAATTTGACGAGGCAAAAATACATCCTTTTGCGTTGCGCAAGTTTCACAAAAAACATCAAAACTTTCACAATAAGCACAAAAGTTTTGCGTTTTGTCTTAACTTGAATTACCACGAATGAATCACGAATGAATCACGAATAGACCACGAATGAATCATCAATTAATTCATTGTAATTCGTGAATAATTTATGATAATTCACGATAATTCATGTGAGATTTACGATAATTCATATTAAAGTATAATGTTATTCGCGTTATGAAAATTGATTTCCTCTATTCCACCGATTTCCTCGGCATGAACGCACCGGAACTGAGCCACACCTGCATGCACTTACTCTGCACTGCTGGCGAAGGGAGTTTCGTGTTCAACGAGAAATGCTACCACATCGTGAAAAACGACCTGGTGGTGATGCCGAACCCGAGCCGAGCGAAGAACCTTGCCGCCGCACCGGGAATGCAGGTCGAGTGGTTCGCCGCCGACAACAAGTTCCTTGGCGGACTGCTGCCGTCGAACAACTACAGCATCGGGGGCAGCATCAGTCTTAACCAGAACCCCGTCATCAAGGTCGATGACCGTCAGTCGGAAATCCTGCTAGAGGACCTCCACCGCCTGCGCGACCGCCTCGACGACCGCCACTTGCTTTTCTACCGCGAGATGATGGGGAGCCTCTGTCTGACGATGATATACGACATCTTCGAGCTTCACGCCCGGCGCGAGGCCACCGACACCCACAGCGACCGCACGGCCTATATCGTCAAGCAGCTGATGGACTTGCTTTCCACGGGCATCAGCCGCACCGAGCGCGAGGTGAGTTACTATGCCGAGCGGCTGCATGTGTCGCCGAAATATCTCTCCGCCACTGTCAAGCGCGTCACCGGTCACAGCGTCAGCAGCTTCATCGACCGCCACACGGTATCCATCCTGAAAAAATATCTCGATGATGAACGGCTCTCGCTCACGCAGATTGCCGACCGGATGAACTTCACCTCGCTAAGCTACTTCAGCCGCTACTGCACCAAGCATCTCGGTCAGTCGCCCAGCGAGTACCGGCGGAGTTTACAGCCCAAGGGGTAAATTCTTTGCTATTTCAACATTTTCAACAGCGGCGACCGGCTCATGTCTGTAGGGTTGGTGCCGGGAACACCTTCAGGGACGGGTAATCCGAGCTCTTCAAAATGCTTTATCCAATATTCGGGCAAATTTCCTTCATCATCGCGCCAGTTCATTGGCTTCGTCGGGAAAATGTCGCCGAAGGCCACCTGGATGAGTTCCGAACAGTAATAGGCGTCGTTGTCGGGCAGAAAGGCGTTGTCGTAGGGCTTCCCGACGAGGCTCCTGGCACGGGCGATGACCGCAGCGGTGTCGAAAGGTACGGAGAGACGGTAGATGTCGATATTCCCTCGGAAGAATCCGAGATTGTTTTCCCTTTCGAATTGGCTGTAGGGTATTCGCTGCACGCCGTACTTTGGCGAGGCCTCGATGACCCACACGTCGTCAGCGCTGTCGCGTTCCACCAAGGCCACGTGGGTGTATTCGCCTGTGCTGGCCGAGATGGCTTTCTCCATGTCCGAGCGGTTGTTGTTCAGGAACAAGAGATCGCCGGTTTGCAAGGTGTTGTGGAATTCGTTGCGGCACACCACGTCAAGCTCCCCTAACCGGTCGCGCTGCTGCGCTTGCACGCTGACGGTCAAGAGGAAGGTGATGAGGACAAGAAGGGCCTTTCTCATGCCTTTTGAGCAGTTTACTGGTTAGTAGTTCTCCGCGTTGATCTCGAACCAGCCCTGGGCGTAGAAACAGACGGGGCAGACCTTGGGGGCTTCAGTGCCGATCACGATGTGACCACAGTTGCGGCACTCCCAGATGCTGACACCGCTCTTGCGGAAGACCTCTGCGGCCTCCACGTTGTGCAACAGGGCACGGTAGCGCTCCTCGTGGTGCTTCTCGATGGCCGCGACGGCCCGGAACTGCTCGGCCAGCTCGTGGAATCCCTCCTCGTCGGCTTCGCGGGCGAACTTGTCGTACATGTCCGTCCACTCGTAGTTCTCGCCTTCGGCGGCGTGCAGCAGGTTTTCGGCGGTCGTGCCTACGCCGCCCAGATGGTTGAACCAGAGCTTGGCGTGCTCGCGCTCGTTGTCGGCGGTCTTCAGGAAGAGGGCGGCAATTTGCTCGTAGCCGTTCCGCTGGGCCACGGAGGCGTAGTAGGTGTATTTGTTGCGGGCCATGCTCTCGCCGGCAAAAGCGGCCTCCAAGTTCTTCTCTGTGCGCGTGCCGGCATACTTGCTTGTACTCGCGGGCGCATTGGCTTCCACGACAACCTTCTCGAAATCCGAGGCGGGATGTTTGCAGATGGGACAGATGAAGTCCTCCGGAAGTTCCTCGCCTACATACTCGTAGCCGCAGATGACACAGCGCCAGACGGTCTTGCCCTCGGTGGTCTGCCCCACAGGTTGCGGCTTCGGCTTGATGTGCTCCATGTAGTAGCTATACGTGGCGGAAGGCACCTCGTTGAGCACTTCCGCTTCTGCGACGGGCCCGATGAAGAGGACGTGAGAGCCGAGATCGACGACCTGCTCCACCTCGACGGAGATAAAAGCGTTGGTGCCGCGAGTGACGGCTAATGTGCCGTTCGCGACACGGCGGCAGTCCTTGAAGTCGGCGAACTTATCGACTTCGCGACCGCTCTGGAAGCCAAAGTGCTTGAACAGCTCGAAATCGGCAGCC
>CACXUB010000081.1:0-2965 GCA_902770735.1 uncultured Bacteroidota bacterium | reverse complement strand
TTGGATGTTGAAAAGGGGATTGCTCATAATAACATCAGAATTTTTGAAAACGCAAAGATACTCATTGTAAGATTTCCACAACCTAAATCGACCGGCCGATTTTTTTTAGCATGCGACGTACCTTTCGGTTTCGCTTAATCAGCCACTCTTCAATCATTTCATTTTCCGTTTTAGGGGTGTCAGGAGACTCTTTCCTGCGCCTTTTTGAGTCGGAAAACCGAAGATATGCTCCTATATGGCGGCTCTTTTTGTCATGGTAAATATCATCGAACGGAATCAACACCGCCGTGTCCTCGATGTTGTGCATCAAGTGGTTCACCGCCGTGCCGAACATGAGCATCTCGGAGGTGATGGAGATGTATGCCGTCACATTTGGCGGGACGTTCACCCCTCTCATTCTGGCCGCACCTTTAAGCAGTTTGTAATCTTCCAACAGGTCATCCTTGTTCACCACCAGATTCATCAATTCGGGGTCGGAACCGGGCATTATCAACTGGTCGTCCCACGGGCGTACCAGTTCATCCTTGTCGCCATAATGCTTCCATAAGAAATGGTATATCAAATCTTTGGTAATATAGTCGTATGAAGGATATATGGTGATTTTTCCAAAGAAGTAGAGCAGGTCCGGGTGTTTCATGATAATGGCCACAAGGCCATCCCACAAGTTGTCGAAGGCAAATATGGATTTGGCGCCGGCCTTGGAGCTCTGATATTCAGGAGCCACGAAATTGCGTCCCAGTTCTATGACATGCGGAAGGTATTCGTCGATGAACTTCTGGGAAAAGCGGAACTGGTGGGAGCTTGCCAGAATCGGTTGACCATTTTCGTCGAACATCGCATCCGAACCGAAAAGGAAACGATAGCCACCGATAATAGCCTCGTTATCCGGATCCCAGACGATCAGCTGCTTATAGGGTTTTTCCATCTTGTCATATTCGTCGAGATCGATGGCGTTGCCTGTGGAGCCGCCGGCCTCCCGGAAGGTCAGCTCGCGCAGCCGGCCGATTTCAGTGACGACATTTGGGGAGTCCTGCCAGGTAACGATGTAGAGCTCGTTATGCCCTTTGTTGGTGTCCTCCAGTTTCTTGGATTTGGTGAGTTCCGCTTTGATCAGTTCAACGGGTACGGGGTCGATTATTGTATTCATAATGAAGGGATTTGTCAATCAATAGTGGATGGCCATGGGTTGGAAACGATGCCGGCCATGTCGAGCATAGTCTTGTGCGCCGTGTCACGCATACGCGCCGCCTCCTCTTTCCGTGGCGCGTTGAGGTCGGGTAGAATAGGGTCGCCCACGCGAATGGTGATCAGCGGCTCCCTGTTGCCGAAGAGCTTGCGCCATCCGGTGCGGGGCCTGAATGAGATCATCAAGGGGACGACGGGGATGGCGAATCGGTAGGCCATGTTGAAGGCGCCTATCTTGAACGGCCGGAGCGGGGCGTAGAACCGCCAGCTGCAGCTTTCGGGGAAAATGTGGAACCACTTTTTGCCGGCATGCAGCTCATTCAGGGCCTTGTCGAACTTCCTGAGTCCGCTGTGTTCATCGGGGATGGCAAGGCCGCCGATGTATTTCATCAGATAACCGTCTTTGCCTCGGAACGGCTGCGCGTACATGGGAATCCACGCCATACGGTAGCGCATCGCCTGCAGCACGCAGATCATGTCCCAACGGTGAACATGGTTGCAGACGGTCATCATGCCGTTGGCAAAGAGTTTGCGGTTCCGGCGTATTTTCTCGCGGCCTTCTATTCTGAGTCCAAACCGGATCCTGTTCAAGGGGAAAGCCAAGAGCCAGGTGGTAAGATAAATCAGAATGTGCATTATCTTGAATTTCAATGATTTATCAAGATACGTGTAGGTTCCGTCAAATTTTATGTCCTTGAGTTCCCCGCGTATGGGAGCCATTTTCGTGAACGGATTGTCTCCGGAGAATTCCTCTGGCGGTTCAGGTACATATACCTCTTCCTTGACCTTGAAATCCCGATACGCTGCGCCGAATGATGAATAATCTTTAGACATGTTTGGTTCTTCTAAGAGTCTGCGGATGTTTCACGCGTCCGCAATGGATTTGCAAAAGTAAAAAAAATATGGTCTTCAAACAATAAAGAGAAAAAAAATTCTTTGCGGGAGTCCAGAAAAGAGGTCATCCGTGGTCATGGTTACCGTTTGACAATGCGGTAGTGCGGGTTGTAGGCGTTGCGGAAGGCGTCGCTGTGCCGTACGGGGTGGTTGCCTCGCGCCGCATCCTGCAGTTCGGCCTGCAAGGCGGTGTCGGCCCAATCCGGGTTGACTTCCAACGCGATGGTGGCGATTTTGTCCCATTCGCCCTGCCAGTCGTCACCGTAGGCATTGTCTTTGTCGGCCGCATTGAGAAAATCTGCAAGTATCTGTTCTTCAGTTAGTTCTCCGTTGGTGACATTTGACAAGTTCACCCTTGAGAAACGATGTCTGAAGCCTGTCGGCTCTTCCGTAGGCATCGCACTCATGTCGGTGCCGCGGCATTCTTCGATTTCTTGGTGGAGATAAAAGCGGGCGGCGGCGGTGTCGGTCACCAGGTGCTCCGCCCCGAAATAGTCTTGGTAGCAGGTCTTATAGACGTCCTGCAGGGTGGCTTGCGGATATTGCGAGTGGATTTCCCTGCACATCCGGTGGATGGCCGCTCCCTCTTTGTCGCATGACGGGAACAGGGCGACGGACAGGCAGACCAGCAGCGTCGCGAGAAGTTTTTTTGCAAAGGCAGTCTTTTTTTTCATTTCATCAGTTTTAGGCAGCAAAAATACAAAAAAAAGGCGGTCAATTGTCATGACCGCCTTTTCGAATTCAAAATCCTGAACGATTATTTGCCTTCTTTTTCGAGGTCTTCTTTCAGGGATTGCAGGATGTTGAGGTCGCCGAGCGTGGCTTTTTCCACGTTGCTCTCGTTGATCTTGGCGATTTCCTTGGCCTGCTTGCGGGCGCTCTCCTC
>CACXUB010000080.1 GCA_902770735.1 uncultured Bacteroidota bacterium | reverse complement strand
GGCGGATGAGCGAAAGGTGACCTTCATGAAGGGCACCCATGGTGGGTACCATGCCGATGCTCTTGCCGGCGGCACGTTCGCGCACGGCGGTTTCCATCAGTTTCTCTACGGTGTTGATTATCTTCATATTGAATTGTATTTCAAATACTTATCGGTGAATATCGTTTGTGGGTAAACGGTCGCAAAGGTATAATTTTTTTTTGAAAATGCAATCGACAATAGGCAAAAAAGGGAACCGCGTGCGGTGATGGTGGTTGCACCCGATTCCCCTTTGGTTTGTTCAAGTCTTATGATGTTGATCCTGAATGGAATTCGTTGAGGTAAATGTCTATTTCAGCTCTTTGGCGGACAGGGCGGCTTTCACCTTTTTTTGGGATTTGTTCCCGACAAAACAGTATCCGATGCCATATCCGGCTTTTTTGCACATGTTTCTGAACATGGCAATGTCAGGGTCTTCAGTGTTGTTGAACTCCTCAACGAGGATGGCCTTTAAAAGGTCAGAGGCATCGGAAAGTGTGGATATGTCGAAGAGAATCTCGTCGCATTCGACGTAGTACATGACATTTTTCTTTTCCATGATGATTTTCGTGCACACCATGCCCTCGTCGATCTCAAAGGGGCATTCCGAGTTGGCAGCCTGTATCCCGAGTTTCAACACATCAACCGGATTCATCGATTCGAGGACTTCGAGTTCCTCTGGCGTTAAACTATCGTCATTGTCGCTCTGTGCGAAGCAGAGGTTTCCGGTTCCGATGGTCAGCAGGGACAGGAGTAAGAACGTCCTTAAAATCCTTTTTGTGATTTTTTTCATATTGGATGGGTTTTAGGGTTAAAAAGAGGTCGTGACGGACAGGCCGGCGCCGAAGGAGGCGGGCACAGCGCGGCAGACACCGCCGACGCAGAGGATACCTTCCTTGGTCTTGCCGAAATTCAGGGCTATACGCGTGGTGTTCCACACGTAGGCGCAGGAGATGTTGTAGTAGTGCGTCTTATGCCCCTCTAACGGGTTGCCGTAGTTCCAGTCGTCGCCAATGGAGACAAACCAGTTCGGGCTGAAGGAGTATTCCAACATGCCGTAAATGCTGCTTCCGTCGTCATCTTTCGTGTAAAGGTGCTGCAGTTCGAGGCGTAGCGCGTGCTTGGGCGTGATTTTGTAGGAGAGGTCGGAAGCCACCAGGTGACCACGCATCATGCCGGCATGGCCTTGCAGGATCTCGAGGTTATAGGTGATGTAGTTGTAAGCCAAAATCCATTTCCACTTTTTGTTGTTGAAGCGGTGGCTGATTTCCAGTCCGATGTCCTGGTAAAGCAGGTTGGGACCGAACTTGAAGAACGACGAGGTGTAGCCGGTGGTGCCGGTCATGGTGCCGTTTTCGATGGCTTCGGGCACAAGCTGTCGCTCGATGTCGTGGAACCGCGAGTAGTTGAAGGTGAGGTCGGTGCCGTATTTTCCGCCGAGGACCGACTTCTTGGGAATCTGGTAGTTGACCTGCAATTGCGCCCCGATTTGGCTGTTGGGCTGGCTGGCGTAGCTGTAGTCGCCGATCAGCTGGTAGGAGTACTGCCGGTTGATGGCTGGGATGCAGTTGACCATGAGAAGCGAGTTGCTGTTCTCCGACCGCTGCGAGCGGAATTCCATGTTGTCGGCACGGATGAACGAGGCGGCGATGCCGAGTCCCTTACGCGCGTAAGTCGCTGACAGGAAGAACGATTCGCCCGGTTTGTAGATATAGCCGTTGCTGATGTTCGGGTCATTGATTTTTCGTGCATATTCCCCGTCCAAACGGAAATCCTTGTAGCCAAACGTCATCCGTGTCGCCCAGGTAGCCACGTTTTTGGGCCATTTGTCCGACGGGATGATGGCCTGCATGGCGGAATCCGTTCCCGGATGTAGGGTGAAGATATGGTTCTGGTCGGGCTGCTCGAATTTGCTCACGAAGCTGGCTCCTACGCGTGCGGTGAAACCCTTCTCTTGGATTACCGGGAACATCTCGCCGAAGGAAAGCTCCAGGTCGCTGCCGCTCACGAAATCGTGCCGGTCGAGGTAGGAGTCGAAATTGCGGCGCTCCATGCCCCAGATGCCCTTGAGGTAAATGCCCTTGTAGGGGGTGAGTTTTATACGCGCACCCAACAGACTGTTGTCGATGCCGAGCTGGCGGTCTTCGTAGGCGCGAAGGGTCAGCCCGTTGCCGAATTGCTCGTAGTAGTTGCCCGCCGTCACCGAAATGAATTTGTTGGTGTATTCGGCGAAGAAATACCGGATGCCTTGTCCTTTGTACCCGATTTTGTCGAAATCGATGAGCGGGAACATGTAGAATTCATATCTCGCGCCGGCCGAAAATCCACCGTTACTATATAATATATTAAGGAAGGCGTTGCCGCGTACCTTGGAGTCCACCGGCTCGGCACCGATGATGGAATCCGGAATGTAATACATGCCGTTGAATCCGAAGTCGCCGCTAATACGACTGTTGCCGATTTGGTGCTGTGCTTGGGCGTAAATACAGCAAAAGAGCAGGCCCGAAGCGAATAGAAATCGTTTTATAGAATTGAAAATCATAAAGTTATGATATAGTGGATGTTATTTTTTGACTAAGGATTTGATGATTTCATATACCTCTTCCTCGCTGCCGGGCGCGTATGAAGTGTGCTGCCACACAATCTCGCCGTCGCCGTTCAGGATACACATGAACGGCACGTCGTTGACGTTCATGGCACGTTTGAAGTCGGAGTTGACATCCAACAGCACCGTGTATTCCCAGTTTTTGCCTTTCACGAACGGCGCTACTCGTGCGGAAGTTTTGGCGTCGTCGATGGAGATGGCATAGAGTTTCACGCCGGTTTCCTCCACCCAATCCTCGTATTCGTCGGCGATGGCCAGCAATTCGGCGATGCAGGGCTTGCACCAAGTCGCCCAAAGGCTCACGATCACGGGTTTCCCGTCATTTTGGATGTCGGCGGTGTTAAAGGCGTTGCCGTTCAGATCCTGGATTTCCACGGCGGGCAGTTTGGCAAGGTGCTTGTCTTTCGATTCTTGCGCGAAAACATTGATACTCAATATCATGCAAAAGATGATGATGAAATTCTTTTTCATATTCGAATGTTTTTATTGTTTGTTTCGATTGTAAAATAGCGGGTTCTGGTCCTCTTCCTGTTCAGTGGAGAAGTGAATCTGCATGTACTCAGGCAGACCGTGTTCCGGGGCAGGCGGATAGCGCATCACCAAGCGGCCGCTCCCGTTGAAGAAGAGATGGTCGGGAAGTGTCTCCACACCGTTCATCAAAAGCCAGTCATATTGCTCGTTGAAATAGAGCACGGGCCAGTCGAACTGCTCCCCGAACCGTTTCACGAAATCCTGGTAGCGCTCCTTCGACATGTCCACGCACAAACTCACGAACTGGACTTTGTCTTGGTATTTGTTATGCAACTCTTTGATTATCATCATTTCCCGAATACAGCTGATGCAGTCGGTCCCGAAAACCTGCAAATAGACGGGTTTCCCTTCGTATTGTTTAAGGGTCACTTTGCGCCCTTTCTCGTTCAGGAAAGTGAGTTCGTCAGGGAGTGTGAGATTTTTTTTCAGTGTTGTTAACTTGCTGGTTATCAGATCTGCGTGCTTTTCGAAAGAGGTGGCTTGACGGATGTAGTCGAGAAGTTTGATGATGTTGCCCCTGTCGAACTCCTCATTGTCCAGAAATTCTATCAAGTTCTTGATAATCACCAGTTCACGAAGGCGTGCATTAGCGAGTTTCGGGTCGTGGCCCACCTCGTTGAAGAGGGTGGGGTAGTCGGGATTCTCGTTGATGGTCCGGTCGAGGGTCTCTTTGCTGATATACGGCGAATAATACAGATAGCCTTCGTAAAATTGGTTGAAAAGCGACATGTAAGCCGGATTGTTGTAGAGGATATAGTCGTTGTCGAAGTATTTCTGATAAATGTAAATCGGTTTTTTGCGGTATTGCAGCAGGTCGATCTCCCCCAACGTGTAGAAACCGTATGATTGGTAGAAATTAGTCGGAACATATTGGAAATCATACTGTTCGGCGATGATGTCGCGCACGGTGTCGAAGATGTTCCCTTCCGAGCCGTAGATCATCGGATAGGAGTAGAAGTCGGAGACTCTGTTGAAGAATTCCGAGAACCGGTTGATTTTGTAGTTGAGGTCGGCGGTGTCGTGCCGGTCGTTCTCGATTTGGAGGAATCCGCCGTATTTTTCGGGGTTGATGAGCTGGTACAGGGTGCTGTCCATCGAAACGGTGAAATTGTAGCTGTTGGCGGGCACGATGAAAAACTCGGCCTTGGAGGTGCGGATGGCCAGCTGCGCGAGCTGGATGTCGTTGGTGTTGTATTTCAGGGAGAAACGGCCGTGCTTGTCGATGATGTCCGTCGCGGCGACGTCGGCGATGCCGTTCAGCAGGTCGTTGAAGACCAACAGCCGGACTTCCTCCCCGGCGGCGAAAGTCGCGGTGCCGGTGATGGTCACGGGCGTCTGCGCTTGTCCCGCGAGTGCGGTCAACAGGCAGAAGGTGAGGAGGATGTGACGGCGCAGATGATTCATGGAAGGTTAGTTTTCAGGCAGTTCGTATGAGACAAAGGGAGTGTAGTCCTCGCCGTAGTACCAAAGTTCGCGTACCAATGAGGAGGAGACCATGCGCAATTCCGGTGACGCGAAAAACAGTACCGTTTCGATTTCGGGGGCGAGTCGTTTGTTGATTTCGGCCAACTCCTGCTCGGCGGCGAAGTCTTTGGCGTTGCGCACCCCTCGGATGAGGTATTTCGCGTTTTTGTGACGGCACAATTCAATGGTCAGCCCGGAATAGGAGATGACTTCGATTTTGGGGTTTCCTTTGTAGATGTTTTTCACCCACGTCTGGCGCTTGAGTTCGTCAAACAAATCCTTTTTGTCCCGGTTGTAGCCGATGCCGATGATGATTTTGTCGAAAAGCAGCAGGGCTTTGGCCACGATGTCTTCATGACCTTTGGTGAACGGGCAGAAAGACCCGGCATATACGGCGATTCTTTCCATGATTTAGTCGCGGATGATGGTGAAATTGTAGTCGTCGAGGAATTTGATGAGTCGCGAGGGCTTGAACTCCACGGACGTGGATTGCTCTTTCGATACCACGTAATCCATCTGATTGACAATCTCTTGCGAGATTTTGTCAAAGGTTTGCGGTGTGGGGTCTCCGGCGATGTTGGCGGAAGTGGAGATCAGCGGGTGTCCCAGTTCGCGGATCACTTTGCGGCAGAACTCGTTTTGCACGATGCGGATGGCAATGGTGCCGTCTTCGTGGATCAGCTTCTCGGGCAGGTTGTAGGCGGATTGATAGATGAAAGTTGTAGGACGGGTGACATGCGCCAGCAGATCCCACGCGATGAGCGGGATCTTCTTCACGTACATCGGCAGCCGTTGCATGGAATCCAACAGGATGATCATGCTCTTTTTCTCGTTGCGTTGCTTGATGCGATAGATGCGCATGATCGCTTCTTCGCAGGTAGCATCGCAGCCTATACCCCACACTGTATCAGTGGGATACAAAATCACTTTGCCCTCTTTCAACAGGGAAACGCATTTTTTGACTTCCTCTTCCATAGCCAAAATTTTTAACCTGCAAAGATAATATTTTTGGATATATCTGACAAAAACATTTTTTCGCTTATTTTAGTATATGCGGATGATTTTTTTCGGTGTTGTATATAAAAAAAGTATCTTTGCCGACTGAACGAGGAGTGATATCAGGATGTGTTTTCTGCTGATTTTCTCCTGCCACGAACATTTTTTGCGAACGTATGGTATTGTTGGAAATTTCGCGTGCCGTCTCCGTTGTGGAGACCCTCAACAGCTGGGTGTGGAGCCCGGCCCTGGTGGGACTGTGCCTGCTGACGGCGCTCTATTTCTCGTTGCGCACGCGTTTCGTGCAGGTGCGCAGGCTTGGTGAGATGTGTCGGCTGCTGTTCAGTACGGACAAGAACCAGAAGACGGGCATCACCTCGTTCCAGGCTTTCGCGATGGCGTTGTCGGGGCGTGTGGGCACGGGCAACATCGTGGGGGTGGCCACGGCCATCGGATTCGGAGGTCCTGGCGCCATCGTCTGGATGTGGGTCATCGCCTTCTTCGGAGCGGGCAGCGCATTCGTGGAGGCCACGCTCGCCCAGATCTTCAAGGAGAACCATCACGGCCAGTACCGGGGCGGGCCGGCCTATTATATAGAAAAAGGGTTGCACAGCACCTTCTTCGGTTGCGTGTTCGCGGTTGTCACCGCCGTCTCCTGCGGCCTGTTCCTGCCGCCGGTGCAGTGCAACGGCATCTCGCTCTCCATGTCGCAGTCTTTCGGCGTTCAACCTTGGGTGGTGGGTCTTGTGGTGGCGTCTCTCATTGCGTTGGTCATCATCGGTGGCGTGAAGCGTATCGCCAACGTCGCGCAGGTCGTTGCCCCGTTCATGGCGATTCTCTATATCCTGCTTTCCGTCGTGGTGCTCGTTGCGCATTATAAATTGGTTCCGGGTGTTTTTCTCGACATGTTGCGAGGTGCGGTCGGGATGCATCAGGTGGGCGCCGCCATCCTCGGCAGCACGATCTCCTGGGGCGTGAAGCGCGGCATATATTCCAACGAGGCAGGACAGGGCACGGGTCCCATTGTGGCTGCTGCCGCCAAAGTGAGCCATCCCGTCAAACAGGGCCTTGTGCAGGCTTTTTCCGTCTATATCGACACGTTGCTGGTCTGCACCGCCACAGCCATGATGATCCTCGCGTGTCAAACTTACAATATCCTGGACAGCGTGCAAGTGACGTCCGCAGGCGAGGCTACAGTCTCCTATCTGCAGCAGAATCCCGGTGCCCCGGACGGCGAACCCGGTGTCTTCTACACGATTGAAGCCATCGGTACTGTCATAGGCAGTCGCGCAGCCGGAAGCATTGTTTCCATAGCCCTTTTCTTCTTCGCTTTCACCACCATTATGGCCTACTATTACTATGCGGAGACCAATCTGGTGTATCTTTTCAGCCGTTTCCGCAGGAACAGTCTGCGCAAAATGCGGAAGAAAAACCGTGAGGTTGAGGACTTTGAAAAAGCGAAGGGGGAAATGGAACGCGCCGATATGGCCTTTGGAGATGATCGTAACGAGAAAGTTGTCATTTGGGTTCTGCGCATTTGCACTGTCATCGCCGTTTTCATCGGTTCCTTGACCACCAGCGGCGTTACCTGGACGCTGGGCGACATCGGGGTGGGGACTATGGCATGGATCAACCTGGTGGCCATCTTGTTGCTTTCCCCGAAAGCGTTGCAGGCTCTCCGCGACTACGAACGGGCGAAGAAGGACGGCGAAGAACCACGCTTCGATCCCACGAAACTGAACATAAAAGGGGGCGAGTTCTGGGAGGAACTGTAGATGCTGTTTTAGGTTGAGCCCGCCTTGGCCTCCCGTGTTCGCGACCTCTCCCTGTTCGTTTTTGTACCTGAAACCTATTTTTTGCGCGAAATCAGAGACTCCTTTTTCTTCGGAGTCTTGTTTGGCGTTTTGAAAATTTCTAAATTTTAAGTTTTTTTAATATAAACATTGCATTTATTGGCTTTTGAAGTATGGTCTAAGTGGCTGCTTTGTAGCTAAATGAATGTTTTTGGCGTTAATTGTTGTTAAAAATGCGTTTGCCTCTTGACAAGCGCGTTTTCCCGTTGTATCTTTGCCATGACAAAAACAAAATTTTTAACCTAATCCTTAAACAATGAAAAACAAAGTACAATTGTTGCTTTTAATGCTGCTGTTTCAGCTGATGGCGGTCCATTCGCCCGCACAGCAGTGGGATGATTTTTCCCGCTATAAGCGGGAGTATGACCAACGGATCAATGCACTGCTGTACAGACAGTACCAAGATGTCAGCCAGTGGTTTGACGATGCTTACCGGGATTATCCGACGGTTCCGCGAGGTGTGTTGGAGGCGGTGGCGTTCCAGTACACCCGTTTTGCTCCCAACATCCAGATGGACACGTTGGAGGTGGAGATGTCGGAGATGCCGCGAATCTATTCTGTGATGGGGCTCACGCTTCACGGAAAGGGTGTGTTCAGGGAGAATGCCCGTCGTCTGGCCGCGATGACCCCTTACCCGTTGGATGCGATACTCTGGCAGCCGGGTTCTGCCGTGAAGGCGTACGCCTGCGCTTTTGCCCAGCTGCAGGAACGTTACGGCCTCTATGGCGACTCGTTGGAACAGTACAAACGCATTTTCGTGGACCTTTGCGAACTTCCAGTGCCCCGGGAAGGCGAGGATGACTTTGCCCTGAACAGCTTCCTCTACATGATCTACTATTTCCTTGACCGGGAGGAGTACGCCCCGTGCGGCGCACCGCCCCGAACGGTCGATTTCAACGGTCTTTTCGGCGACGAGTATTTCCGGCTGAAAAGTGACAGGGCGGAGGTCGCTCCGGTACGCAACAGCCGTTCTCCGAGCACTGCCCCAGACTATCCGAACGCCGTGTTCGTGCCGGCCGCTTCCTGTAACTACTCATCGGGTAGGGGAGGGACGACGGTCTCCTCGGTCACCATCCATTACACACAGGGTACGTATTCCGGTGCCATCGCATGGTTCCAGAACTGCAGCGCCAGTGTGTCCGCCCATTATGTGATCCGTTCCGTGGACGGGCAGGTCGCCCAGATGGTGCCCGAGGCCGACAAGGCGTGGCATGTCGGGGTCGCCAACAGCTACACCATCGGCATCGAGCACGAAGCGTACGGCAACATCTATTCTTACTTCACCATGAATATGTACCAATCGTCCGCAAATTTGGTGAAGAACATTTGTTCGCGACGACCGAATATCAAGCCGCACAGGGTGTTCTACCGCGATACGTTGGATGACGGTACGGTGTTGAACTACGGTGTTCACAGTTTGGGCGGCGCCACGGCGTGCACGCATATCCGAGGCCATCAGCACTATCCGAGCCAGACACACACCGACCCGGGCCATTACTGGAACTGGAATCTGTACTATAAACTCATCAACGATACACCATCTGAAACGCTCGTCACATCGGAGACGGGGACGTTCACGGATTCCGGTGGGATTTCCGGAGATTACGGGAACGACGAGCGACGGTTGTTCCACATTCATGTGCCCGGTGCGGACAGCATCGTCTTGAACTTCCAGAGTTTCAACTTGGAAGCAGACTATGACTTTATGTGGATTTACAATGGGGGTACGGTGTTCTCGCCTTTGATCGGTCGGTGGAACACGCAGTCTCCCGGTCGCGTGGCGGCTGCGGGTGACCATCTGTTGGTCGAGTTCCGCTCCGACTGCGCCACGACAGCGACAGGTTGGAGTGCAACTTGGCAGGCGGTGAACGGCAGCGTAAACCCGCCTGATAGCGAGGATGACGACCCGGATCCGGGAAACGACGATCCCGGAAATGATAGCTCCGGAGACGACGATGAAGATGACGGTGAAATCATCAACGATTGGGAACCAGATCCGCTTGAACCGATGACGGATAACGCTATCCCGCAGACGACCATTGAGATGTCTGCAACACAGTGGATTACTGGAAATTTTACAGCGAGTTTTACGGATTCGGACGACAAAGGCATCAAGTGGCGGTTTTACCAAATCATGGAGTCGGACGGCTCGACTTGGAGTGCCCATCCGGAACAAGGTTTCTTGTGCGACAATTTCGACA